>JAGIAK010000100.1 GCA_017744855.1 Microbacterium sp.
AGGATCTCCCCTGCGACGTCCCACGCGCCGTACAAGCCGAGATGCACCCTGAGCCAGAGGTCGCCCTCGGCCTCGAGGAACATCTGCTTGCCGACGGCCTGGACGCTCAGCGCCTCACGGCCGTCGAGCACGGCCGCTCCCTCGGCGAAACGGCCCTGCGGGCTGGACGCGCGCAGGGTCTTGCCGATGAAGTTGCGGTCGAACTGCCGTGCGATCCGGTGGACGGAATGCCCCTCGGGCATGTCAGGCCCGCGGATCCGGGAGCAGCGAGCCGTCGCGTTCGAAGTCGGCGATCTGACCGATCCGACGCACGTGGCGCTCCTCGTTCGTGAACGGCGTCGCGATGAACGTGTCGATGAACGTCGTCACCTCGTCGAAGGTGTGCTGACGCGCACCGATGGAGATGACGTTGGCATCGTTGTGCTCGCGGGCGAGCTCGGCGGTCGAGACGTTCCAGACCAGGGCGGCACGGATGCCGTGCACCTTGTTGGCCGCGATCTGCTCGCCGTTGCCCGATCCTCCGAAGACGATGCCGAGCGCCTCGACCCCAGCGGCCTGATCGGCCACGACGGCCTGCGCCGCGCGGATGCAGAAGGCCGGGTAATCGTCGAGCGCGTCGTACTCCACGGGACCGTGATCGGTGACCTCGTGGCCCTGCGCACGCAGGTACTCCTGCAGCTGGGTCGAGAAGTCGAGGCCGGCGTGGTCGGTGGCGATGTGGATGCGCATGGCTCCCATCCTATTGAGCGCCTCGGACGACGTGAGCGATCAGGGGGCGATGCCGGCGGCCGCGGGCTTGAACCCCGCGCGTACGTTCTCACAGCAGCCGGGACGGCATACGTCGAAGCTGCCGCCGAGAGCCGTCACCGCCTTGCGCTCCCCGAGCGGGCGTCCCTCCAGGCGCTCCTGGATGAGATCGACGATCCCGGCGACGAACGCGGGCGACACACCGGGGGTTGGCGTGCGCACGAATCCGAGACCCGCCTCCTCCGCGGCCTCCGCCGCCTCGGTGTCGAGATCCCAGAGCACCTCCATGTGGTCGCTCATGAAACCGACCGGCACCACCGCGACGGCCTTGCGGCCGCGTGCCGGAAGCTCGCCGATCACGTCGCAGACGTCGGGCTCGAGCCATGGCTGCGACGCGGGGCCGGAGCGCGACTGGTAGACGAGCTCCCAGTGCACCTCCGCCGCTGCGGGGAGGACGGCCGCCACCCGGTCCATCACCCAGGCCGCGACGGCCTCGTGCTGTGCGGCGTAGGCGCCGCCGTGACCCCAGTCGATGTCGCGGGCGCCCGAGCGCTCGGCATCCGCGGTCGGGATGCTGTGGGTGGAGAAGAGGATCTGCACGTCGGCGGCCGCGATGCCCTCGGCGAGGAATCCCTCGATCGCCTCGCGCACGCCGCGCTCGAACGCCTCGACGAAGCCGGGGTGGTCGTAGAACGGACGGATCTTGTCGATCGTGACGGTGTCGCCGAGGCCGGTGTCCTCGAGAACGCGTGCGAAGTCCTCGCGGTACTGGCGGCAGCTGGAGAAGGAGCTGTACGCGCTCGTGGCGAAGGCGAGGAGCGTGGAGTGACCGTGCGCCGAGGCGTCGGCGACGACGTCCTCGAGGTACGGGGTCCAGTTGCGGTTGCCCCAGTAGACGGGGAGGTCGATGCCACGCGCGGCGAGTTCGGCCTCGAGCGCGGCCTTCAGCGCCTTGTTCTGCCCGTTGATCGGGCTCACTCCGCCGAAGTGCCGGTAGTGGTGGGCCACCTCCTCGAGACGCTCGTCGGGGATGCCGCGCCCGCGCGTCACGTTACGGAGGAAGGGGATGACGTCATCCTGCCCCTCGGGGCCGCCGAATCCGGCCAGGAGGATCGCGTCGTAGGCCACGGGGGTCGTGACGATCGGGTCGCCGCTCGCGGCGGCGGCAGAGGCAAAGGGGACGACACTCGAATCGTTCGCAGTCACCCCTCCATCCTTTCACTCTCCCCGGGTGAACCCTTTGCGTGGGCTGGACGTCGCACTGTCCTGGCGTAGGCTGTCATGGTTGCCGTCGGCGCCAACTGCGCCAGACCCCGGCGACGTCCCCTCACCCCTGGGAGTACAGCTGTGCCTGGAGAGAACCTCACCCGCATCGAAGCGCAGGAGCGCCGCGACGTCATCGACACCCAGTCGTACGAAGTCGCCCTCGACCTGACGAAGGGTGCAGAGGTCTTCGGCTCTCGCAGCGTCGTGCGCTTCACCGCCACGCCCGAGAGCTTCACCTTCATCGACCTCATCGCGCGCGAGGTGCGCGAGATCTCGCTCAACGGCGAGCAGCTCGACCCGAGCGAGGTGTTCGCCGACTCGCGCATCGCGCTGACGAACCTGCAGGCCGAGAACGTGCTCGTCGTCGACGCCGACTGCCTGTACACGAACACCGGCGAGGGCCTGCACCGGTTCGTCGACCCTGTCGACGGCGAGGTCTACCTCTACTCCCAGTTCGAGGTGCCCGATTCCCGCCGTGTGTTCGCCGTGTTCGAGCAGCCCGACCTCAAGGCGACGTTCCAGTTCACCGTCACGGCGCCGTCGTCGTGGAAGGTCGTCTCCAACTCCCCGACGCCCGAGCCCATCGTGCACGACGACAACGCCGTCGCCACCTGGGGCTTCGAGCCGACGCCGCGCATCTCCTCGTACATCACGGCGCTCGTCGCCGGCCCTTACGAGTCCACCTTCTCCGAGCTGACCAGCGCCTCCGGCCGCGTCGTCCCCCTCGGCGTGTACGGCCGAAAGAGCCTGTGGCAGCACCTCGACGCCGACTACATCTTCGACAAGACCCGTGAGGGCTTCGCCTACTTCGAGTCGAAGTTCGGTGTCCCGTACCCGTTCGCCAAGTACGACCAGCTGTTCGTTCCGGAGTTCAACGCCGGCGCGATGGAGAACGCGGGCGCGGTCACCTTCACCGAGACCTACGTGTTCCGCAGCAAGGTGACGGATGCCGTCAAGGAGCGTCGCGTCGTCACGATCCTGCACGAGCTCGCCCACATGTGGTTCGGCGACCTCGTCACCATGAAGTGGTGGAACGACCTCTGGCTGAACGAGTCGTTCGCCGAGTGGGCGTCGACGATCGCCACCGCAGAGGCCACCGAGTGGACCGAGGCGTGGACCACGTTCAACGCGATGGAGAAGACCTGGGCGTACCGCCAGGACCAGCTCCCCTCGACGCACCCCATCGTCGCCGAGATCAACGACCTCGAGGACGTGCAGGTCAACTTCGACGGCATCACCTACGCCAAGGGCGGGTCGGTGCTCAAGCAGCTCGCCGCCTGGGTGGGTATCGAGGCGTTCTTCGCCGGCGTCTCGCAGTACTTCCAGAAGCACTCCTGGGGCAACACCGAGCTCAGCGACCTGCTCACCGAGCTCGAGGCCACCAGCGGCCGCGACCTCAGCACCTGGTCGAAGAAGTGGCTGGAGACCGCCGGCGTGAACACGCTCGAGCCGGTCATCGCCGAGAACAACGACGGTACTATCTCGCGGTTCGCCGTGACCCAGACCGCGCCGGCCGACTACCCCACGATCCGCCCGCACCGCCTCGGCATCGGCTTCTACACTCTGCAGGGCGGGGCGCTCGTGCGCACGCACTACGCGGAGATCGACGTCGACGGCGACCGCACCGAGGTGCCCGAGCTGCACGGCCTCACGCGCCCCGACCTCGTGCTCCTCAACGACAACGACCTCGCCTACGCGAAGATCCGTCTCGACGAGAAGTCGCTCGCCACCGCGATCGCTCACCTCGCCGACATCGACGACCCGCTGGCCCGGTCGCTGGTGTGGGGCGCGGCGTGGGATCAGACCCGCGACGCCGAGAGCGCGGCGTCCGACTACATCGACCTCGTGCTCGGCAACATCGGCCGCGAGACCGAGTCGACCACGGTGCGCACGACTCTCGCGCAGCTGCGCACGGCGGCGACGCTGTACGTCACGCCGGAGAACCGCCTCGCCGCGCGCCAGAAGATCGCCGACGGCCTCTGGGCTCTCGCCGAGGGCGCCGAGGCGGGCAGCGACAGCCAGCTGCAGTTCGTCACCGCCTTCGCCAACGCGCTGGTCACGCCGGAGCACGCCGGAATCATCGGCCGTCTGCGCTCCGGCGAGGAGACCCTCCCGGGGCTCGAGATCGACGCCGACCTGAACTGGCAGCTGCTCGTCGGGCTCGCCACGATCGGCGCGACCGACGCGGCGACCATCGATGCGGCGCTCGCCGCCGACAACACCGCGAAGGGCGGGGAGTTCGCCGCTCAGGCCCGTGCCGCGCTGCCCGACCTCGCGTCGAAGAAGGCGGCCTGGGCCTCGCTCGTCGAGCGCGATGACGCCCCGAACACGATCGTCCGGTCCGCGGCGCTCGGCTTCGTGCACCCGGCAGGTGTCGAGGTGCTCTCCGAGTTCGTGCAGCCGTACTTCGACATGCTGCTTCCCATCTGGGAGTCCCGCACGTACCAGATCGCCCAGTACCTTGTCGTCGGCCTGTTCCCGACCGCGCTGGCGAACGTCGCCCTGCGCGACGCCACGCGCACCTGGCTGTCCGAGAACCAGTCCGCGGCGCCCGCGCTGCGCCGACTCGTGCTGGAGAACCTCGCCGACGTGGAGCGTGCGCTCGCCGCGCAGTCGCGCGACGCCGACGACTGATCGACCCGTCCTCGTTCAGGCCTCTGCCGCGGTGCGTCCAGCCCGCGCAGAGGCCTGATCGTTAGTATCGGAGGCGATGATGATCCCCTCCCAGACGTCCGCTCCCCCGACCGACGCTCCTCTCCCCGACTGGCTCAAGACGCTGTTCGCAGTGCTCGGCGATGTCGGCATGAAAGCGCTGCACGTCGCGATCATCATCGTGGCCTGCGTGCTCATCGCCCTCGCCCTGCGCGTGGTGATCCGGCGGGTCGTGCACCGCATCGTCGACAGCGCCAAGAACAAGGCAGCGGTCGACGACACGCAGGCGTTGGAGCGCTCCCCCCTCGCCGATATGCGGCTCGTGCAGCGCACCCGCACGCTCGGCACGATCCTGCAGAACATCGTGAACGTGATGCTCGTCGTGATCGCGATCGTGCTCACCGTGAACGCCCTCGACTCCAGCCTTCTCGGTTCGCTCACGCTGCTCACCGCTGCGGTCGGCGCCGGCCTCGGTTTCGGCGCGCAGAACATCGTCAAGGACGTGCTGAACGGCATGTTCATCGTCGCGGAGGACCAGATCGGCATCGGCGACGTCGTCGACCTGGGTCTCGCCAGCGGTGTCGTCGAGTACGTCAGCGTGCGGATCACCCAGGTGCGCGACGTGAACGGCACGCTCTGGTACGTGCGCAACGGCGAGGTCACGCGCATCGGCAACATGTCGCAGGGCTGGGCCCGCGCGATCATCGATATCGGCGTTCCTGCCGACTCCGACATCGAAGCCGTCGAGCACGTGATGCTGGAGACGGCCCAGGGCCTCGCCAAGGACCCGAAGTGGCGGACGCGGATCGTCGAGAAGCCCGAGCTGTGGGGCCTCGAATCGATCGCCGGAGACGCGCTCGTGGTGCGCATCGTCATCAAGGCTCGCGCGAACGCGAAGGACGACGTGGCTCAGGAGCTTCGGCGACGCCTGCGTGCCGCGCTCACGGAGAACGAGATCGCGATCCCGCACATGTCCGACGTCGTGCCGACCGGACTCGACGGCGCGCGGCGGGTGCGCGGGGCGAACCCGCCCAAGACGCGGCCTAACGCCGTGACCGGCGTACCGGTCGTGCCCGACAGGGGCATCTGGCGACGCAAGAAGGCAGACGACGACGGGAGCCCGCAGCGATGACGTTCTACGACGAGATCGGCGGTCACGAGACGTTCGTGAGACTCGTCGCGGTGTTCTATCGCGAGGTCGCACTCGACCCCGTTCTCAAGCCGATGTATCCCGAGGAGGACCTCGGCCCGGCGGCGGAGCGGCTCACGCTCTTCCTCGTGCAGTACTGGGGTGGGCCCACCACCTACGGCGAGACCCGCGGCCACCCGCGGCTGCGCATGAGGCACATGCCGTTCCACATCGACCCCGACGCCCGTGATCGTTGGTTGCAGCACATGCGCACCGCCGTCGACGAGATCGGTTTGTCGCCTCTGCACGAGGCCACGCTCTGGGACTACCTCGAGCGGGCCGCCTATGCCATGGTGAACACGTTCGAGCCGTCTGGCATCGGTCCCGCAGCGGCGGGACGACCCACGCTCGAGACCCGGTCGGGTCAGGAGTAGCACCACCTTCCGTCGACGATGACGAGGAACACGGAGAGATCATGACGACAACGCCCCTGTCCACAGACGTGCTGGTCATCGGGTGGGGCCTCTCCGGCCTCGTCGCGGCGGCGGAGGCTCTGGATGCCGGACGGCGAGTCGTCCTCGTCGACCAGGAACCGCGCACGAACCTCGGCGGTCAGGCCTGGTGGTCGTTCGGCGGTCTGTTCTTCGTCGACTCGCCCGAGCAGCGGCGGATGGGCATCAGAGACTCGCTGGAGCTCGCGACGCAGGACTGGTTCGGCACCGCAGGGTTCGACCGTCCGGAGGACGAGTGGCCGCGGCGCTGGGCCGAGGCGTACCTGCAGTTCGCCGCTGGTGAGAAGCGCGCGTGGCTCCGAGAGCGCGGCGTGGGGTTCTTCCCCGTCGTCGGATGGGCCGAGCGCGGCGGTTATGGCGCCCTAGGCCCAGGGAACTCCGTTCCCCGCTTCCACATCACCTGGGGCACGGGACCGGGCATCGTCGCCCCCTTCATCGCGGCCGTCGAGCAAGGCGAGCGTGACGGGAGGGCCACCGTGCTCCCCCGCCACCGGGTAGGAGAGTTGATCGTCGACGACGGCGTCGTGACGGGCGCTCGTGGGCGCATCCTCGCGACGAGCCCCGCCGAGCGTGGACAGCCGTCCTCGCGCGACGAGATCGGCGACTTCGAGATCCGTGCCGGCGCCACCGTCGTGGCTTCCGGCGGTATCGGCGGCAACCACGACCTCGTCCGCGCCTTCTGGCCGGAACGGCTCGGCGCCGCGCCGGAGCACATGCTCACCGGGGTTCCCGCCTACGTCGACGGGTCGATGCACGCCGTGAGCGACGCTGCGGGAGCGCGGCTCATCAACGGCGACCGCATGTGGCACTACGTCGAGGGCATCCGCAACTGGGATCCGGTGTGGCCATCGCACGGCATCCGCATCCTGCCCGGTCCCTCGTCGCTGTGGCTCGATGCGACCGGTGCCAGGCTGCCCGTGCCGCTGTACCCGGGGTTCGACACGCTGGGCACGCTGGAGCACCTGCGTACGACCGGCCATGACCACTCCTGGTTCATCGCGTCGAGGCAGATCGTGGAGAAGGAGTTCGCGCTCTCCGGCAGCGAGCAGAATCCGGATCTCACGGGCAAGGACGTCGGGCTGCTCCTGAAGTCACGGCTCGCGAAGGGGCCGACGGGGCCCGTGCAGGCGTTCCTGGACGAGGGAGAGGACTTCATCGTCGAGAACGACCTGGAGTCGCTGCTGGAGCAGATGCACCGGCATCCGGGTGGAGAGCTCCTCGACATCGGCCGTGTGCGTAGGGAGATCGTGGCCCGCGACCGGGAGTTGGACAACGAGTTCACGAAGGATTCCCAGATCGGCATGCTCCGATCGATGCGCGCGTATCGCGGCGACCGTCTCATCCGCACGGCGGCGCCGCACCGCCTGCAGGACCCTGCCGCCGGTCCGATGATCGCCGTGAAGCTGCACGTGCTGACCCGGAAGTCTCTCGGCGGCATCAACACTGATCTCGACGGCAGGGCGCTGCGCGCCGACGGTACGCCGATCGACGGCCTGTACGCGGCGGGTGAGGCCAGCGGCTTCGGCGGCGGCGGCGTGCACGGCTACCGGGCGCTGGAGGGCACGTTCCTCGGCGGGTGTCTCTTCTCCGGACGTCAGGCGGGACGCGCGGCCGCCGGCTGAGCGCTCAGGCGCCGGTGTCTCGCACCGGCGTGAGACCGGAGGCCACCGGCCCGCGCGCGAGCACATGCCCACGACGGAATGCGAGTCGCGTCCAGCGTCCGGAGGTCATCACCGGCACCTGCTCTTCTCCGGACACGAAGCCGAGCGCGTCGGCCGCGAAGGCGACTCCGCGCGGGAGGCCGGCCAGTTCCTCGTCTGGCGCGCCCCAGATCGCGGCACGGAGAGCCCTGACGGCCTCCTCCCCCGCACCGGGCGCGGTGCCGTGCGCAACGGCGCTGATGCCCCACTGTGCACGCTGGGCGATGACGGATGCCGTGAGCGTGCCCGTCGTCTCCCAGCCACCCCGCGGCGGCGCGATCCCCGCCCAGGCGGGCGACATGCCCGTGTCGGGGAGGGTCAGCGCCCGATCGTTCTCACTCGGGGACAGGGAATCGACCACGAGGTCGCACGCCAACTCGGGATCCGCGTGGACGATCCGCATCGCGAGGACCGTCGGGGTCTGATCGAACAGGCCGTGAGGGGCGAGGGCCGCGGTGGTGAGCGCGAGCACACCCTGTGCGGCTTGCAGCCGCACCCCCTCGTCAGTGATGCGGGCGGCGCGGCCTACGAAGGTCAGGACGTCCTTGGCGGTCTCGGGATCCGCGAGCAGGAGGGGGTGGGGCACGCCCTCTAAACTAGCAACGCGGCGAGGGCAGTCGCGGAGAGGACACCATGACCGCCGACGCACACGCGCTCCGTACCGTCGAGCAACTGCTCTCGGTGCTCGACCTCGACACGACGCAGGCGCGCACGACCGAGGACATCTTCATAGGTCGTTCGCATCCCATGCCGAGCGGACGCATCTACGGCGGTCAGGTGCTCGCGCAGACCCTCATCGCCGCCGAGCGCACCATGCCGGAGAACCGTGCCGTGCACTCGATGCACGGGTACTTCCTGCGGCCGGGCGACGCTTCGCAGGGCATCACGATCGCGGTCGACCGCATCCATGACGGACGCTCGTTCTCCACGCGGCGCACCCAGGCGTATCAGAACGGGGTGCCGATCTTCTCGATGATCGCGTCCTTCCAGGACGACGACCCCGGCGTCGACCACGCGGTTCCGATGCCCACCGACATCCCCGACCCGGAGAAGCTCCTGCCCGACGAGGACAGGGTCGAGGGCCTGCCCGCGGGGACGAAGCGGATGCTGAGCGACCGTGCCGCAGACGTCCGCCATATCGACTCCCCGCTCTTCCTGCCGAGCGACGATGCCCAGGTGCCGCACCAGGGCGTCTGGATGCGGCTGCGGGCGCCGCTGCCCGACGATCAGCGACTCCACCGCGCGGCGCTCGCGTACCTCAGCGACATGACGATCCAGGAGTCGATCCTGCGCGCGCATGGCGTCTTCTGGGCGCTCCCCGGCCTCAAGGTCGCGAGCCTCGACCATGCGATGTGGTGGCATCGTCCCGCGCGTGTGGACGACTGGCTGCTGTACGTGCAGGAGTCGCCGAACGCCCGAGGCGGTCGTGGTCTCGCGCAGGGTCGCATCTACACCCGCGACGGGGTGCTCGTGGCCACGGTCGCCCAGGAGATCATGATCCGGGTGCCGTCGGAGAACTGAGCCGATGCACGCTGCGGTCCCGGCAGACACCGTCGCGCGGCGTCCACCGGGTCGGATCGCCGTCAGCGGTGGGCGTACTCGATCGACGGGCCGGTGTACGGCTCCCAGGCGTCGCGCATCTCCTGGGTGAGACGGGTCGGGCGCCCCGTGCGCGCATCCACCAGCACGATCACCGCGGTCGACCGTGCATAGATCTCGCGCGGCTCGGCGGCCGGGTCGTTGTGCACCTCGTAACAGACCTCGACGCTGGAACCGCCGAGCTTGCCGAACCACATCTGCACCTCGAGAGGTCGCCTCTGGTACGGCACCGGTGCCAGGTACTCGATCTCCTGGCGAGCGATGAGGGTGAGGATGCCCTCCTCGATGCCCGAGTCGAGGACCGCTGTGGACGGTGCCTCCTCGCCGGGGCCCGCGCGCCAGAACGCACGGACACGCGCCTCCTCGAGCAGCTTCAGCATCGAGGTGTTGTTGACGTGGTTGAACGCATCCAGATCGCCCCAGCGGAGCTGGATCGGGATGTGCAGCCGAGGCACCTGTGGCTCCTCGGCTGCGTTCCCTGTCGACGGCGCGTCAGTCACGAGTCAGCTTGCGGTGCGTCGACCGGTGCGGCTTGGCCGCATCCGGGCCGAGGCGCTCGATCTTGTTCTGCTCGTAGGCCTCGAAGTTGCCCTCGAACCAGTACCACTGGTCGGGCTTCTCATCCGTGCCCTCGTAGGCGAGGATGTGCGTGGCGATGCGGTCGAGGAACCACCGGTCGTGGGTGATGACCACGGCGCAGCCGGGGAACTCGAGAAGCGCGTTCTCCAGCGAGCTGAGGGTCTCGACGTCGAGGTCGTTGGTCGGCTCGTCGAGGAGCAGCAGGTTGCCGCCCTCCTTGAGGGTCAGCGCGAGGTTCAGGCGGTTGCGCTCACCACCGGAGAGCACACCGGCCTTCTTCTGCTGGTCGGGACCCTTGAAGCCGAACTTGGAGACGTAGGCCCGGGACGGGATCTCGGTCTTGCCGACGGTGATGAAGTCGAGGCCGTCGGAGACGACCTCCCACAGCGTCTTGTTGGGATCGATGTTCGAGCGAGACTGGTCGACGTAGCTGATCTTGACGGTCTCGCCGATCTTCAGGTCGCCGCCGTCGAGCGGCTCGAGTCCGACGATCGTCTTGAACAGCGTGGTCTTGCCGACGCCGTTCGGGCCGATGACGCCGACGATGCCGTTCGGCGGCAGGCTGAAGCTCAGTCCGTCGATGAGCGAC
>JAGIAK010000101.1 GCA_017744855.1 Microbacterium sp.
ACAGGGGTCGAGCGGTCGGGCATGAACCCATCGTATCGAACACGTGTTCGACCGCATCGCGCTGGTGCGATCTTTCACCCGGACCGGACGGCGCCACGGCCAGCGCGAGCAGCGCCGCGACGGGCAGGGCGAGCATGAGGCTGGCGAGGGTGCGGGTCGGGATGCGGTCGAGGAGGAGCCCCGCGGTGAGGTTGCCCACGAGCAACCCCACGCCGAGCAGGCTCTGCCCCACGACGGCCTGCGCCTCGGCGTGCATCCGCTCCTCCAGGAGGGGCACCAGATGCCCCTGGATCCCGCCGTAGCCGAGCGCCGCGAAGAAGGCCCAGCCGAGGATCACCGGCAGCGCCCGCGCGCGGAACAGCGTTCCCCAGCCCGCCGGGCGCGCAGGGACGGCGGCGGTCGACGTCGTGGGCGTGAGGTCCTGACGGCCGGGACGGATGAGGATCAGGGCCGGCACGGCCGCGAGGAGCGCGGTCTGCGCGCCGAGGGCGACGAACGCGCCCTGCCATCCGACGGCGGAGACGAGAGCTCCGGCGATGAGCGGGTTCGCGATCGCCCCGAGGCAGGCGCCGGCGAAGAGCAGGCCGAGCGCCGCACCCCGATGCGCCGAGAACGCGACGCCGACGGCCTTGGCGAGGGGCACCGCGCTCGCACCGAAGCTCGCCGCGTACGTCAGCAGGAACAGCACCGAGAATCCGAGGCGCCCGACGGGGAGGAGGCCGATCGCCAGCAGGCACACGACCTCCACCGTGAGGGCCGACAGCACGAGCACGCGCACGCGGAACCGGTCGGAGGCCCACCCGGTCACCGGGATGAGGACCGGCGCCAGCAGCGTCGACACGGCCAGCACGCCGTAGGTCTCGGTGCGTGTCCAGCCGAACTCCGTCTCGATCGCCGCGGCGAACACGCCGAACGTCTGCACGAGGAAGCCGACCGCGCTGAAGGCCAGCACGAGCGCGGCTCCGGTCAGCAGCCCCCAGCCGTCGCGCCCGCCGTGCGGACGCGGGACGCCGGTCACGAGAGCCCTCCGTCCGCGGCGGCGCCCGCCCACACGGGGGGCGTTCGGCCCCGCCAGGGGCTCGCCTCCTCCAGTTGGGCGCAGAGCCGCAGCAGACCTGCCTCGCCCGCTGCGCCGCCCACGAGCTGCACGCCCACCGGGATGCCGTCGGCCCCGTGGACCACGGGCACCGAGGCCGCGGGGTGACCGGTGACGTTCAGCAGGGGCGTGAACGCCGAGTAGTCGCGCAGGACGCGCAGCGAGTACTCGACCGCCGATTCCTCGGTGCCGGACGGGTCAAACACGCCGATCCGCGGGGCCTGGGTCACCGCGACGGGCGTCAGCCACACGTCGAACGTCTCGAAGTACTCGTCGACCGCGCGACCCGCCGCACGGAAGACCTGGTCGGCGTCGAGGAGATCGGCCACCGTGACCGTCTCGCCCAGACGCCGGTAGCGCTCGGTCATGACTTCCAGCTGCTCCGGCCCTGCCACGAGGCCGGTCGCCCGCTCGATGCGCGCGATCGACCACGGGAGGGAATGGGTCCAGGCACGGAGGAAGGCATCGAAGAACGCTGTCCACGACAGGGACGGGGCGGCATCGGACACCTCATGCCCGAGCTCGGCCAGCAGCGCCGCTGTGCGGTGCACGGCATCCGTGCAGGCCGCGTCCGCAGCCGTGAACCCGTCGAGGGTCGTCGCGACGCCGATCCGGAGCCGTCCGGGATCGGCGCCCACCTCGTCGGCGAAGGGCCGGTCCGGCGGCGCGATCAGGTACCGGGCACCCGCGTACGCCCCGGAGGTGGCGTCGAGGAACGCCGCGGAGTCGCGGACCGTGCGGGTCGTGACGTGGTTGACCGAGAGGTTGAAGAAGTGGTTCGCCTCGAACGGCGTGCGCCCGCGGCTCGGCTTGAGCCCGAACGTCCCCGTGCAGTGCGCGGGCGTGCGGATGGACCCGCCCCCGTCGCCGCTCGTCGCCACGGGGACGATGCCCGCAGCCACGGCGGCCGAGGCCCCGCCGCTCGACCCGCCCGGCGAGCGGGTGAGGTCCCACGGGTTGCGGGTGGCGCCGTACAGCCGCGACTCGGTCACCGCGTACAGGCCGAACTCCGGAGCAGCCGTCGCCCCGACCACGGCGACGCCAGCAGCGCGGATCCGCGCGGAGAACACATCGTCCTCCGGCACGGTCATCCCCTGCAGCAGCCGCGAGCCGGCGCCGAGCGGTCCGCCGCGCATGCCGTGACCGGACTTGCTCAGCACCGGCACGCCGGAGAACGGCGCGCCTGGCGTCCATGGCGCGTCGGGGTCGAGCGGCCAGACGAGGGCGTTGAGGGCGGGGTCCACGGTCTCCGCAGCGGTCGCCGCGCAGGCGGCCAGCTCGGCGGGGAGCACCTCGCCCGCGCGCACGAGCGCGGCCAGCTCCGTCGCGTCCCGGCGCGCGTACTCGTCGAGCCTCATCGTCCCGCCTCCCCGGTGCCGGCGTCGAGGGCACCGGCCGCGACAGCAGGGCGGAGCGCGGAGGACAGGAAGTCCCTGACCGTCTCGGAGACCAGCGCGAGCATTCGCTGCGGCGCGATCGTGCCGAGGCCGAGGAGCCGACGCGCCGGCCCCGCCCCGACCTCGACGAGGTCGGTGAACGCGTAGTGCCGCGCCTCGGGCACGAGCACGCGCCGCACCCCGGCGCTCGAACCGGGTGCCGCGTAGTGCAGATCGGTCACCGTGCGTCCCGAGTGCAGTACCGACCCCGCCGAGGACATGACGAGCATCGGCACGCGGGCGTCGCGGAGGCGCAGCAGCTCTCCCTGCTGCAGCCCGTCGAGATTGACGGCCGCCGCGACCCTCCGGTCGGTCTGGGCGACGTTCGCACTGGTGGATCCGCCGAAGGACATGCCGACGAGGGCGAGCCGCGACCAGTCGGCCGCGTCCAGCACGCGGGCGGTGCGCTCGTCCAGCCTGCGCGCGCGCTCCTCCGCGGGGACGAGCGCGTCGAGCACCGCGGTGAGGTGGCCGGTCCACCGGGCGTTCTCGCGGTCGAGGGAGTCGACGTCGGCAGCACGGGCAAGAGCGGCGTCCTCATCGTCGACGGATCGGGCCCGCAGCAGCGCGAGCATCGTGCGCGCGAACTCCGCCGAGAGGAGGCGGCGGCGGTCGGCCGCCGTCATCACAGACGCGGATCCGTCCGGCGCGGCGATCGCCGTGGCTGCGCCGGGGTAGGCCACCGAGACCACGACGTAGCCGGTGGACGCCAGATCCTCGCAGAGATGGGTGTTCTGCCCCACGAATCCGGTGAAGCCGTGGGAGAAGACCACGACCGGGGCGTCGGCCACGGCGATGGCCGCATCAGGGAGCGACGCCGTGCGCCGAGCGCCGAGGGCGCGTGCTCCCCGAGCGGAGAGCAGCGACCGGAGCCCCCGCACCATCGTCTCCTGCTCACGGGTGTCGCCGGAGTACGCCCGCGGCTGCCCGCCCGCGCCCGCCACGGCCGGGTACCAGACACGGATCACCCCGTGCGTCGCGTCCGGTCCGAGGTCGGCGATCACCGCGTCGCGCACGCCGACGGCGTGGTCGCCGACCGGGTCGGACCATCCCTCCGGCACGAGCGGATGCCGCGACGAGCGCAGCAGGGCACGGCGGACGGCGGACACCACTGCTCCGCGTGTCAACAGAATCAGTCGGACGAGCTCCATCGCTCAGCTCCTTTTCGATCGGGTGATCTAAATAATATTCCGATCGCCCGATCTGTAAAGTGGGGGCGTGACATCCGACCCCGCCCCCGCTCCCCGAGGCCGGCCGCGCAAGCTCACGGTCGACGCCGTGATCGACGCCGCAGTGGCCGTGATCGCCGAGGAGGGGTTCGCCGCGCTCTCGACGCGTTCCCTGGCACGGAGGCTCGACGTGCGCTCGTCGACCCTGTACTCCTATTTCGACTCGATCGAGGAGATCGCCGACGCCGCGGTGTCGCGGATGCTCGACGGCATCCACGTGCCCCGCCTCGCCGACGTCGACGATCCCGCCGGCGCCCTCGTCGCCCTGTTCGTCGACCTGCGGGAGCTGCTCATCGTGCACCCGGACGCGATACCCGCTCGCCCCGAGTCGCGGCCCTGGGCGCAGATGGTGGGCATGGTCAACGCGCTCCTCGCCCAGTTCCTGCGGCTCGGGCTCACGGTCGAGCGCGCGGCCGCCTGCTACGAGGCGCTGATCGGCGTCACGATGGCCAGCGCCGCGACAGCACGGCGCACGCAGCAGACGCCGGCGTCGGAGATCGAGCTCCTGCTCGACGGACTGGATCCGGCAGACACCGACACGCTGCTCCGCCTGCGGGAATGGGCGGGCGAGCCGGACGACGAACGGTTCCGCCACACGATCCGCGAGCTGGTGGGATGGATGCTGCCCACGCTCCACGCCCGCGCCGGAGACTGAACGGCGTCGAGAGAGCCCCGAGCACGACCGGGGCGGCCGTTCACCTCCGCCGGACTCGTCCGCACCATACGATGGGGCCATGTCCGACAAGCCGCAGTGGCTGATCCGCGAAGACGCGAGCGTTCCGGTGCTCGTCGCGCTCGCGCTGCGCCAGTCGCTCGGCATCCGCGTGCCCGACGACCTGCCGAGCCTGCGCGACCTCCCGGTCAGGAGGCCGGATGCCGTCGACGCGTCGCCCGCGATCGAAGCGCAGTGGCGCGACTACTGGGACATGACGGTCGAGCCGCGCGCACACCGCTCCGGCGTCCCGCTCGAGCTCGTCGACGGATTCGACACCCTCGTCGCCCTTCCCGCGACGGGCGCAGAGGAGCTGACGGCCGCCATCCCTCCCTTCGCGGCATCCGTCCTCGACTACGCGCATGCCGCGCACGACCGCTACGTCGCGTCGATCAAGAGCCACACCGGCGGCGACTCCTACCGCGCCTACGCGAGCGCGATCGCGGAGTTCGAGCGCGAGGTCGGCCGCCGCGCCCACTCCTTCGAGCTGAACGTGCAGGTGCTGCCGTTCTCGCAACGCGGCATCTGGTGGGTCGGCGCTCTGACGGTGGCGGTCACCGACGGGCTGCGCCGGGACGTGGTGGCCTTCGACGGCGCGATCCGCCCGATCATCGCCGAGCTCGCGTAACCGTTCCGGCGCCTGCGTTCCGCGCCGAGTCGGGAACGGTCAGTCGTTCTCGTCGTCGGCCGGGATGACGGTCTCGCGGTTCACGCGCACCACGCGGTCGTGCCGGCGTGCGGCACGCTCGAACAACAGGGCGACCAGCCCGCCGAGGGCGAGTCCGATCGGCGCGGTCCACAGCAGCAGGAACCCGAACACCTGACCGGGCGGGTAGACCACGTCGAGCGTCGTCGATGCCTCGTAGCTGCCGACCCAGGTGAGGATGCCGGCGGCGAGCACGCCCACCGCGACGCCGATGCCCATGAACACGCCGTAGCGCGGAACGCGCCGCACGGTCGCATCGACGGTCTGAGGGGTCTCGCTGGGGGCCATGCATCCATTGTCCCACCGTCGCGCCGCGGCATCAGCCCCTCCTCGACATGGATCCCGACGGATGCCGCGCACGACGGCATCGGGCCGCCCTCCCCCTGTGCCGAGGAGAGCGGCCCGATGGTTCTCAGGCGTCGACCGACGTCACACGTCGACGGTCTCGCCCGCCTTCTCGCCGGCCGCCCGGTTGCGGCGGACGAGCAGCACGCCGCCCGCGGTCGCCGCCGCCACCACGACGAACCCGCCCACGAGCCACGGCCAGATCGGCGCGCCCGATTCGGCGACCGGAGCCGTCACCGCGGTGACCTGCGTGGTCGCGGCGGATCCGGCATCCGTCTCCTCGACGGCCGCACCGCACCCGGTCCCCACCGGGATCACGGCGCTGACCGGGTCGAGGGCTTCACCGGCTGCGTACGTGCCGAAGGCGGCCGCTCCCGCGTCCGTCAGCGTCGCCGCTGCTCCGTCGATCGTCAGCACGCCGTCGACGGGGGTCGCCCCGCCCACGGAGAACTCGGCGAAGCGCACGTCGCGCTGGTCGACGGTCTCGCCGCCCTGCGTCGTGCCGGCGATGTCGGTCACGATGTAGCCGGTGTCGCCGGCGAGTTCGATCCGGACGTTCGAGAGGGTCGTGTTCAGCGCGCCGTCGTGGCCGGTGAAGACGATGCGGCCCCCGTAGGTCACGAGCCCGGCGCCGGACTCGCCGTCGAACGATCCGGAGCCTCCGGTCCACACGAACTCGGGGTATTCGTAGGCGACGCCGTCGAGCGTCCAGCCGCCCTTCGCGATGCCCTCGATGTAGGTGCGGAACGACTCCTTGAAGCCCCAGTCCAGCGTGGCGCCCTCGACCGTGCACGCGCCGATGGGCGATGCGGCGCGGGCCAGGGAGAAGGCGAGCCCGCGGTCGACCGAGCCCTGCAGCGTGAGCGTGTGCGCGCCGTCCTCCAGGCTCGCCGGCAGGGAGCCGGTCCAGCTGGCGACGCCGCCGGCATCCGCCGTCACCGTGCCGAGCAGCACGGGCGTCGAGTACACGACGACCCTGATGTCCTTCTCGCCGGGCTGGAATCCGGATGCGGTGATCGTCGCCTGGCCGCCGGTCTGCAGCGCCTCGAGGTCGGCGGGGGCGATCTCGATGCCGGTACTCGCCGGGGCGGTCGCCGGAAGCGGCTTCTTCTTCACGACGGATGCCGCGGCGACCGTGCCCGTCGAACCGGCCGGGGCCGCCGCGGCCGAGCCGATCGTGAACGTCACGGGGTTCAGGTCGGTGCTGTAGCCCTGCAGCACCCGGTCGCGTCCTTCGGAAGTGAGCGCGGCGGGGGCGGCGGCGTAGGTGACGGCGCCGTTGGCGGTGACCTTCGCCGCGCGCGACAGGTCGAGCGTGGCGAACGACACCTGGGCGCCGCCGCTCGTGACGAACAAGGTGGCCCGGTCGGCGGAGGTGATGCGGACCTGCGGCGCGGAGATCGTCACATCGAGCACACCCTGGTGACCGGTGAAGCGCACGGCGCCGACATAGGAGACGGTGCCGAGGCCGGTGTTCCGGTCATACGTGCTTCCCGTCGCCTGTCCGAACTGGAACTGTCCGCCGGAGCGGGTCGCGCCACCGGTCACGTCGATCGCCCCCTTGGCGATCGGGCCGGTGATGTAGTTCACGAACGACGAGGAGATCGCCCAGCGCAGCGAACCGCCGGGGACGGTCTCGGTGGGAGTGGTCGGGGTGGTCGGCGTCTCCGGCCCGGTGGTGGTGCCGCGGAGCGCCGCCCACTGCTGCGGAGTGATCGTCACGTCACCGCGTGCGTAGATCGTCGACGCCGACGGCATCGTGTGCTGCTGCCACACGATGACCTCGTAGGCCTTGGTCTCGTCGAGCGCGGAGGCGGCCGCCGTGAGGTCGGCCGAGAATGCACCCCAGGTGACCGCACGGACGTACTGCATCGCGAGGAACCCGCCCCCTGCCGTGACCTGCGACTCCGCGCCCTTCTCGATGAGCGCGACGTAGGCGCCGGGGATGCCGCCGAGGCGGGACGCGGATGCGGTGACGGTGAGGCCGCCCGTGGCGGTCGCCGACGTCACCGGAGCCGAGATCGAGGCGTGGGTGCCGTAGTCGAGGAGCACGCTGCGCTCCTGGTCGGCGTTCACGACTCCGCCGGCCGCGTAGGTGTACACGCCGTAGGAGCCCGGAGTGGCCGCGGCATCCTTGAGGGTGAGCGTGGCCTGGAAGGTGCCGTCGGCCGCGATGTCGACCCACTGCGCGCGGATCATCGACTGGTACTGCGACGGCACCTGGTTCAGCACGCCCTCGGCGAGCGCCCAGGCCTGCGTGCCGACCGAACGCGCAGATGAGGCTGCACCCTTCGACGGCTGCCACGTGTCGGCGAAGTTGCCGAACACCACGTACGTGCCCTGCGGCAGGTTCGACGGGATCGGCACACCACGACCGCCCACGTTCGCCGTCGGGTCGTACCCCGACCCCTTCACGACGACCTTGTCGCCCGCCTTCAGGGCCGTGCCCGTCGCCGGCGTGGTGCCGTCGGAGAGGAACACCTCGATGGAGGGAGCCGCCGGCGCCGGCAGGATGGCGTCCCACTCGGCGGCGCCGATCGGCACGGCCGCACGGGCGAGGATCGTCGCGGCCGTGGGCAGGGTGTGCTGCGTCCAGACCAGCACCTCGTAGGTCTTGGTGCGATCGAGCGCGGCAACGGGTGCGACGAGGGCGACGCGGAACGTGCCGCCGGCGATGCCGCGCACGTACTGCATCGCCGCGTACCCGCCGCCGGCGGTGACCGCGGCCTCGGTGCCGGTCTCGATGACGGCGGCGTAGACGCCCGTGGCAGAGCCGAAGTCCGTGCCGTCGACGGTGGCCGTGATCCCGGCAGCACCGGCGGTCACCGCGGACGCGACCGTGATCTTCGGAGCGACCGTCGGCACGGTGCCGGGGTCGGTGCCGGGCCCCGTGCCCGGGTCGGTGCCGGGGTCCGTGCCGGGACCGGTGCCAGGGTTTGTGCCGGGGTCCGTGCCCGGGTCGGTGCCGGGGTCGGTGCCGAACACGGCATCCCACTGCGCCGCGCTGACGGCGACCCCGCCGCGGGCGTAGATCGTCGTCGCGTCGGGCGAGGAGTGCTCGCGCCAGACGACGACCTCGTAGGTCTTCGCCCGATCGAGCTTCTCGGCGGGTGCGTCGAGAGCCACCGTGAGCGCGCCGGCCGAGACGCCGCGCACCCACTGCATCGCCGCGAAACCGCCGCTTCCGGTGACCGACGCCTCGGTGCCGGTCTCGATGAGCGCGACGTACGCGCCCGTCGCGTCAGCGGGGAGCCCCGACGCCTGCACCTGCACCTGCACGCCCGCGGAGGTCGCAGAGGAGACGGATGCCGTCACGGCCACGCCGTCGGCGGCGAGCGCGGGCTGGGCGACCGTGAGTCCTGCCACGGCGAGGAGGAGCGATATCAAGGCGGCGGCGAGCGCGCGGAGGCGGCTGCTCGCCGTGGGGGCTGTGGCTGTGTCGTTCACGGATTCTCTCCGGACTCCGCGGCGCGCATGACGGGCGCGCCGGCGGTGCCGCTGTGCAGTCGGGACGAAGGTAGGGTTTGGTTAGGCTTGGCTAAGTCAGGCCCAACTCGACAGTAGAGGCCCGCGACAGAGCGCGTCAACTTTTAGGTTAGCCTTGCCTTATGCGTCGCCCGTTCGCCGTCCTCCTCGCCGCTGTGCTCGCCATCGGCCTCGCCGCGTGCACCACGCCCGGCAGCACGGCGGCCCCCGGTTCGACGACCGGCGCGCCAGACGACTGCCCCGCGGCATCCGCTGCGCTCGCCTCCCTCGACCTCGCGGCCGACGTGCGCGCCGTGCAGGGGCAGTCCTCCGCCTGCCTGCCCAGCACCGCGATCGACCCCGTCGCCGACGACACCGCACCGGCCCTGCCCGTCACCGTGACCGACAGCGAGGGGCGGTCCGTCACCGTCGACGACGTCTCCCGCATCCTGCCGATCGACATCTCCGGCACCATCTCGTCGACCGTGTTCGCGCTCGGGTTGGGCGACCGCGTCGTCGGTCGCGACTCCTCCACGGACTTCCCCGGCACCGAGGATCTGCCCGTCGTCACCAAGGCAGGGCACACGCTCAACGCCGAGGCGATCCTCGAGCTCGCGCCGACCGTCGTGCTCACCGACACCACCATCGGCCCGAAGGAGGTGCGCCAGCAGTTGCGCGACGCGGGCATCGCCGTCGTCGTGATCTCCGGCGAGCGCCGGCTCGACACCACCGGCGAGCTCGTGACCGAGATCGCCACGGCCCTCGGCGTGCCCAGCCGCGGCCAGGCCCTCAGCGAACGGCTCGACGCCAGGCTCCAGACGGCGCTCGCGGAGATCGCCGACGTCGTGCCCGTCGACCCCACCGATCGCGCGCGGATGCTGTTCCTGTACGTGCGCGGCAGCGCCAACGTCTACTACATCTTCGGCGAGGACTCGGGCGCCGACTCCCTGATCGACGCGGTCGGCGGCGTCGACGTCGCGGGGGAGATCGGCTGGCAGGGCATGAAGCCGATGACGGCCGAGGCGCTGGTCGCCGCTGCTCCTGACGTGCTGGTGATGATGACGGACGGACTGGAATCAGTGGGCGGCGTCGACGGTCTCATCGAGCGCATCCCCGCCGTGGCCCAGACGCCCGCCGGCGCTCACCGCAGGGTGATCGACATGGCCGACACGGCCGTGCTCAGCTTCGGCCCGCGCTCCGCCGACGTCGTGCTCGCGATCGCCCGCGCCCTGTACGCCCCCGAGTCGTCGAGGTGAGCGCCGCGACGACCTCAGTGGAGGTCGTGCCCCCCACGCCCCGCGCGCACCGCGGCCTCCGGTTCACCGTCGTCGTCCTTCTCCTCGTCGCCGCCCTCGTCGTCACCTGCATCGCGTCCATCACGAACGGCCAGTATCAGCTCTCCCCGACCGACCTCGTCGGGGTGCTGCTGCGCGGCGTCGGCGTCGACACGGCCTGGGCC
>JAGIAK010000102.1 GCA_017744855.1 Microbacterium sp.
GCCTTGGCCTTCGCCGCCGTCGACCGCCCTCGACGCTCCGGCGGCCTCCAGGCTCACATCGGCCACGCCGGCGCCTGAACCATGAATCCCCGACCCGCACGATCATCCCGAACCCGAAAACGAGGAGAACAATGATGTCCATCCGCACACGCACCGTGCTCGCCGCCGCCTCCGCGGCTGTCCTGCTGGCGTCGCTCACCGCCTGCTCCGGAGGCGCCGACGCCTCGTCCGACGGCACGGCGTCGTACGGCGACCTCGCCCTGCAGCTCTCGTTCGTGAAGAACTCCCAGAACAGCGGGGAGTACATCGCCGACAGCGAGGGCCTCTACCTCGCGGAGGGCTTCAGCGGCGTCGACCTCATCGCCGGCCCGACCGCGGTCGAGGCATCCGTCGCCTCCGGCAAGGCCGACGTCGGCTTCTCGACCGCTCTCACCGCTGCCAACGTCATCGCGTCGGAGGGGATGCCGGTCAAGATCGTCGGCGCCGTCTACCAGCTGAACGCCTTCACGATCCTCTCGGTCGAAGGACCGAAGGCGATCCGCACCCCCAAGGACCTCGAGGGCGCCCGCATCGGCATCACCGCAGGCACGGCGCAGACCATCGTCGAGGCGCTGGCCAACGCGAACGGGATCGACCCGTCGACGATCGAGTTCGTCCCCGCCGAGGGCAACCCCGCGCTGCTCACCAACGGCGAGGTCGACGGCTACTTCGGCCTCGACACCAACGAGCGCATCGTGCTGGAGCAGCAGGGCGTGAAGGTCGTCTCCCTCCCGCTCGCCGAGAACGGCCTCCCGTTCGCCGGCACCAGCTTCATCGTGACCGACGACGCGATCGCCAACGACCGCGAGCGCGTCAAGGCGTTCCTGCTCGCCGAGATCAAGGGCTGGACCCAGGCCGTCGCCGACCCGCAGAAGGGCGTCGACCTCGCCCTGAAGGAGTACGGCGCCGACCTCGGCCTGAACGCCGAGAAGGAGTCGGCGCAGGGCGCGGTGCAGGTCGGCTACGTCTACCCGGAGAGCATCGCCGCCACCGGACTCTTCCTGCTCACGCCCGACGCCATCAAGAAGAACATCGAGGCGATCGGCTACGCCGGCGTGAAGATCGACGCGAAGGATCTCTTCGACATGAGCCTCCTCGAGGAGATCTACGAGGAGCACCCCGAGCTGCTGAAGGTGACCAAGTGAGCACGGCGACCACCGCGCAGACCGAGACCAGGGGAGCGGATGCCATCGGCGGCTTCTCCCTCCGAGGGCTCACCAAGACCTTCGGACGCGGGAAGGGAGCCGTCACGGCCCTCGACGACGTGTCTCTCGAGACCGGGCGGGGCGAGCTGCTCGCCCTGCTCGGCCCCTCGGGGTGCGGCAAGTCGACGATCCTCCGTATCCTCGCCGGCCTCGACGAGCCGACCTCCGGCCAGGCTCTCGTGCACGGAGAGGACCCGGCGCGGATCAGGGCGCAGCATCAGATGGGTATCGCCTTCCAGGACTCGGCGCTGCTGCCATGGCGCAGCGTCTACGCCAACGTGCGTCTTCCGCTCGAGATCTCCGGCGTCGACGTCGACCGCGAGCAACTGCTCGACCTCATCGCCCTCGTCGGGTTGAAGGGCTTCGAGAACGCGCGGCCGGCGCACCTCTCCGGCGGCATGCGGCAGCGGGTCTCGATCGCCAGGGCGCTCGCGGTGCAGCCGTCGGTGCTCCTGCTCGACGAGCCGTTCGGCGCGCTCGACGACATGACCCGCCAGCGCATGAACCTGGAGCTCCAGCGCATCCTCGCCGCGAAGCCCGCGTCGACGCTACTGGTCACGCACGGCATCACCGAGGCCATCTTCCTCGCCGACCGGGTCGCAGTGATGAGCGCCCGTCCCGGACGTGTGAAGACGATCCTCGACATCGACCTGCCGCGTCCTCGCACACCGGAGCTGATGCGCTCGCCCGAGTTCCACGAGCTCGTCGACCACGCCACCGAGCTCCTGTTCGAGGAGAAGAACGGCCTGGCGGGCGAGGACGACCGATGAGCGCGACCGTCGCGATCTCGCTGCGTGGCGCCCCGCGGCGTCGGCGTATGGACCCTCGCCTGATCGGACTGCTCGGCAGCGTCGGCATCGTCGCGATCTGGTGGCTGCTCGCCGCCGGACCTCTGGCCGCTGCCGGCACCGTGCCGACCCCGCCAGCGGTCATCGGTCGCTTCGTCTCGGACGGATTCGCGTTCTATTGGACCAACGCGTCAGTCACGATGCTGGAGGCGATGCAGGGATACGGGCTCGGCGTGGGCATCGGCCTGCTCGCCGCGGCGGTCGCCCTGGTGATCCCCGTCACAGAGCGGTTCGTCGTGCAGCTCGCGGTGATCAGCTACTGCGTGCCCATCGTCGCGATCGGCCCCATCGTCTACCTCCTCGTCGGCGCTCCGCGCGGCGGGGCGCCATCGGGCACGGCCATCGTGCTCGCGGCCTTCGCGGTGTTCTTCACGACGGTTGTCAACGCGCTGCTCGGCTTCCGCGCCGCAGATCGCCGCGCGCTCGACCTCGTCACGGCCTACGGCGGCGGCGCGGTGTCCCGCCTGCGCAAGGTGCAGCTGTTCAGCGCCCTGCCGTCGATCTTCAGCGCGCTGAAGATCGCCGCCCCCGGTGCGCTGCTCGGCGCGATACTCGGCGAGTACGTCGGCGGGGTGGACCGCGGCCTCGGCGCCGCGATGGTGAACGCCCAGCAGAACATGGACGTCGAGCGCACTTGGGCGGTCGCCCTCGTCGCCGCAGCCATCGCCGGCGGGTCGTTCGCCCTCATCGGCGGGCTGGAGTGGATCGCACGACGAGTAGGGCTCGTCGCTGAGGCGACGACGGCCGGCTTCGCCAATGAGGACGCGCTGCGCGGTCGCGGCGGATGGCGCGGCATCCTCGCCACCGTCGGCACGATCGTCGTGCTCGTGTTGCTGTGGGACCTCGCGCTGCGGCTGTTCCGGGTGTCGCCGTTCGTGGGCAAGGGGCCGCTCGACGTCGCGGCGTTCTTCTTCACGGCGCCGGATGCGGCGGGGAACAGGGCGACGATCCTCGCCGAGACGGCGACCACGCTCGGCCACGCCGCCATCGGCTTCACCGCCGGGCTCGGGGTCGCCGCCCTCGTCGCGATGCTGTTCGTGCTGATCCCGTCGCTGGAGTTCGCGATCATGCCCCTGGCGATGATGATGCGCTCGGTACCGCTCGTCGCGCTCGCACCGATCGTGATCCTCATCTTCGGCCGCGACATCATGACCCTCTCGGTGATCGGCGGGCTCGTCGTCTTCTTCCCGGCGCTGGTGAACCTCACGATGGGGCTGCGCAGCACGCCGGCGCAGATGACCGACCTCATCAGCGTGTACGGAGGGCGCGGCGTCACCGTGATGCGCATGGTGCGGATCCCCGCCGCCCTGCCTGCGCTGTTCTCCTCGATCCGCATCGCGATCCCCGGTGCGATCGGCGGCGCCCTCCTCGCCGAGTGGCTGGCGACGGGCAACGGGCTCGGCTACGGCATCGTCTCCGCGATCGGGCGCTCCGACAACACCTTCGTCTGGGCCTGCGTGGTCGCCATCACGGTGTCCTCGCTGCTGCTCTACGGTCTCGCCTCGGTGCTCGAGCAGGCCGTACGGCGCCGCTGGGGCGGGTGAGGCCGCGGCGCGGACTCGCGCGATCGAGTCCGCGCCAATGCGTCCAGGTGTCTCATGCAGCGGTTAGGCTCGGTACACGATCACGCATCCGGAGGAGGACGCGCATGGCCCGAATCGGTGAAAGCGCCGACCTGTTCAAGTGCTCCTTCTGCGGGAAGAGCCAGAAGCAGGTGCAGCAGCTCATCGCCGGCCCCGGCGTGTACATCTGCGACGAATGCGTCGAACTGTGCAACGAGATCATCGAGGAGCGGATGGCCGAATCGGCCGCCGAGGGCGCTGTCGACTTCGAACTGCCCAAGCCCCGCGAGATCTTCTCCTTCCTCGAGGAGTACGTGGTCGGTCAGGAGCCGGCCAAGCGGGCCCTCGCCGTCGCCGTCTACAACCACTACAAGCGGATCCGTGCGCACGGGGCTCTGCAGCCCGCCGAGCAGAAGGCGGAGAGCGTCGAGATCGCGAAGAGCAACATCCTGCTCATCGGACCGACCGGTTGCGGCAAGACCTACCTCGCGCAGACCCTCGCCAAGCGTCTGAACGTGCCGTTCGCCGTCGCCGACGCCACCGCGCTCACCGAGGCCGGCTACGTGGGTGAAGACGTCGAGAACATCCTGCTCAAGCTCATCCAGGCCGCCGACTACGACGTCAAGCGCGCCGAGACCGGCATCATCTACATCGACGAGGTCGACAAGATCGCCCGCAAGGCCGAGAACCCGTCGATCACGCGCGACGTGTCCGGCGAGGGTGTGCAGCAGGCGCTGCTGAAGATCATCGAGGGCACTGTCGCCTCGGTGCCTCCGCAGGGCGGTCGCAAGCACCCCCACCAGGAGTTCCTGCAGATCGACACGTCGAACGTGCTGTTCATCGTCGCAGGGGCCTTCGCGGGCCTCGAGGACATCGTGTCGGCCCGCGTCGGCAAGCACGGCATCGGCTTCGGCGCTCCGCTGCACGACAAGGGCAAGGACCTCGATCTCTTCAGCGAGGTGCTCCCCGAGGACCTGCACAAGTTCGGTCTGATCCCCGAGTTCATCGGCCGGCTGCCCGTCGTCACCTCGGTGTCGCCGCTCGACCAGGACGCGCTCATCGACATCCTGACGGGCCCGCGCAACGCGCTCGTCAAGCAGTACCAGCGCATGTTCGAGATCGACGGCGTGCAGCTCGAGTTCGAGGACGACGCGCTGCGCTCCATCGCCGACCTCGCCGTCGAACGCAAGACCGGAGCCCGAGGCCTGCGCGCGATCCTCGAGGACGTGCTCGGCCCGATCATGTTCGAGATCCCCTCGGTCGACGACGTCGCCAAGGTCATCGTGACCCGTGCGTCGGTCGACGAGGGCGCCCCGCCCACCATCGTGATGGAGCGCAAGCGCAAGAGCGCCTGAGAGCGCCCTCTGGCCCGAGTCAGGCCAGAGGGAGCAGGAGGTCGGTGCGCAGGCTCTCCGGAGCGGTGCCTGGGTCGGAGACGTAGACCTCGATCGAGATGCCGCGAGGCGTCAGGCCGGCGGCGAGGGTCCGCTCCACCAGCCCCATCCATGCCGCACCGAGCCCCTCGTACGAGCCGAGCGCCGTGGTCGCCGTGGCCGGTCCTGCCGGGAGCGCGGATGCCGTGATGACGAGCCCGTCGGCCGTGGTGATCGGCTCGGCGGGCGCCTCCGCGACGGGGAAGCCGAGCTCCAACGAGAAGATCTCCATCGGGTTGCCGTAATACGCTGCGATCGCCGGACCGGCCGGCGTCAGGGCGCCCGAGGCGAACGCCGCGCCGATCGCCGAGTACCCGCGGTCGAACACGTCGCGGAGATCGGCGATGGTCAGACCGTCGTGGCGGATGACGGCGAGGGGCACCGTGTCCAGTTCGACGCGGTCGGTCGGTCCGTACGGGGTTTCCGGGAATGCGCTCATGCGCTCATCCTCCCAGACCACGGCGCTTCAGCAGAGGGGCGATCTCTGCATCACGCCCGCGGAAGTCGCGGTACGCCTCCAGCGGGTCCTTCGATCCGCCGACGCCGAGCAGCCGGGCGCGGAACCGGTCGCCGTTCTCCCTCGTGAGACCGCCGTGCTCGCGGAACCACTCGACGGTGTCTGCATCGAGCACCTCGCTCCAGATGTACGAGTAGTAGCCCGCGCTGTAGCCGCCGGAGAAGACGTGCGCGAAGTACGCGGACGAGTACCGGGTCGGCACGACCGGATCGTCGAGGCCGATGTCGTCGAGGGCGGCGGCCTCGAACGCGGCGACCTCGTCGATCCCCGCGTCGGCGTCGATACGGTGCCAGGCCTGGTCCAGCCAGGCCGCGGCGAGGTACTCCCCGGTCGCGTGGCCCTGGTCGAAGGTCTCCGTGGCGCGCAGTCGCTCGATGATCGCCGGGTCGAGAGGCTCGCCGGTCTCGTGGTGACGGGCGTAGGAGTCGAGGACCTCAGGCCAGAGGATCCACATCTCGTTGACCTGGCTGGGGAACTCCACGAAGTCGCGGAACACGTTGGTGCCGGCGAAGTGCGGATAGGTCACCCGCGCGAACAGGCCGTGCAGGGCATGCCCGAACTCGTGGAACAGCGTGGTCACCTCGTCGAGGGTGAGCAGCGTCGGCTCGCCGTCGCCGGGCCGCGGCACGTTCAGGTTGTTCACCACGACCGGCTTCGTGCCGCGCAGCGCGGACTGGCTGACGATCGGGTTCATCCACGCGCCGCCGCGCTTGGCGTCGCGGGTGTACAGATCGAGGACGTACAAGCCGAGGGCGGAGCCGTCCTCCTCGAAGACCTCGAACACGCGGGCGCCGGGGTGGTACATCGGCAGATCGGTGCGCTCGGCGAACGTCACGCCGTACAGGCGGGTCGCGGCGAGGAACACGCCGTCCTGCAGCACGCGCTCCGCCTCGAACCAGGGGCGCAGCGCGGCGGTGTCGATGTCGTACCTCGCGGCGCGGACCTTCTCCGTGTAGAACGCCCAGTCGTGCGCCTCGATGGGGAAGGGCGACGACTCGGTCTCGTCGACGATCGCCTGCAGCGCGTCGCGTTCGGCACGGAGGTTGCGCGCAGCGGGAGCGGCGAGGTCGCGCAGCATCCGTTCGACCGCTTCCGGGCTGCCGGCCGTCTCGTCGGCGGTGACGTAGGCCGCGTGCGAGTCGTAGCCGAGCAGCCGGGCACGTTCCGCGCGCAGACGCGCGATCTCGCGCAGCACCGGCCGGTTGTCGTGCGCGCCGTCGCGTGAGCCGCGGCTCAGCGACGCGGCCATGATCCTCCGCCGCGACTCGCGATCCCGCAGCTGAGCGAGATAGGGGTGGCCGGTGTACAGCGGCAACGACACCAGGTAGCCGTCGACTCCGCGCTCCGACGCCGCCCTGGCCGCGGCCGACAACTCGCCGGCGGCCAGGCCGTCCAGCTCCGCGGCCGTGTCGAACACGACCGCGAGGTCGTTGGTGTCGTCGAGCAGATTGCGCTCGAAGGTGTTGCTGAGCCCCGAGAGCTGCTGGTTGAGCAGCGTGAGCCGCGCCTTCGCCTCGTCGTCGAGCGCGGCTCCCGCGTGGGTCATCTCGCGGTGGTGGCGCTCCACGAGGTAGCGCTGCTCCGGGGTGAGGTCGAGGGAGTCGAGCTGTGCGTGCACCTGCTGCACCCGCCAGTACAGGGCGCCGTCGAGCGTGACCGCGTCGTGGTGCGCCGCCATCAGCGGGGCGAGCTGCTCGTCGACGGCCTGGATCTCGGGTGTGGCATCCGCCGAGCTCACGGTGTAGAACGCGTGGGACACGCGGTCGAGCATGTCGCCGGCGCGCTCGAGCGCCTCGATGGTGTTCTCGAACGTCGGCATCGACCTGACCATGGTGATGCGGCGGACCTCTGCGCGGTGCTCGTCGAAGGCGGCGCGGAACGCGGGCAGGTAGTGCTCCGGCCTGATCGCGCGGTAGTCGGGGATCCCGTACGGGAGTGTGGACGGCTGGAGCAGCGGGTTCGGGGCAGCGGTCATTCCTTGAGCCTAGTCATCACCCTCTGCAGCGCATCCACGACGATGCGCACGGACCGCCGGCGCAGGTTCTCGGGTCTGGCGAGCACGTCGATCATGCGGTGCGTGCTCACCCCGCGCAGCGGCACTCGCACGATGTCGCGGTCGTCGACGCTGCGCGAGGTGTACCGCGGGAGCATGCCGAGCACCTCGCCCGCGGCGACGACGGCGGCTACCGCGCCGTAGTCGTTGATGCGGTGGCGCACATCGACGGCGCGACCAGAGACGGCCGCGACGGCGCGGAGCACGTCGTCGGGGGAGTAGCCGACTCTGCTCGTCACCCACGGGTGCCCGACGACGTCCTCCGGGGAGAGCGAGGCTCTCGTCGCGAGGGGGTGGGATGCCGCCACAGCCACGTCCAACGGCTCGCGCACGAGCGTGTGACTGCGCACGCCCTGCGCCGGCCACGGCTCCGAGTGCTCCATGCGGTGTGCCAGCACCAGGTCGTAGCGGGCGGTGAGCGCGGGGAACTCGGTCTGCGCCACGTCCTCGTCGGTGAGGCGCACGACCGGCGCCGCGTCGACGCCGCCGAGCTCGCGCACGAGTGCTCCGAACAGCGCCTGGCCCGCGCTGTGGAAGCCGCTGAGGGTGACCGTGCCGACGGCGGCGCCCTCGAAGTCGTCGAGGGCGCTGCGCGCGGCTGACATCGCGTCGATCGCCTCTCCGCCTGCGGCAGCGAGTACCTCGCCGGCGGCGGTGAGTACGAGCCGGCGGCCCTCCTTGCGCGTCAGCGGGGTGCCGAAGCCCCGCTGCAGTGCGGCGAGGTGCTGGGACACGGCGGACGGCGTCACGGCGAGCGCCTCGGCCACCGCGGTCACGCTGCCGAGTGCGCCCAGCTCACGGAGGATCTGCAGCTGATGGAGTTCCATGCCAACAGTGTAGAGAAATCTAAAGAAATGATGCAGAAGGTCGAGATTGCTCTACATCGTCGAGCACGCTGAGATGGAAGCATGAAGGCACTGTTCAAGGCGCAACGCGCCGCCGGACTCGAGCTCGTCGAGCGCCCAGACCCCGTGGCCGCCGCAGACGAGGTGGTCATCCGCGTGCTCCGCACCGGCATCTGCGGCACCGACCTGCACATCCGTCGCTGGGACGACTGGGCGGAGTCGGCGATCGCCGCCCCGCTCATCCCCGGCCACGAGTTCTACGGGGAGGTCGTCGAGATCGGGCCGCTCGTGCGCGACATCGCCATCGGCGATCGCGTGTCCGGTGAGGGGCACATCGTGTGCGGCACCTGTCGCAACTGCCGCGCCGGACGTCGGCAGATGTGCATCCGCACCATCGGCCTCGGCCTTCAGCGCGATGGCGCCTTCGCCGAGTACCTGTCTCTGCCCGCGACCAACGTGTGGGTCCACCACGCCGACGTCACGCCGGAGCTCGGTGCCATCTTCGACCCGCTGGGCAACGCCGTGCACACGGCTCTGACGTTCCCGCTCGTCGGCGAGGACGTGCTCGTGACCGGATGCGGACCGATCGGCCTCATGGCCATCGCCGTCGCGCGGCACGCCGGTGCGCGCTTCATCACGGCCACGGACGTCAGCGCACCGCGCCTGGAGATGGCGCGGCAGATGGGCGCCGACGAGGTCGTCGACGTCTCGGTGGGTGACATCCGCGACGCGCAGAAGGCGCTCGGCATGCGCGAGGGCTTCGACATCGGCTTCGAGATGAGCGGTGCGGCGTCGGCGCTCCCCGCCATGATCGACAACATGAACCACGGCGGTCGCATCGCCATGCTGGGCCTGCCGAGCAGCGGTTTCGACATCGACTGGGGCAAGCTCGTGACGCACATGCTCACGATCAAGGGCATCTACGGTCGCGAGATGTTCGAGACCTGGAACGCGATGGGCGCGATGCTGCAGACCAGCGCCACCCTGCGGGAGTCGATCGGCCGGGTGATCGCCGAGGTGCTCCCCGCCCGCGACTGGGAGAAGGGGTTCGCCGCCGCGGAGGCTGCGGGAACCGGCAAGATCATCCTCGACTGGACACAGCTGTAAGAGAAGGCGGAGTTTGCGATGTACGGGACATTCCAGAAGCACCTGGCGGCAGAGCTCGGCGGGATCGAGGAGGCGGGGCTCACCAAGCGCGAGCGCGGCATCCGCGGTCCGCAGAACGCCGAGATCACCGCGGACGGCGCCGAGGTGCTGAACTTCTGCGCGAACAACTACCTCGGTCTCGCCGACGATCCGCGGCTGCTCGATGCGGCCAAGGGCGCGCTCGACGAGTGGGGCTACGGCCTCGCCAGCGTGCGCTTCATCTGCGGCACCCAGGAGCAGCACCTCGAGCTGGAGCGCAGGCTCGCCGCGTTCCTCGGCACCGACGACGCCATTCTTTACTCCTCGTGCTTCGACGCGAACGGCGGCGTCTTCGAGACGCTCTTCGGCGCGGATGACGCCATCATCTCCGACGAGCTCAACCACGCCTCGATCATCGACGGGATCCGACTGTCCAAGGCCCGCCGGCTGCGCTACCGCAACCGCGACATGGCGGATCTGGAGG
>JAGIAK010000103.1 GCA_017744855.1 Microbacterium sp.
GTCCTGTGTCATCGCCGCGTCGTCGAGGTCGTACGGCGGGTCGGAGAACACGAGGTCGTAGGGGCCGCTCGCGCGCTGCAGGAAGGCGTGCACGGCACTCTCGTGCACGCGCGCCGTCGGCAGCGACCCTGCCTTGGCGACCGTGGCGGCGTTGCGCCGCACGACGGCGGCAGCCGGCCGCCCCCGCTCCACGAGATCGACGCTCGCGGCGCCGCGGCTGAGGGACTCGAGCCCGAGGGCTCCGGAGCCGGCATAGAGATCGAGCACGCGCGCCCCGTCGATGACGTCGGCGGACTCGAGCGCGCCGAAGAGGGACTCGCGCACGCGGTCGCTCGTGGGGCGGGTGCCTGAGCCGGGCACGTCGAGGCGCGCGCCTCTCGCCCTGCCTGCGATGATCCTGGTCACCCGTTCACGATACGGCAGGCCAGTGCCCGCCGGTGTCCGCGGCGTTCCCTAGACTCTGAGCATGCCGCTCACCCTCGATGATCCGCTGGAGGAGGCGCTCGGCCCGACCCCGGCGAAGACGTTGCAGCGCGCTTTCGGCATGCAGACCGTCGGTGATCTGCTGTCGCACTATCCGCGCCGCTATGCCGACCCGGGTGAGCTCACACCGATCCGCGAGCTGCCCCTGGGGGAGACGGTCACGATCGTCGCCGAGGTGCTGTCGTCCGTCGCGCGTCCGATGCGCAACCGTCGCGGAGCCATGGTCGAGGTCGTCATCGGCGATGGCATCGGCCGCATGTCGCTCACGTTCTTCGCGAAGGGGATGAGCCAGGCGGAGTGGCGCTCGAAGGAGCTCGCGGTCGGTCGCCGCGGGGTCTTCTCCGGCAAGGTCGGGGAGTTCAACGGGGTCACCCAGTTCGCACACCCCGAGTACGAGCTGTTCGACGACGAGGACGCCGCCCGTCGCCGCGCCGATGCGCGCGCGGCCGTGCTGATCCCGATCTACCCGGCCACCGCGAGCCTGCAGACGTGGCAGATCGCGAAGTTCGTCGGTCGCATGCTCGACGCGCTCGGCGAAGTGCCAGACCCGCTGTCGGATGCCGTCCGCACCCGGGAGCAGTTGCTCACCGCGCGCGAGGCGCTGGAGCAGATCCACCGCCCCAAGACCCGCAACGACGTCGATCCCGCCGTCCGCACCCTGCGCATGCACGAAGCGCTCACGCTGCAGACCGCGCTGCTGCAGCAACGCGACGCCGTGCGGTCGTTGGCGGCGACCTCTCGGCCGGCGGCCCCTGGCGGTCTCCTGGAGCGCTTCGACGCCGCCCTGCCATACACACTCACCCCGGATCAGCAGACCGTCGGAGAACAGGTCGCACACGACCTCGTCGGCGCCTGGCCGATGAACCGCCTCGTGCAGGGCGAGGTCGGTTCGGGCAAAACGCTCGTCGCGCTGCGCGCCATGCTCCAGGTGGCGGAGTCGGGCGGACAGGCGGCGCTGATCGCGCCGACCGAGGTGCTCGCCGCGCAGCATCTGCGCTCGATCACGAAGATGCTCGGGCCGGAGCTCGCCCCGCTGCTGATCCCTACCCTGCTCACCGGGCAGATGCCGGCGGCCGACCGGCGCAGGGCGGCGCTGCGGGTCGCCTCGGGGCAGGCGCTGATCGTCGTCGGCACGCACGCGCTGCTGGGAGAGAAGACGACGTTCGCCGATCTCGGACTCGTCGTCGTCGACGAGCAGCACCGGTTCGGCGTCGAGCAGCGCGAGGCGCTACGGGCGAAGGGATCGAGCCCGCACGCCCTGGTGCTCACCGCCACACCGATCCCGCGCACCGTCGCGATGACGGTCTTCGGCGACCTCGACACCTCCGTCATCCGCACGATGCCGGCCGGGCGTGCGGGCATCGAGACGTTCGTCGCTCCGCTGTCGGAGCATCCAGGGTGGTTCAACAGGGTGTGGGAGCGCGCGGCGGAGGAGATCGCCCAGGGGCGGCAGGTCTTCGCCGTGTGCGCTGCCATCGACACCGCGAAGAAGACGGCGGAGCAGGGCGATCAGCTGCCCGTGCAGCCGGAGGGCGCGGCTGGCCCGCGCTGGGGCGTCGTGCAGCTCGACGAGGCCCTGGCGACGCATCCGACTCTGGGGGGTCTGCGCCGAGCCGTGCTGCACGGCAAGATGCCGTCCGACGAGAAGGACGCGGTGATGCAGTCGTTCGCCCGCGGCGAGATCGATCTGCTGCTCGCCACGACGGTGATCGAGGTCGGCGTCGACGTGCCGAACGCGTCGACGATGATCGTGCTCGACGCCGATCGCTTCGGCGTCTCCCAGCTCCATCAGTTGCGTGGCCGCGTCGGACGAGGCGGCGTGCCTGGACTGTGTCTTCTGGTGACCGAGGCCGAGGCGGGCTCCGTGGCGCGCGAGCGGGTGGATGCGGTCGCCTCGACGCTCGACGGGTTCCAGCTCGCCGAGGTCGACCTGGAGCTCCGCGGCGAGGGCGACGTGCTCGGGGCGGCGCAGGCCGGCGTGCGCTCCTCCCTCAAGCTGCTGCGCGTGGTGAAGGATTCCGGGCTCATCGTGCGGGCTCGGGAGCTCGCCGAGGGCATCCTCGCCGACGATCCGGGGCTCGCTGCGCACCCCGGTCTGCGTGACGCGATCGCCCGCCGGGTGAGCGACGAAGACAGGGCCGCGCTCGCGAAGAACTGAGGTTCGCGTGCCCTAGGCTGGTGAGCATGCGGTGCACTGAGCGATCGAAGGAGTCGAAGTGAGCAGCCGGATCGCCGTCGTCCCTGGTTCCTTCGATCCGCCGACCCTAGGCCATCTCGACGTCATCCGTCGGGCGGCCTCCCTGTACGACGAACTGCACGTGCTCGTGGTGCACAACCCCGGCAAGGAGGCGATGCTCCCGATCGCGCAGCGTCTGTCGCTGCTGGAGCAGTCGATCGCCGAAGACGGCATGCCGGGGAACATCGTGATCGGCTCGTGGAGCATGGGCCTTCTCGTCGACTACGCGCGCGACGTGAACGCGGGTGTGCTGGTCAAGGGCATCCGCTCGCAGGTCGACGTCGCCTACGAGTCGCCGATGGCTATCGTGAACAGGCACCTCGCCGACATCGAGACCGTGTTCCTGCTGCCTGACCCCTCGCACGCGATGGTGTCCAGCTCGCTGGTGCGCCAGGTGGCCGGCCTCGGCGGCGACGTGTCTCCGTTCGTGCCGCCCGCCGTCGCCGCGTTCCTCGACACGGGCGCGCGCGGCCTCTGAGCGCTCAGCCTGCGCACGGCCTCGGCCCCTCGTGAGCCGGTAACATGGCGGGGTGCGTCCCCGACTCAACGGCCCCTTCGTCCTCCCCGCCCGCGACATCGTCCGCAGGCCGGGGGAGATGCGCGAGCATGCCTTCACCGTGACCCTCGCCGAGCAGTGGGGGGAGGGCATCGTGTCCCTTCCCGCCGGCTCGACCCTCGATCTCGACGTGCGGCTGGAGTCCGTGCACGAGGGCATCCTGGTCTCCGGAACGGCCGACGGCGAGTACGCCGGAGTGTGCGGAAGATGCCTCACGGACATCGCCCGGCCTGTCGAAGTCGAGTTCCAGGAGCTTTTCGCGTATCCTGGTGAGGAAGAAACTGACTTCGAGGTTCAAGACGACCACGTGGATCTTGAAACTCTCGTCAGGGATGCGGCCGTATTGTCGCTTCCATTTCAGCCGGTGTGTCAGCCGGATTGCCTGGGTCTCGACCCGGAAACGGGCGAGAAGCTGACCATGAGCACCGGGACGGAGCAGGCCGCTCCCATCGATCCTCGATGGAGTGCGCTCCAGCAAATCACAGACCAAGACGACACGGCAGAGAGCCGTGCCGCCGAGAAAGAAGAGAGCTAGTCATGGCTGGTAACCCCCCGAAGCGCAAGGTCTCCCGTTCGAACACCCGCTCGCGCCGCGCGCAGTGGAAGGCCGAGGCCCCCGCGCTCGTCAAGACCATCGAGAACGGCAAGGTCGTCTACAGCCGCCCGCACCAGGCGAAGGTCGTCACCGACTCGCAGGGCACCGAGCTCTTCCTCGAGTACAAGGGCCGCAAGGTCGCCGACGTCTGAGTCGGTCATCACATCTCTGACAGAGGTCGACGGCGAGCCGAGGCCTCTTCTTGAGAAGCTCCGCGTCGACATCGACGCGGAGCTTCTGGAGTTGGCGCTGACGCATCGCTCGTACGCGTACGAGCACGGCGGCATCCCGCACAACGAGCGTCTGGAGTTCCTCGGCGACTCGGTGCTCGGGCAGGCCGTCACGGTGATGCTGTTCACGACCCATCCTGAGCTCGACGAGGGCGAGCTGGCCAAGCGCCGTGCGAGCGTCGTCTCGACGGTGGCGCTGGCCGAGGTGGCGCGGGGCATCGGCCTCGGCAGCCATCTGCTGCTGGGCCGCGGCGAGGAGCAGACCGGCGGCCGCGACAAGGATTCGATCCTCGCGGACACGATGGAGGCCGTCATCGGCGCCACGTTCCTGTCTGCGGGTCCGGATGCCGCGACGGAGCTCGTGCTGCGGTTGACCAAGCCGCTGCTGGCCGACCCCGAGCGCTACGGCGCCGCGATGGACCCCAAGACGAGCCTCCAGGAGTTGGCGGCTCGGGCGGGGGCGACTCCTCCGAAGTACTCGGTCGAGGCCAGCGGTCCCGATCATGACCGCCGCTTCACGGCGACGGTGGTCGTCGGCGACGTCGTCATGACGGGCAACGGCACCAGCAAGAAGACCGCGGAGATGGCGGCGGCGCTGAACGCGTGGCACGCGCTCAACGACCGTGCCTGAGCTTCCCGAAGTCGAGGTGGTGCGGGCGGGGCTCGCACCAGCGACGATCGGCGCGCGGATCTCCGCGGTGAGCGTGTTCGACGAGCGGGCGCTCACCCGCCACCCCGCGGGCGCCGCGGACTTCGTCGCCCGGCTCGAGGGACGCACCGTCATCGCGACCGAGCGACGTGGCAAGTTCCTCTGGCTGCCGCTGGACACCGGCGACTCGGCGCTGATCGCCCATCTCGGGATGAGCGGGCAGATGCTGCTGCGAGCCCCGGATGCCGGTGCGGAGCGCCATGAGCGGATCCGCCTGCACATCGAGCACCCCGTGCACGGCGAGCTCGCCGTCGTGTTCGCCGACCAGCGCACCTTCGGCTCCTTGGCCGTCGACGGCCTCGTGCCGGACGGACCGACCATGATCCCGTCGCAGGTGGTGCACATCGCCCGCGACCCCGTCGATCCCGCATTCGACGACGACGCCTTCCGCGACGCCCTCCGCCGCCGGGGGAGCGCGATCAAACGCGTGCTGCTCGATCAAGGCGTGATCAGCGGTGTCGGCAACATCTACGCCGACGAGTCCCTCTGGGCGTCGCGCATCCACCCGGAGACCCCGGCATCAGCACTGTCGACGCAGGCCGCGCGGAGGCTCCTCGCCGAGATCCGATCCGTGCTCGCGAAGGCTCTTGCCGAGGGCGGCACGAGCTTCGACGCCCAGTACGTCAACGTCAACGGGCAGGCGGGCTACTTCGCGCACTCCCTGAACGCCTACGGGCGCGGCGGAGAGCCGTGTCCGCGGTGCGGCGGCCCGATCCGTCGCGACGCGTTCATGAACCGCTCGTCGCACTTCTGCCCGAGGTGCCAACGCCGCCGCTGACAGGCCGGATCAACCGGGCATCGGGGCGTGCAGCTGCGCCGCCCACTCCCGTATCGCCTGGCGCTCGGTGTCGTTGCAGACGTAGCCGTACCCGAACGTCACGTCGCCCACGGTCAGCGAGTACAAGTTCAGGTACGTGAGGGCGTAGCAGTCGGACATGGCCTCGCCGCTGCTCTGGAACATCCCCTGCTCCTTCAGCGTCATCGACCTGCTCGTCCCGTCGACCGGGCTGGATTCGACGTCGGCGTACTGATAGAGGTGGGCGAGCTCGTGTAGCACGACCAGGCGCGAGCCCTCGTCTCCGCCGAGCTGCCGGTCGGGCGGGAGGATGTGCACGGCGACGGAGGATCCGGTCGACGTGCACCCGGCGGTCGTGTGACCGGGCTCGTCTGCGGTGCTGCAGGCGGAGTCGGCATCCCAGAGGATGTCGATGAAGCCGTTGCCGGCGCTGTCCACGAGCTCTTCGGCGATCGTGCCGGAGGCGTTCGACCGCCGTCCCTCCGCGTCGCTGATCTTCTGCTGCAGAGCCGCCCTGTGGGTCTGGATCTCCGCGAGCAGCGCGTTCGCCTGGTACTCGTTGATCGACGGTGCGGATGCGCGGTTTTGGAAGCGCTCGAACCAGTGCGGCGGGGCGATCAGCGGTGCCACGGGGTTCCCGTCGAGCTGTGCCGCGAGCTCCTGATACTCGGCGGACTCCGCCCGGATGGCGGCCATCGGATCGTCGGCCGTAGCCCCGGTCTGGCCCCCGCTCCCTGAACCGCCGTCTCCGGCAGTGGAGGCGCCGAGACCTGCAAGGACCACGCCGACGATGACCAGGCCGGCGATGAGGGTCAGGCATCCGCATCCTCCGAAGACCCATCCGAGGCCCGTGCGCCGAGGCCTCATCGCCGGCGCCTGCGCCGCGACCGGATAGGCTGCGGCGCCGTAAGGCGCGACCGGATAGGCAGCGGCGCCGTACGGCGCGGGCGCCGACGACGTCGGAGCGACCGGCCGTGCGAAGCCGGGGTTCACCTGCTCCATCCACAGGCGCAGCTCGGGATACGCCTGAGGATTCCCCGCGATGATGCCGTGCAGATCGTGACGCCGAGCCGCGATGTCGGCCAGCAGTCGAGGGGGACTGGTCGGGTTGCCCGCGGCGATCAGATCGATGTCGTCAGGGGTTCCGGTCATGTCCCCGAGCCTAGCGAGTGGCTGAGAACGCCTTCGATGCCGACGTGCGACGACTCAGCCGAGCGATCCGAGGAAGGTCGCCGAAGGCGCGAAGAACGTCGTGCCCGTGTGCGCGCGGGAGAAGTCGAGGATGCGGTCATGGAGCCCGGGAGGATCGCCGATGAACATGCGCTCCAGCATCCGCTCGATCACCCACAACCTGCGCGAGTATCCGATGAAGTACGTGCCGAACTCGCCAGCCCCTGGCTGACCGAACGGCATGTTGTCGCGGAGGATGTCGTGCTCGCCCTCGTCGTCGACGATCGTCGCGAGCGACTTGTGCGCGAGTTGCGTGCCGGCGGCCGCATCGTCGAGCTCGACGTTGTCGGCCTTCCTTCGCCCGATCACGGCCTCCTGCTGCTCGGTGCTCAGGGTCTGCCAGCCTGGCAGGTCGTGCAGATACTTCTGCACGACGACGTAGCTGCCGCCGGCGAACGCGGAGTCCTCCGCACCGACCAGCGTGGCGTCGGCGAGTGCGGGCCCCACCGGGTTCGCCGTGCCGTCGACGAACCCCAGCAGGTCCCTGGCGTCGAAGTAGCGGAAGCCGCTGACCTCATCCTCGATGCGCACACTGTCGCCGAAGCCGTCCAGCAGCAGCCGTTCGAGCTCGAAGCACAGGTCCTGGCGATCGGCGCGGATGTGGAAGAGGAGATCACCCGGCGTCGACACCGCCGTGTGCGTGGTGCCGGCGACCTCGGGGAACGGATGCAGTTCGGAGGGCAAAGGGTGCCCCGTGAGCTCACCCCAGATCCGGCTGCCGATGCCGACCGTGCAGGAGAGGCGCGCGTCGAGGTGTCGGAAGCCGACGGTCTTGACGAGATCCTCGATGCCGGATACCACGTCTCGCGCCACGTCGATCGATCCGTCGTAGACGGTCACCACGAGGAAGATCGCGGACCTCGTCAGCGGCGCATCGACCTGCTGCGGCGCGATGGGCACACGGCGTTCTGACATCTCTCTCCTCCACGGTCAGCGAGAGACTAGCACCGCTCGTCAGGCCGTTCGGAACGACCGGGCGAGCAGGGGGCGCGTCGACCGCGTGCTGGCCCACACCACGCCGATGCCGACGGCGACCACCGCGGCGATCGTCATCAGCGAGACCGGCGCCGTGAGCAGCGCGATACCCACAAGCGGGAACACGAGGAGTCCCGCGCACAGGGCCGACCCGACGGCCGTGATCAACAGCGGCGACATGATCGCCCGACGACGCGCACGGTCGACCGTCTGCATGGGCACCCCGAGATAGTGCAGGCTGCGGTGCAGGTCGTGCTCGTCGAGGATCGACGACGCCTGGTTCACGCCGACCGACACGGCGACCATGAGGAACGAGGCGACGAGGGTGATGATGAGGCCGGTGCGCATGTCACGGGCGATGTCCAGTCCGCCGCTGTCGGCTCCCGACGCGTCGATGACGTTCATCAGCGACACCCCGGTGCCGGCGAACACGGCCATGAAACTCGCCATCGCGACACCGCTGACCTGACGCCAGGCCGCCTTCGGCGAGTCGAGCACCATCCGCGCGGCCAGCAGCCGCTCCGGCTGCTCGGCGCGACGGAGCTGCCGCGACGCTGACACCTTCAACACCCACGGACCGATGAGGTTCAGCACGGTCAGGGCGATCCCGAACAGCACGACCAGCACGGCGATCGCGGAGACGGCACCGGCGATCTGCGGCACGAACGTCACGAGCGCGATCGTGATGGCGATGACCGCCGCGCCGAGCACGAAGCGCAGCCAGTGCACGGTGGTCGCCGTCGTCCGCATGCGCACGCCGAGGGGGGAGATCACCACCCGGCGGAGACCGAGAGCCGCGCTGCCTGCTGCGACGAGGAGCACTCCGAGCACGACGGCGACGACGTGCAGCGGCGGCATCAGCACCGCACCGGTTCCGAGCGCCTCCCCGCGGAACGGGATGAGCCCGATGAGCGGGGAGATGGCGAGGTAGCCCACCACGCCGGCGAGCGCTCCAGCTCCGGCGAGCAGCACCGACTCGATGACCGTGGCCACACCGACTCCGAGCGGCGTGACGCCGAGCAGCCGCAGAGTGGAGAGGCGTTCGTCCCTGCGGCGGGCAGACAGTCGCGCCGCGGCGCCGCCGAGGTTCATGAGCGGCACGATGAGGAGAACCAGGGCGGTTGAGGCGAGCGCCTGGTACAGGGGCGCGTCGTCGTCGGTCCAGGTCCAGAACGACTGCGCGCCGCCGATGACGGTGAGCACGAGGGCGGTGACCACCCCGAACGCGACGACGGGCAGCGCGAGGATGCCGTTCTGCCCGGGAGCGGGACGGAGGAGCAGGCCGAGGACACGGGCGTTCATGCGGCCACCGCCGACGACACGATGCGTCCATCGCGCACGGCGATGGTGCGCGAGCAGCGCGCGGCGACCTCGGCGTCGTGGGTGACGACGACCAGCGTGCGACCCTGTCCGGTGGTGGACCACAGCAGGGCGTCCATGACCTCGCGGGAGGTGTGCGAGTCGAGGGCTCCGGTCGGCTCGTCGGCGAAGACGAGCTCCGCGCCCGTCGCCTGTGCGCGGGCGATCGCCACGCGCTGCGCCTGACCGCCCGAGAGCTCGCCGATGCGGCGATCCTCCATCCCGGCGAGACCGAGCGCGGCGAGCCAGGAGGCGGCGTGCTGCACGGCATCCGCGCGCTTGACGCCGTTGATCATCGACGCGAGCGCGACGTTCTCCACGGCCGTGAGCTCGGGGATCAGCAGGCCCTGCTGGAAGACGAAGCCCAGGCGCTCACGACGAAGTCGAGACCGCGCGGACTCGCCGAGCGCGGTGAGCTCGATCGGGGCGCCGACAGCCGGCCGGAACGTGACAGTGCCGCTGTCGGGGGCGATGATGCCGGCGAGCACATGCAGCAGCGTCGTCTTCCCGGATCCGGACGCGCCCATGATGGCCACGGACTCGCCGCGCTCGATCGCGATGTCGATGCCGGCCAGTGCGCGGGCGGGGCCGAAGGACTTGGTGAGGGCGTGGGCTTCGAGCACGGGAATGTTCATGCTCCCAGCCCTGT
>JAGIAK010000104.1 GCA_017744855.1 Microbacterium sp.
CCTCCACGGTGGGAGAGCAGGTAGATGGCGGCCGCCGTGACCAGCGCGCCGAGGAGCGCGAGCAGGGAGACCGTCGGGCCGTTCAGCGAGAGCACCACGATGCCGATCACGGCCGCGGCGCCTGCACCCTGCGAGATGCCGATGATGTCGGGCGAGGCGAGCGGATTGCGCAGCAGGGTCTGGAACGTGACGCCCGCCATGCCGAACGCGAGGCCGGTGAGCACGGCGAGCACCGCGCGAGGCAGCCGCAGCTCGCCGACCGTGAACGAAGCGCCTGGCACGGTCTGCCCGAGCAGCACCCCGAGCACGTCGCCGGGGCCGTAGAAGGTGTTGCCGACCATGAGGGCGGTGGCGAACAGCGCGGCCACGAGGATGCCGAGCACGACCGTCGCGCGTAGGTGGCGGCGGTGGCGGGCACGGCGTCCTGCGATCACGGCGGCCGGCGCGGAGGGTGTGCCGAAATCAGGAAGATCACCTGAATGCAGGACGGATGCCGCGGAAACATCCTGTTCTGGCGCTGTCTTCCTGATCTGGTGACGATCGGCGGAGGTCACCACGGCCGCATCGGCACGCGGCATCCGAGGCGCGGACGCGCGGTGCTGCGGCATCCGGGACGTGCCGAGATCAGGAAGATCACCCGAGTTCAGGACGGATGCCGTCGAAGCATCCTGATCCGGCGCGGTCTTCCTGATCTGGTGGCGGTCGGTGGCTGTCACAGTTCACGCACCTTCTGCCGGCGGACGATCCAGATGAAGAACGGGGCGCCGATGACGGCGGTGACGATGCCGACCTGGATCTCCTCCGCCGACGGGGAGACGACGCGCCCCACCACGTCGCTCGCGGTGAGCAGGGCCGCGCCGACGACGGCCGAGAACGGCAGCAGCCAACGGTGGTCGGTGCCCACCAGCATCCGGCACACGTGCGGCACGACCAGGCCGACGAAGCCGATGGGTCCGGCGATCGCGGTGGCGGCTCCCGCGAGAACGACGGCGCCGACGGCCGACACGATCCTGGTGCGGGCGACGTGCTCGCCGAGTCCCGCCGCGAGGTCGTCGCCGAGGGCGAGGGAGTTCATGCCCCGCGAGCTCGCGAGGCAGATCAGAGCGCCGAGGGCGAGCACCGGCGCAGTGATCGCGATGCGTGACCACTCCGCTCCTCCGACGCCGCCGACCTGCCACGACTGGAACGCCTGCAGCAGGTCGACCCTCGGCAGCATGATCGCGCTGACCAACGACGCGAACGCCGCGGAGGTGGCGGCCCCCGCCAGGGCGAGCTTCAGCGGTGTCGCGCCGCCCCGGCCCAGCGAGCCGACCGTGTACACGAAGGCGGCAGCGAGCGCCGCACCCAGGATGGCGAGCCCCATCTGGCCGTACGGGTCGACGATGCCCGCGAAGGCGAGGCCGACGACCACGGCGAGCGCCGCCCCGTTCGAGACGCCGAGGATGCCGGGGTCGGCGACGGGGTTGCGGGTGACGGCCTGCATGGTCGCGCCGGAGACGGCGAGCGCGGCGCCGATGAGCAGCGCGAGCACCGTGCGCGGGATGCGCTTGACGATCGCCGCCTGGGCGAGGGTGTCGTCGTGTCCGGAGAGGGCGACGACCACGTCGTTCCAGGACACCTCGCGCACGCCGAACGAGACGGAGAGGATGCCGAGCACGACCAGCACCCCGAGTCCGGCGCACAGCCAGAGCATGCGGGCCGCCACCGGGCGCCGCAGGTCGGCGGCGCCCGGCTTCTCGCGGCCCGGCGTCTGCCGTCCGTGCGCGATGGCGGTCATGGTCGCTCGATCCCTCCGCGGATCAGGAGGCGGTCTCGAGCGGCTTCGCCAGCGCGGCGAAGTAGTCCTCGATGCCCCACGGGATCGACAGCGGGGAGGGGTTGGCGGATGCCGCGAGCGGTGTGGCGTCGCCGAGCACGGCGATGCGGCCGGCGGCGATCGCGGGGATCTTCGACAGCAGCGGGTCGGCCTGCAGAAGCGGGATGATCGACGCGTCTCCGTAGGTCACGAACACGTCGACGTCGTCGAACACGTCGGCCTGCTCGGCGCTCACGGTGAGGTAGAACTCGGTGCTGTCGGCGTTCTTCTCCACGATCGACGGGAGCGGCAGTCCGATGTCGTGCAGGAAGCCAGGGCGGGTGTCGATGGCCGTGTAGTAGCCGATCTGGCTGAGATCGCTGGGGTCGATGTACGCGAACAGCAGCTTCTTGTCCTTGAGGACGCTGTGCTTCTCGAGCGCGGCATCCGTCTGCGCGTGCAGGTCGTCGATGAGCGCGTCGCCCTGCTTCTCGAGACCGAGGGCCTTCGAGTCGAGCCGGATCATGTCCTCGACGGAGGTGCCCCAGGCGATGCCGGGCTGGGCCACGACGGGCGCGATCTTGGAGAGCGTGTCGTACTCCTCCTGCGTGAGGCCGGAGTAGGCGGCGAGGATCACGTCGGGGTGGGTGTCGGCCACGGCCTCGTAGTCGATGCCGTCCGTCTCGTCGAACAGCACGGGGGTCTTGGCGCCGAGCTCGGTGAGCGCGTCTTCGACCCACGGCAGCACCCCGTCTCCGTCGTCGTCTCCCCACGCGGCCTTGCTCATGCCCACGGGCACCACGCCGAGCGCGAGCGGCACCTCGTGGTTGGCCCAGGCGACCGTCGCCACGCGTTCGGGCTTCTTGGTGATGGTGGTCTCGCCGTAGACGTGCTTCACCGTGACGGGGAAGGCATCGGCGGATGCCGGGTTGGCGCCGACGGCGGGAGCGGTGCTCTCGGGGGTCGAGGAGGCGCAGGCGGTGAGGCCGAGGGCGAGTGCGACGGCGGCGCCGATGGCGACGATTCGGGAGGAGCGCACGCTGTTCCCTTCTGTGGGGGGTGGGAGGGGGCTGGCGCGATCCGCGCCGTGGGCTTTGGTAAGCCTGGCCTAACCTAACATACGTGGTTAGGTCGCCCTAACCCCCTCCCGCGCTTTCGAGTAGCGTGAATGGCTCTGTTTCCGGGCTGAACAGGACCATTCACGCGACTCGAACGCCGCCACCGGGAACGCAAAAGCCGGCCGGCCCCGAAGGGACCGACCGGCTCAGGAGATCAGCGCACGCTCAGAGAGCGCGGATGTTCGCCGCCTGCATGCCCTTGGGGCCACGCTCAGCGTCGAATTCGACCTTCTGGTTCTCACGGAGCTCCTTGAAACCGGAGCCGGTGATTGCCGAGTAGTGGGCGAAGAGGTCGTCCGAGCCGTCATCGGGAGCGATGAAGCCGAAGCCCTTCTCCGAGTTGAACCATTTCACAGTGCCGGTGGCCATGTGTTTCTTCTTTCTGTTGAATGGTCGTTCGCACGACCGGTGCCGTGCCGGATCCTCCAGCACACGCTCGGTCAACGTATCACGACCCGACGACAACTCCCCGACCACGTCCTGCGGATGCCGACGCCGAGAGCCCTCCCGGGCGGTCGCACTCACTCCCCCGGCACGAAGAAGCACCCGGAGGCGTCTGTGCGGGTGTGCGCGATGAGGTCGTCCATCTCGTCGAGCCGACGCTGCGTCATCACGAAGGTCTGCGGGTCGTTCATGCAGGCGACGAACACGAGCCCGGCGCCGACCGGGGGATCGAAGCTGTAGCTGCGTCGCAGCATCAGTGGACGTCCGATGTGCGACGGGTGCGCGCGGCGCGCATGGCTCGCGGTCGGGGTGCGCAGTCGTCCGTCCGCCGTCTTCGCGAACAGGTCGACGTCATCGTCCGGGCCGCCGCCCGACAGCGGAGCCCCGGTCGACCGGGAGCGGCCGATCGCCCGCTCCTGGGCCTCCACCGGCTGCGCTCCGAAGTCGGCGGAGACGACCATGCGCCGCACCACGAGGTGCGTGTCGCGGTGCACGGCATCCGTCCATACTCCCGCCTCCAGGAGCTCGGCGGTGCGCGGGTTCACGATGCCGTCGACGAACCCGGTCGACGTGCGGGCGGTGCCGTGCGGGGTCGGGGCGTCGCGGTACCCCGTCTGCTCCCAGAGCACCTGACTGCCCAGCGCGGCGACGACGCCGTCTGCAGCATCCCTGGCGCCCGAGGCGGTCTCCGCGCACACCTGCACGGCGAGGTCGCCCCCGGAGATCATGCCGGCCGCGTCGTTCGCGAAGGCGGGGAGGTCGGATGCCGCCGACGCCCGCTCCGGCCAGAGTCGCAGCGCGTGCACCGGGGCGTACCCGACGACGACGGTCACCTCGCCCGCATCGGCGGGCTGAGGCGCAGGCGCCGCCGCGGCGACAAGCGCGGGGAGATCCAGGCCGGCCGCACCGTCGATCGTGAGCACGCGCAGCACGAGGTGCCGCTGCGGAACGGGCGGCCAGGTGATGCCGGCGCGGCGATGCGCGGCGGGGAGGGCGGTGGTCTCCGGAGACGGCGCGGCATCCGGCGACGACCCGGCGACCGGTGATGACCCGGCGTCCGGCGTCGTCGGGTCGCCGTCCCGGCCCAGGAGCCAGCCGGTCGCTCCAGCCGCGACCGCCGCACCGGCAGCAGCGGCCGCGCCGACGACGAAGCCCCGCCTGGTCGTGCCCGGGGTCTCGTCAGCCATCGGCGCCGATCCCCTCCGGACGGGGCTGCGGGGTCGCATCGGTGAGCAAGATCACGAGTCGATCGTCATCGCCGGCGTCCAGACGCCGCAACCGCCCGTCGGCGTCCAGCCAGAGGCGCGTGACGGCCGCTCCCTCGCCGTCGGCGCTCGGCACGCGGAACACCTGCTGCGGCGCGCCGTCGACGTCTACGGCGCCGAGGTAGCGGGCGTCGGACTGTCGCAGCAGCTGAGCGTTCTCCGGGCGGTCGGAGCCGAGCGCGAAGGCCACGGCGACGGCGCTGCTCACCGCAGCATCGGCGGTTGACGGTTGCCAGGTGCCCGCCTGCTGCGTGAAGACGCCGTCCGGGGAGAGCACGACGGGCTCCTCGACGGCGAGGCCGGCCGGCCCTCGCGACATCGTCCCCCACGCGAGGTGGTCGACGGGGTCGAGGGTGACGGTCAGCGCGACGTGATCGACCTCGTCGTCGGGAAGCAGCGAGACGTCGAGCACGACGTCTCCGCGGCTCGCCACCTGGAATCGGGTCTGCGCGAGCAGCTCCGACTGCGCGACGGTGAGCGGCTCGCCCGTGTCGGAGAGCCCGGCCTGGCAGCCCGTTAGCAGCACGACGGATGCCGCCACGGCGGCCACCGCCGCGAGCAGGCGCCTCATGCGGCGGGCCCGGCGAGGAGATCGGCCGACGGCACGGTCACCGCGGAGAGATCGGGCAGCTCCACCTTCTTCGGGAGGATGCGCGCGGCGGCGTCGACCGTGTCGAGGCCGGGGCGCTGCGGCGGTAGGGCGACCTTCGAGAACATGATGCCGGAGGGTCCCGGCGGCTGGGTGAAGACGCCGGGACCGGTGGCGCAGCCGGAGAGTCCGGCCGGCGCGGTGGTGACACCGGCGTCGAGCGCGAAGCAGTTGTCCGTGCCGACCGCGGTCGCGCTCGGGGCGAACGCGACGTCGAGGCCGTTGCCGGCGAACACGTCTGCGGAGAGCGCGGTGCCGGTGGGCGCGAAGTCCTCCGACGACGTCACCCACACCCCCACCGCGCTGTTGCCGGTGATGAGGTTCGCCCGCACCTCGGCATCCACCGTGCCGCCGAGTCCGATGCCGACGCCGAACGCACCGCCGGCCTGCTCCGGCGTCTGCGTCTCGTTGTTGTCGGCGATCACGTTGCCGACGATCTGCACGCCGGTCGTCGGCCCGTGCGCCTCGAGGTAGTTGCTCAGCACGCTGACCCCGATGCGGTTGCCGGTGATGCGGTTGCCGGTGACGACGACATGCGAGGCGTTGGCGAGCTCGAGCCCCGACGCGTTCAGCGTGATCACGTTGTCCTGCACGAGAGCGTTGCACTCGGCGCACTGCCCGACGTAGATCCCCGAGTCGGAGCCGCCGCTGGCGAGGTTCTCGCGGATCACGCCGTCGGTGCGGTTGAAGGCGTAGATGCCGTAGAGCCCGTTGTTGTTCGCGGTGACCCGCTGTACGAGGTAGCCGGGCACGGGCGGCGGCGACTGGTCGGGCAGGTAGCCGTCGGGTCCGCGGGCGATGCCAGCGCCGTTCTCGTCGGTGACCCCCGTGATGAGCACGCCGTTCTGCAGGAAGTTCCGCACGGTCAGGTTCTCGACCGCGATGCGCTCGCCCGTGCCGACCACGCCGTTGCTGCGGGTCAGCTCCCCGTCGAGGATCACCGTGTTGCGGTCCTCACCCCTGACCGTGACGTCGTCGCCGCGCACGTCGAGGCTCTCCGTGTAGGTGCCAGGGGCGATGAGGATCACGCCGCCGTCGGCGACGAGACCGCCGGCATCCGTCAGAGAGGCGTCCTCGGGGACGCGGACGACGCTCTTCTTCTCGACCTCGGGGGTACCGCCCGCCGCGCAACCGGCGAGAGATGCCGCGACCAGCAGCGTCGCGAGCAGAGCGGGGACGACTCTCTTCACTCTCAGCACATTAGCGACGCCACGGGGACCCGCCCCGCACGGGTGGCTGTCCTGACCCCCGAACGGGGATGGTCAGCGCGATCGCGCGGTGCGGGCGGGTGCGTTGTGCGTTCTGCGGGGACGCGCGTACGGGGGCGGCGAGCCGGCGGGCGCGGGCGGGCGGCGGGCCGGCGAAGACCGGCGCGTCGATGTTCTGCCGCCCGCGGTCAGCGTCCGGCGAGGACCGCAGCGTCGAGCTCCCGCTGCGCGGCGACGGCGGCCTCGGTGCGCGTGCTCACGCCGAGCTTGCGCAGCACGGCCGAGACGTGCACGCTCACCGTCTTGACGCTGATGAACAGCCGTTCGCCGATCTGTCGGTTGCTGAGTCCCTCGGCGATGAGCTCGAGCACCTGCCGCTCGCGCGCGGTCAGCGGATCGACGTCGGACGTCGAGGCTGCGTCTCCGGCGGTGCGCAGACCGGCGGAGGCCGCGAATCCGTGCACCTGGCTGCGCAGTTGCTCGTGGCCGATGCTGTCGGCGTGCGCCGCGGCTTCGGCGATCAGCGTCGAGGCCGTCGTCCTGTCGCCGTTGCGCACGTGCTGTCGCGCGAGCTCCAGCCGTACCACCGAGCGGAACACCACGGGCACGTCGTCTCCGTCGGCGACGACGAGCGCCGCGTCGAGCCCGTGCACGCTCGGGTCGAGCAGCGCGAACAGGATGGTCTCCCAGCCGTCGCCCTGCAGATTCGGATGTTGTGACCGCCACGCGTCTCGCACCGCGGAGACCGCCGGGCCGACGTCGGCGCCCGTCGCGCGGAGCTGAGCGATGATCCATCCCGATTGCAGCAGCAGGCGTCGCTGGTGCAGCAGCCGCGGACCGTCGTCGGCGATCATCCGGAGGATCGCGTCGAGGGCCCCCGCAAGGTCTCCCCCGCTCTCCGCCACGGCCACGGTCATCACGACGATGTCGTACCAGATCTGCCGTTCGACGGTGCTCGTCTCACGGAACGCGGGCAGTGATTCGCGCAGCACCTCAGCTGCCTCCTCGTGCCTGCCACGCCAGGACAGCGCCCGCACCCGGGTCATCGTCGTGTACATGCGGAACACTCGCAGTGTGTTCTGGGAGAGCTCGCGGGCGAGCATCTCCTCGACGCGCGCGATCTCGCCGAGCTCCAGAAGCGGCACGGCCATGTTCTGCGTCATGACCGAGCCTGACGTGCGCTCGACGCCGAAGCGCCGCGACCGCGCGAGCCCCTCCTCGGCGAGTGTCACGGCCTCGCGGTAGCGGCCGCGGTGGGCGAGCAGGTCGGAGAAGTTCACCCGGTACCGCAGCTCGGCGGTGGAGCTCTGCGCCATCGTGCGGGCGACCTCGTACTCGGCGAGGCCGCCGTCGACGTCGCCGAGGTGGGAGAGGGAGATGCCGCGCACGTTCGCGGCGATGGACAGCTCGTCGTCGGATCCGGCCTTGCGCGCATACTCCGCCGCTTGGGTGGCGACGTGCAGCGCCTCGTCGAGCTCTCCGGCGATCATGTGCCGGCTGGCCAGCGCGTTCAGCACGTTGGCCCGAAGGCGGTCGTCGTCGACGCCCGCATCGAGCACGGCGAGCGACTCCCGCAGCAGGGGGATGGAGCCGGGACGGCCGGTGTTCATGACGTAGAACGCCTTGTCGCGCAACAGGCGCGCATGCAGTCGGGCATCGTCGACGGCGGGGTCGATCTCGTCGAGGGCGACGTTCACCACGGCGAGCGCCCGCTCTCCGTCGCCGGCGTTGCGCAGGATCGATCCCAGCATCAGCAGCAGGTCGAGCCGCTCGATGCGGGACGCCTCCGCGGCATCCGGCACCTGTGACCACAGGTCGAGCGCGAGCTCGCCGAACCGGGCGGCGCTGGCGAACGCGAACTGCGCCTTGGCGTGGCGCATCGCCTCGACGGCCGCCATCAGCGCCTTGCGGTCGTCTTGAGCGAGCTGCCAGTGGTACGCGAGCGCCGCGGCATCCGCGCTGTAGGTACCGTCGCACTGCGCCTCGAGCGTCTCGGCGTAGACGCGGTGCAGCCGCGACCGCTCGCCGGGGAGCAGGTCGCCGTGCACCGCCTCGCGCAGCAGCGCATGCCGGAAACGGTAGTCCTCGTCGGCGACGACGAGGATGCCGCTGAGTGCCGCCTCGCGGATGGCGTCGTCGAGCCGCGGCCCGTCGAACGCCACGAGGCGGGTGACAAGCGCGTGCGTGACGGGACGCTCGGCGCCGGACGCCACCTGCACCACCTGCCGCGCATCGTCGCCGAGCCGGTCGAAGCGCGCCAGGAGCAGGTCGCGGAGCCCGTCGTTCAACGGGCCGTCGGAGCACCCGGCGATCTCCTCGACGAAGAACGGCACGCCCTCTGCGCGCTCCTGCATGCGCTCGAGCGCCGTGCCGCTGAGCGGGCGCCCCGTGAGCTGCTCGGCGAGAGCGCGCACGGCCTCGGGATCGAGCCGATCGAGACGGATGCGATCGAGCAGTCGCTGGCGGGCGGCCTCGGCGACGAAGCGGCTCACCGCATCGCCACGGCGCACGTCGTCGGTGCGGCAGGTGAGCACGAGCAGGATGCGGCCCTGGGCCAGCGTGCGCAGCAGGTAGGAGAGGATCGCCAGGGTCGAGTCGTCGGCCCAGTGCAGGTCTTCGACGACGAGCACCTGGGGCGCGCGCTCGGCGGCGAGCTCGATGAGCGCGGCGATCGCGTCGCGCAGGCGCTCGGGACTCGTGCGGCCGCGGTCGCTCGCCGCGGACTCGAGCTCGGGCAGCAGCATCCCGAGCGCATCGGCGCCGCCGTTCAGTGCCTCGCGCACGCGATCGACCCCGAGCCTGGTCACGATCGAGCGCAGGATGCCGGTGAGGGGGCCGTACGGGATGCGGGTCGCGCCGAGGTCGAGGCACCAGCCGACGTGCACGTCGGCACGGTTCGCGACCTCGGCGCCGAACTCCCGCAGCAGCCGCGACTTGCCGATGCCCGCCTCGCCCTCGACGAGCACGGCGGCCGGCACTCCCTCGACTGCGCGCTCGAAGAGCGTGCGGAGGTGCGCGAGGTCGGCGTCACGACCGACCATGGCGGCGCTGGGGGCGAACGGTGGCATGGATTCATCGTCCCACCACCCTCCGACATCGGGGGCCGTGTCGGTCGACCTTTCCACAGGGGCGACCGAAGCGGCCCCTGTGGATGCCGACGTATCGGCCGGACGCCCGGCACCGCGGCGCCCGGCGCTACGGCGCCCGACGGCGCGGCTCACCGCGCGGTCGCGGGTTCGCAGGCCGCGACCGGCCGCGACCGCCTGCCGAACGCGGCGCCGACGCGGCGCAGCATCCGGGC
>JAGIAK010000105.1 GCA_017744855.1 Microbacterium sp.
GCCGGGGACTGCGCTCGGGGCCTTTTCGCCACGGCTACCGGCACAAAACCGGCACAAGCTGTGCCGGCGGTGCGTTTCGTCTCGCTCCGCTCGCTCAACTATCGGGGCTTCACCCGCTCGATGACCAGTGTCAGAGCAGCCGGCGAGGGAGCTCAGAAACCCGCGCTCACCAGGGCAAAGCAAAACCCCCGCCATGTAGAAGCTAGGCGAGGGTTTCTGGAACCGTTGTAATGACGGTTCGTGTGGCTCCGACGGGCGTCGATCCCGTGACCTCACGATTTTCAGTCGTGCGCTCTACCAACTGAGCTACAGAGCCGTGCGACCGGCGAACCTGTCGCATCTAGACGAAAGGGCCTTCTCGAAAGAAGGCCCGTCGCTTAGAGCGACCCTGACGGGACTTGAACCCGCGACCTCCGCCGTGACAGGGCGGCACGCTAACCAACTGCGCTACAGGGCCATACTTGTTTTCAATTGTATCGGATCAGTGACCCCAACGGGATTCGAACCCGTGCTACCGCCGTGAAAGGGCGGCGTCCTAGGCCGCTAAACGATGGGGCCGAAGGCCTGTCCCGGAGGACTTCCTTGCCGACGCTCAAGCATAAAGGATGTGAGAGGCAAATCGCGAATCGAGGGCGAGTCTGCTGCCGCCCGGGCGTGTTCCGGGGGACGATGGACCCTGTTCCACGTGCCCGGAGACCCGCCAGAAACCTGTTGCGGATGTGAAAGTTGTTGTTAGTGTGGCATGTGTGAAACCGGCGGAAGGGGCCGTGTGAACGACAAGCTATCCCCGTCGGATGCTGCTGTTGCGGCATCCGAGGAATGCGGCTGCGCACCCAGCGCCGCAGAGAGTCGCGCGTTCTGGAAGAGCGGCAGCATCAGCCGACGCAGCGCGCTGGGCCTCGGCGCGCTCGGCGTCGTCGCCCTCAGCGCGTTCGGAGTGACCTCTGGCGTCTCCGCCGCGTACGCCGCGTCGTACCCGAGCTGGGACGACGTGCAGCGCGCCAAGTCCAACGAGGCGTCGAAGGCTGCAGAGGTCACCCGCATCCAGGGGCTGATCGACGGTCTCACCCAGCGCGTCGCCGAGACCCAGGCCGCGGCCGAAGCCGCCGGCACGGAGTTCTTCCAGGCGCAGCAGGCGTACTTCGATGCTGCGCAGAAGGCCGATGCCCTGCAGGCTCAGGCCGACGCCCAGGCCGCCATCGCCGACGAGTCGACGCGCAAGGCCGCTCAGGTCGCCGCGCAGCTCTACCGCAACGGCGGAGACGACACGGCGCTCGAGCTCTTCTTCACGGGCTCGGCCGACAACGCCGACGAGTTGCTGTCGCGCCTCGGCTCGATGGACAAGCTCTTCGAGTACAACCAGTCGGTCTACGACAAGGCCGTCAAATCGCGCAACTCGGCGCAGTCGCTCAGCGACCAGGCCGTTGTCGCCCGCGACGAGCGCGACCGCCTGCAGAAGGTCGCCGAAGAGAAGATGATCGCCGCGCAGGCGGCAGCGGACGCCGCGCAGGCGGCCCTCGCCGAGCAGACGGCAAACATGGCCACCATGCAGGCGCAGCTCGCCGCCCTCAAGGACGCGACCGTCGCGACGGTCGCCGGCTACCAGGAGGGTGTGCGCGTCGCGGAGGAGGAGCGCAAGCGCCGCGAGGCCGCAGAGGCCGCGGCGGGCGCCGGCGGCAACAGCGGCGGCGGCGGAACCCCCGGCACCGGTGGTTGGGTGCGCCCGCACGGCGGCCACCGCAGCTCGGGCTACGGCCCGCGACCCGCGCCCTGTAAGGGATGCTCGACGTTCCACTACGGCGTCGATCTCGCCAACGGCTGCGGCGCGGCCATCTACGCGGCCCACGACGGTCGGGTCGTGTACGCCGGCATCAACGGCACCCTGACCTCCGGGTACGGCAACTACATCAAGATCGACCACGGCGGCGGCATCGGGACCGGCTACGGCCACATCCGCGTCGGCGGATTCGCCGTCAGCAACGGCCAGCAGGTCAGCGCCGGTCAGGTCATCGCTTACGCGGGCACCACCGGTTCGTCCAACGGATGCCACCTGCACTTCGAGGTGTACAGCAACGGCAAGACGATCAACCCGATCGAGTTCCTCGCCGCACGCGGCATCTCGGTCTGAGCCCCTGCAACGAGAAGACCCCCGGCCGCTGAGCGGAACCGGGGGTCTTCTGTGCGAGCTGCGGGGTCAGTGGCCCTGCTCGCCGAAGCGTGCGATCGCCTCGTCGAGGATGCGCTGCGCCTCGGCGGCGCCTGCCCACTCATCGACCTTGACCCACTTGTTGGGCTCCAGGTCCTTGTAGTGCTCGAAGAAGTGCGAGATCTCGCTCTTCGTGTGCTCGGGGATGTCGTCGATGTCGTGGATGTGCGCCCAGCGCGGGTCCTTCGACAGCACGGCGACCAGCTTGTCGTCACCGCCGGCCTCGTCGCTCATGCGCAGCACGGCCACCGGGCGCACGTTCACGACGACGCCGGGGTAGATCGGGTGGTCGAGCAGCACGAGCACGTCGAGCGGGTCGCCGTCCTCGCCGAGCGTGTTGTCGAAGTAGCCGTAGTCGGCCGGGTAGCCGAAGGTCGTGTAGAGCACACGGTCGAGGTGCACTCGTCCGGTCTCGTGGTCGACCTCGTACTTCACGCGGCTGCCGCGCGGGATCTCGATGACGGCGTCGTGTGCGCCCATGCGTGTGCTCCTCAGAAAAGACGGTTGGATGCCGCGCACTAGCCTACTCGGGCTCCCCTGAACCCTCCGGTCGCTCGTCCTCGGAGGACTCAGGAGTCTCGGCATCCTTCGCGCGGCGGTCGGGCCAGAGCCGGTACAGCAGCTGCGCGATCGGCCCGGTGAAGATGAGGAGGAGCAGGGCGAAGTACCCCGACGGGCCGACGATCACGCCGATCGCGAGCGCGACGGAGAACAGCACGATCGCCGCGACGTCGGCGGCCACGCCGTGACGGATGCGATCGGTCGATGCGGTGGTGAGGGTGGGATGCCTCAGCAGGTACACCCGGGCGGCGAGCGTGGTGACCTGGGTCAGCACGAGGGTGCCGATGTACACCGCCTGCTGCAGCGGGTCGGTCTCCATCTGGCCGACCATGGCCGTCGGCACCGGCAGCCACACGATCGTCGCCATCCAGGCCACGTTGAACCACAGCAGGGGACGCGTGATGCGCGTGACCTCGTCGTACTGGCGGTGGTGGCCCAGCCAGAAGTTGGCGATGAGCACGAAGCTGAGCAGGAAGCTCATCATCTGGCCCGCGTGTCTGTCGAAGAACTCCGGGGTGGTGAGGTGCTCGGATGCCGCCTCCGACACCGACTCCACCAGGGGGAGGATGAGCAGGGTCATCGCGATCGCGACGACTGCGTCGACGAACGCCTTGAACCGCTCGGTCTTGTACTCCTGGGTGCCTGTGCGATCTGCCACGGCGTCAGGATAGTGCGTGCTCCCGACGTCGAGCCGCCGGGGCACGCGGACGCCTCGTCCGCGACCCGCGACGCACTACCGTGGAGAGGTGCCGTCGCTCCCGCCCCCCGTCGCAGAGATCCGCCTCGCCGTCCGCACCGCGCTCGCCGACCTTCCCGAAGGGTCGGCCGTCATCGTCGCGCTCTCCGGGGGCGCCGATTCCTTGGCCCTCGCCGCCGCCACAGCGTTCGAGGCTCCGAAGCTCGGGCTCCGCGTCGCATCCCTCACCGTCGACCACGGGCTGCAGGCCGGATCGGATGCCGTCGCCGAGCGCGCCGCCCGGGCGGCGGCGGCCCTCGGCCTCGACCCGCTCATCGTCAGGGTGGACGTCTCCGGCGACGGCGGCCCGGAGGCCGCGGCGCGCGAGGCCCGCTACGGCGTGCTGCGAGACGCCGCGTCAGATGCCCGTGCGGCCGCCGTTCTTCTCGGCCACACGCTGGACGATCAGGCGGAGACCGTGCTCCTCGGCCTCGCCCGTGGATCGGGCGCCACGAGTCTGCAGGGTATGGCCCCCGTGCGGGAGGACGGCGAAGGGCTGCGGTGGATCCGCCCTCTCCTCGCGGTGCGCAGGGCGACGACCCGCGCATTCTGCGCGGCATCCGGACTGGAGCCGTGGGACGACCCGCACAACGTCGACGCCCGCTTCAGCAGGGTGCGGGTGCGCGAGCGCGTGCTGCCCGTGCTGGAGTCGGAGCTCGGTCCCGGCATCGCCGAGGCCCTGGCCCGCACCGCCGAACAGCTGCGCGAGGACGCCGAGGCCTTCGATGACATGATCCACGAGACGATCGAGGACATCGTGGAGCACGCGGAGGCCGGCATCTCGGTCAGCGCCGCGGCGCTCCTGGCGAACCCCGCCGCACTGCGCAACCGGATCATCCGACTGGTGGTGGACAGCGAGTTCGGCGTCAGCCTCACCCGCACGCAGACGCTCGAGGTGGCGAGACTGGCCACCGACTGGTCGGGGCAGGGTCCCATCGATCTGCCGGGGTGCACGGCGACGCGTCATCGCGGACGCATCGTCTTCACCGCATCCGCACGCTGAGTCCGCGCCTCTGCCCCGTCCGGGGGACTCGGTGCCGATTCGCACGTCCTCCTTGCAGCGTGCCGGGGTGGTCATTAGGGTGAACCGCAAAACTAAAGCGCTTTAGCAGTTGAAGCGTGCGTTCATCGAAGGAGATAGACGTTGACCGACTCATTCCGCTCCCGCAGAAGAACACGACGAGCCGTCACGGCGACAGGATTCATCCTCGGTGGCGCACTCGTCACCGCGGGCCTCGCCCCCGTCGCGCAGGCCGCCGATTCCTACCCGCCTTCTGGAGACGCCGCCCTCGGCGCCGCTCAGCCCACCTTCGCCGGCTATCGCATCCGCGACATCCTCGACTGGTCGCCGCAGACCGATCCGCACGCCGAGCTGCTCAGGGCGCGCATCCCCCTGCAGCCCCGCATCGAGCCGCTGCGCGCGACGCAGGCCAACCCGGAGTTGACCGGCGACGCGCAGGTGCTGCTCATGCAGGGCGACTACGGCAATGCGTTCTTCGGCAGCACGCCGAACAGTGGCGAGTTCTCCGAGCACGCGCTGAACTTCTGGCAGTACACCGACATCTACGCGCCCTGGCACGGTGCGGCCACCGCGTCGACGCCGCAGGCCCTCTACGACCCTGCGACATCGGACTGGCGCAACCGCGGCTTCGAGTTCGGGTCGGTGAACGTGCCCAACCCGGCGTACACCGACGCCGCTCATCGCAACGGCGCGAAGTCGATCGCGACGATCTACTTCGACCCGGCGTTCCGCCCGGGGGTCAGCGTCGACGAGCTGATGCTCGAGCGCCGAGCGGACGGTACCTTCCCCGTCGCCGACAAGCTCATCGAGATGGCCGGGTATTTCGGCTACGACGGCTACTTCTTCAACAAGGAGGAGCATTCCGCCCTCTTCGAGGATGGCGACTTCAAGGCCTTCATGGCGTACCTCACGGCGCACGGCATGTACACGAACTACTACGACGTCAACAGCTCCATCGACGACGCCAAGGTCGACTGGCTCCGCGACGACGCGCACGGACGCATCCACGACTCGCTCTTCGTCAACTACGGCTGGCCGTCGTGGGCGTCTGACGAGTCGGAGTGGCAGCGGATCAGGACCGAGTACGGCCCCGACCTCTACGACGAGTTCTTCCTCGGAGTGGAGGCGAACCAGGGCGGGTTCGGAGGAGGACACCCCACGGCATCCGAGTTCTCGCGTCTGTACGAGCCGGGCAGCAACGATCCGCGCACCTCGGTCGCCCTGTTCACACCCTCGGACTTCTACCAGCGCGCCCTCGACGACGCGCTTCCGGGCCTGCGCGGCACAGAGCCGCTCCCGCTCATGCAGACAGACGAGTACCAGTGGATGATCACCGAGCGTGAGCGCATGTACTTCTCCGGTGTGCGATCCGATGTGACGCAGACGGGTGAGCAGGCCGGCTTCGCGCGCCCCGACGTGGGGGTGCCGGATGCCGGTCAGTGGGTCGGCGTCGCCGATTTCACACCGGAGCGGTCGGTCGCCGGCGGTTCTCGCTTCGCGAGCTGGTTCAACACCGGGCACGGCGTGGGCTGGTGGGAGGACGGGGAGGCCTCGTCGTCGCAGGAGTGGACGAACATCGCCATCCAGTCGTTGCTCCCGTCGTGGCAGTGGTGGTTCCAGACGTCGTCGGGGAACCCCTCGGGGTTGAGGGCGGACTTCGACTACGGTCCTGGACTGGATCGCAAGGGCGTCGACGGGCAGATCGTCGAGACGCCGTTCCAGCGCATCGGGGCGTACCGGGGCGGTTCGTCGCTCGCGATCTACGGCGACCTCGGCGAGGACACGACCATGCGCCTGTTCAAGACCGATCTCGGTGTCGAGCGGGCGACGACCGTCGACGTCACCTACGCCGCCCCCGCGGGCGGCGCCGCCGTGCAGCTCGCGGTGGTGTACGCCGATGCCCCCGACGAGGTCGAGACCTATCCGCTCGGACAGAGCAGCACCGGATGGCGGACGGCATCCGTCGACCTCGGTGCGCAGACGGGGCGTCGCATCGCGACTCTCGGGGTGACGCTGTCGGGCGCGCAGGGCGCCGTGCAGGTCAACCTCGGTGGCGTGCAGGTGCGCTCGGGGAACGCGACCCCGACGGCGCCGAGCGGCTTCTCGGTCGATCGGCTCTACTCCTCGGGCGAGGCGCTGCTGTCCTGGGACCTGCAGCCGTTCACCGAGGTCGACTCGTACCAGGTCTACGCCGTGCGCGGCGGCACGCGCACGTGGCTCGGCGGCACGTACGACGCCGCGCTCCACGTCGATGACCTCGACCTCAGCGCGTCGAAAGGCGACCTCACGCTCGAGCTCGTCGCGATCGGCAAGGACGGCTCGGTCTCGAAACCGGCCTCCCGGCGCATCTCCCTGAGCGCGGCCGTCTCCTCGGTCACGGTGAAGGAATCCGCCGCACCGACAGGGCTGCTCACGCAGGCTGCGGATGCCGGAGCCGTCGAGGTCTCGTGGAAGGCGCCGGCGTCACCGGCGCGCGTCGGTGGCTACCTCGTCCGCCTCACTCCGGTCGACGTGACCGATCCCGAGCCCGTCGAGGTGCGAGTGCCGGCATCCGCACGGACCGCGGTCGTGCCGGTCGCCGATCCGGAAGGGCGCACGTACGACGTCTCGGTGGCACCGCTCAATCCGGGCGGGAAGCCGCGAGGAGACATGGCGATCTCGTACCGCGGAGAGACCCACGACTCGTTCGCCGCGCCGTACCTGGCGGCGGACGTCGTGAGCTCCGCGGAGGGGTGGCGGCTCACGCCTCCCTCGTGTTGGGACTGGCGCACGCTCACCGTCTCGTACGACGGCGTCGAGCAGTTCACGGCGACTCGAGGCGGGAATGATGCCAATCGCACCCTCCTGGGGCTGCGGGCGTTCCCGGAAGCCGCGCAGATCACGGTGGTGCTCACTGATTACGCCGGCAACAGGTCAGAGCCTCTGGTGCTCGACGTGGCCGCGCTCCGGGCGCAGCGCTGATCGCCTCGTCCGCACGTACGACGGCGCCCCGCATCCGATCTGGATGCGGGGCGCCGTCGTCTGTGCGGGGCGTCTTACTTCTTGCCGCCGAAGAGGCCGCCGAGGATGTCGCCGAGTCCGCCGCCGCCCGAGCCGTTGCCGCCGCCGAGCAGTCCGCCGAGGATGTCGCCGATGCCGCCGGTGCTCGCGCCGCCGTCGTTGCCGCCGCCGAGCAGTCCGCCGATGATGTCGCCGATCCCGCCGCCGCCGGACGACTCCGTCGAGGAGCTCTTGCCCTTGTTGGCGTTCGCGATGAGACCCATGATGATCGGCGCGAGGATCGGCAGGAGCTTGCCGAAGTCGATGCCGGCGGTCTCCTTCGAGTTCGTGAGCTTCTCTGTGACGTCCTTCTGGTTCGACCCGAGGATGTGGGAGACGATCTTGCCGCCGTCCTCCTGGTCGACGTCGTCGACCTTCGTCACGCCCTTCGAGCCCTCGTGGCGCTTGAGCGCGTTCTCGATGGCGGAGGAGCCCTCGTCGGTGGAGGCGTTCTTCGCCAGACCGCTGAGGAGCACGGCGCCGCCCTGCTCGACCGCCGCCTTCGCGACGTCGGGGGAGACCCCGAGCTTCTCGGCGATGTCGTCGATGGGGACCTGGCTGAGGATGTCGTCGAGGGCCATGGGAATCCTTCCGTCTGTGGGCGCGAGGCCGTGTCATCGCTCACAGTACTGCCGAAGCCGCGGGCTCGGGAGAATACTGGTCGACGATCGGCGATCCGAGTATCAGAGCATCCGTCGGCGTCGCCTAAAATCGTTCCATGCGCGCCGCGGAAATCCAGGACGACCTTGCACAGATCCTCGTGACCGAGGAGGAGATCCGCGCCAAGCTCGGCGAGCTCGCCACCCAGGTCGCCGCCGACTACGAGGGCAAGGATCTGCTCCTGGTCGGCGTGCTCAAGGGCGCGGTCATGGTCATGGCCGACTTCGCACGGGCGCTGCCGTTCCACGCGCCGATGGACTGGATGGCCGTCTCGAGCTACGGCGCGAGCACCAAGTCCAGCGGCGTCGTGCAGATTCGCAAGGACCTCGACACCGACCTGCACGGCAAGCACGTGCTGATCGTCGAGGACATCATCGACTCGGGCCTCACCCTGAGCTGGCTGCTGGAGAACTTCGAGTCCCGCGGCGCCGAGTCCATCGAGGTGCTCGCCCTGCTGCGCAAGCCCGAGGCCGCCAAGGTCGAGATCGACTGCAAGTACGTCGGCTTCGACATCCCCACCGAGTTCGTCGTCGGCTACGGCCTCGACTACGCCGAGCGGTACCGCAACCTGCGCGATGTCGCCGTGCTCGCGCCGCACGTCTACAGCTGACCCGCCTCAGCGACTCCTCCGCACGACAGGGGCGGATGCCGGATACGCCGTGGGTGAACGCACAGCAGCCACCAAGCGCTCGCGCGATACGCTGATCCGACCATGGATGTGAAGAAGCTCACCCGGAATCCGCTGATCTACGTGGCCCTGATCGGTCTGCTGCTGTTCGGCGGCTTCCTGCTGATCTCCAACCTCGGCGCGCCCAAGCAGATCACCACGCAGGAGGGCCTGAAGCTGCTCTCCGGGGAGACGGTGATCGAGGCGCTCAACACGGATGGCGACCAGCGCGTCGACATGACGCTCTCGAAGCCCTACGAGGGCGCTGAGAACGTGCAGTTCTACTACGTCGACGCCCGTGCGGCCGACGTGGTCAAGGCGATCGACGACGCCAACCCGAAGGACGGGTTCAACGACGCCGTCCCGCGCGCCAGCTGGTTCGACGGCTTCCTCTCCCTCCTCATCCCGATGCTCCTGCTCGGCCTCCTGTTCTGGTGGCTGCTCTCCTCCATGCAGGGCGGCGGCGGCAAGGTCATGCAGTTCGGCAAGTCCAAGGCCAAGCTCGTCAACAAGGAGACCCCGACGGTCACCTTCGCCGACGTGGCCGGCGCCGACGAGGCCATCGAGGAGCTCCACGAGATCAAGGAGTTCCTGCAGGACCCGGCCAAGTTCCAGGCCATCGGCGCCCGCATCCCGAAGGGCGTGCTGCTGTACGGCCCTCCCGGAACCGGCAAGACGCTCCTCGCCCGCGCCGTCGCCGGCGAGGCAGGGGCCCCGTTCTACTCGATCTCCGGTTC
>JAGIAK010000106.1 GCA_017744855.1 Microbacterium sp.
TCAGCCAGAGGTCGTCCCACCACTTCATGGTGACGAGGTCGCCGAACCACATGTGCGCCATCTCGTGCAGGATCGTGTTGGCGCGGGCCGCACGCTGGGCGTCGGTCGCCGCGCCGCGCGAGAGGTAGGCCTCCGTGAACGTCACGAGGCCCGGGTTCTCCATCGCGCCGAGGTTGTACTCCGGCACGAAGATCTGGTCGTACTTGCCCCACGGGTAGTCGTAACCGAACGCGTCGGTGAAGAAGTCGAGCCCCTGTCGCGTGATCTCCAGGATCTCCTCGGACTCCAGATGCTCCGCGAGCGAGCGTCGGGCCAACACACCCAGTGCGACATGCTGCTCACCGCGACGCCACTCGCCGTCGACGCGCGTGTACGGCCCCGCGGCGACGGAGGTGATGTAACTGGAGATCGGCAGAGTGGGCGCGAACTCCACGCGCTGCACCCCGAGACCCACGTCGGTCTTCGCGGCCGCCTGGTTCGAGAGCACCTCCCAGCCCGTCGGCGCATCGACGACGAACGTGTAGGAGGCCTTCAGATCGGGCTGCTCGAAGCAGGCCATGACCCGGCGGGAGTCGGCGGGCTCGTATTGGGTGTACAGGTACGTCTCATCGTCGGCGGGATCGTGGAAACGGTGAAGCCCTTCCCCCGATCGGCTGTACGCGCCGGTCGCCTCGACGACGACCGTGTTGGTCGCCGCGAGACCGGTCAACGGGATGCGTGCACCGTCGTAGTCGACGGGCGCCTCCTCGCCGTTCACGGTCACCCTCTGGACGGACTCGCCGATGAAGTCGAGCCAGGTCTCCGGGGTCGTGGCCTCGAACTCGAGGGTGGTCGTCGTGGGGAACCCGGTGCGCGCGCGCTCAGGCGCGCCGGTCAGATCGAGCTCGACGCGGATGCTGCGAGCGGTGATCGCGGCGGATCGCGCCGCGGTCTCCTCCCGGGTGAGGTTGGCTGTGTCCATACCTCCATCCTGTCATCTGGCGTCTCGCACCTGTCATCTGGCGCCGTAGACCACCCCGCCGGCGATGGCCAAGCCGGCGATGATCGCCAGGATGATGTACCCCGCAAGGGCGATGTAGCCGAGGATCAGACCCGCGATCGCGAGGCCGTATCCGCCGTCGCCGCGCTCGCGGATCTGCTTGAGCGCGATGTGGCCCATGATCACGGGGATGAGTGCGAAGCCACAGATCCCGAGGATGAGCGTGGCGATCGCGAGGCCGTTGGTCGGCCGCGGGGCAGGCGAGGTCCACTGGGGCGCAGGGGTCTGGGAGTAGTTGCTCATGCAGCCAGCTTAGGAGGAGGCGGATGCTCGATGGTCGCGTGCGTGTCGCAGGCCTGTCGCGGTTCTGCGACAGGCAATGTTGTGGAATGCAACACCGAGGCGTAGTGTTGCATTAAGCAACAGGAAGGCAAGGGCGATGAGCACACGCGATGCGGACAGCAGGACGGTGCTTCGCGCGCTGGTCGCGATCTCCCGCCGCGGACTCGTCGACGCCCGGTTCGGCGACGCGCCGTTGTCGATCACCGACCAGTCGATCGTGATGGCGATCGCCGAGCAGCCAGGCATCCGCTCCATCGACATCGCGAGGATGTTCCGCCTCAACCGGTCGACGGTCTCCCGACAGCTCGCCGGGCTCACCGCGCTGGGCATCGTGAAGGATGCGGCGGCGGAAGCCGGCAGGGGCCGCCCGCTCGCACTGACCGACGAGGGACTCACGGCCTACCACGGCACTCTCGCCGCGCTGCAGGAGGTCATCACCGATCACCTCGCGCCGTGGACCGACGCAGAGGTCGCGCGTTTCGCCCGCGACCTCGACCGCTTCGATCGGGGCGCCACCGCGCCCTGACCGACACCGCACCTAGCCGACGACCCACGAGGTCATGACAGAAGGAAGAGAAATGAACACCATCACCGTTCTCGGCACCGGCGTCCTCGGATCGCAGATCGCGTTCCAGACGGCGTTCCACGGCTTCGAGGTCGTCGCGTACGACGTCGATCAGCCGGCGCTCGATCGCGCCGCCGAGCGGTTCCGCGGACTCGCGGCGCGCTACGTCGCCGACGGCGTCGACGGCGCCTCCGAGGGCGCCGAGACGGCGATCGGCCGTATCCGCCTCACATCCGACCTCGCGGATGCCGTCGCCGCAGCCGATCTCGTCATCGAGGCGGTACCCGAGAACCTGGAGCTGAAGCAGGGCATCTACCGCAGCATGAACGAGGTCGCCACGGAGTCGACCATCTTCGCGACCAACTCGTCCACCCTGCTCCCCAGCGACCTCGCCGCCTCCACCGGCCGCGCCGACAGGTTCCTCGCTCTGCACTTCGCGAACGAGATCTGGTCGCACAACACCGCCGAGGTCATGGGCACGCCCGAGACCGATCCCGCCGTGTATGCACAGGTCGTCGACTTCGCCCGCCGCATCGGCATGGTGCCGATCGAGATCAAGAAGGAGAAGGCGGGCTACCTGCTCAACTCCCTGCTCGTGCCCTTCCTCCAGGCCGGCGCCGAGCTCCTCGTCGACGGCATCGCCGACCCGGCCGCGATCGACGCGACGTGGCGGATCGGCACCGGCGCGCCGAAGGGTCCGTTCGAGATCTACGACATCGTCGGCCTCACCACGGCGTACAACATCTCCCGCATGGGCGGCGAGAAGCAGCAGCGCTTCGCCGAGATCCTCAAGAAGCAGTACATCGACGAGGGCAAGCTCGGCGTCGCCACCGGCGAGGGCTTCTACACTTACCCTCGCGAGAGCTGACTCTCACACTCCGGAATCGGCCGGCTCCTTCGAGGGGCCGGCCGATCGTCCTGCGCCCGAACGCGTCGACGACCGCCGCCCAGCGGGCTCACCGGCGGCGTCGCCGCCCGCCAGCAGTCGCCTGATGGCCGTCTCCGGGGCGAGCTGGCGGTCGATTGTCCGGCCCCTGGCATACTGACGGAACACCCGCGGATCGATGTAGCTCCCCCGAGCGACCGCGATGGTGTTGCCCAGGGCTGTCGACGTCGCCTGCACGGCCAGCCGTTCCGCTCGCTGACGGTCGACGGCATCCTCGAAGGGGCCGATCCGCGCGAGGGCGTCGGCGGCGATGATCGTACCGTGCAGGGTGCGGAAGTCCTTGGCCGTGAAGTCTCCCCCCGTGACGTCGCGCAGGTACAGGTTCACCTCCGACGGCGTGATGCGCACCCGTCGGCGTCCACGGCGGTAGGCCAGGAGCGGCGCGCGGGGGTCTCCGACGGCGAGGTCCTCGAGGGCGCGGGCGAGCACCGCGTCGGTGATCTCGATCTCCGCCCTCTGCCCGCTCTTCGCCGGGAACGACAGTGCCATCGCGTCGCCGTCGATCCGCACATCCCGTCTGCGAAGAGTGGTCAGTCCCCTGCTGCCGTGACGCACCAGGTACCTCTCCGAACCGATCCGAAGGGCCGCATCGTCGAGCAGACGGAACGCGGCGGCGAGCACGCGTTCGCGACTGGCACCCTCCCCGCCCAACCCGCGGGTCACGCGCGCCCGCGCACGAGGAAGCGCCGCAGCGAGGTCGAGCGCCCGCGCGAACTTGCGCCGGTCCCTCCTCGCCCGCCACAGCGGGTGGTAGAGATACTGCTTGCGTCCAGCCTCGTCGACGCCGACGGCCTGGATATGCGCGAGAGGATCGGCTGCGATCCACACGTCCTCCCATGCCGGGGGGATCACCAGGTCGTCGATGCGCTCGCGATCGGCTTCGGGCACCGGGTCGCCCTCGGTATCGACATAGCGGAAACCCGACCCCGCCCGCAGCCGTCGAAATCCTCGGTCGACGTCGGGCACCACCCGCACCAGAGCCGCCATAACCACTCCCTCATCCGTCCTCCGCCGCCGTGAGATCGGGGCGCTGACGAGAGTGCCCGCTCACCCGGCAGAGCGGGAAGGGAGTGGCGTCGACGGGCCGAGCGTGCTATCCCTCCGGATCCGGCGCCGCGAAGACCGCCCTCATGTGATCGCTGGTGAGGAAGTCGGCGATGCCGATCATGATGAGGCTGAACAGGATCTGCTCCGTGACCATCCACAACGGATAGAGGCCGGGGATCGCCGCCATCACGAGCGTGATGACGGGGAAGATCTGCGCGAAGAGCCTCAGCCGCAGGTACGCCCACCGCCAGCCGAGCGATGCACGCCAGGCGAAGTAGAACAGCGTGGCCGTCATCCCCAGCACGATCACCGTGCGCATCCACACGGCGAACGGCACCGCCTCCCCGCCAGCGGCCAGCACGAGGGCAACGATGACCGCTCCGAGGCCGATCACGAGTTCCACCACGAGGAGCCACAGGATCCACACGAACGCACGACGGGTCTTCGGGTGCCGAAGCTCTGCGTCGTCCACGGCGTAGCCGGCCTGTCGTCCTCCCGCGATGCGGTCGAGACGGAGGAAGAGGGATTCGAAGGGCATGCTCGGAGCATATTGCGAGGTTGCATCGCTCGCCTCCACCGATCGATGGACATCCGTATAGACGCCGACGCGCGGATGTACAACCCCCTCAGTGCCGGACAGGGCCCCCGCCTACCGTTGGCGACACGAACAGACGACGAAGGAGAAGATCATGAGCACGATCACCGCCGACATCGACGTGGAGGTCCCGGTCAGCACCGCGTACGAACAGTGGACCCAGTTCGAGTCCTTCCCCGAATACCTGAGCAGCGTCGACGAGGTCAGACAGCTCGACGACAGCCTCACCCACTGGGTCGTCAGCATCGGCGGGAGCCGTCGCGAGTTCGACGCGCGCATCGTCGACCAGGTGCCCGACGACCACATCAGCTGGCGCAGCGTCGACGAGGTCAGACATGCGGGCAGGGTCTCGTTCCAGCCTGCGAACGGCGGAACCCGCGTCGAGCTCACGATGGAATGGCAGCCGGAGGGTTTCGTCGAGAAGACCGGCGCTGCTCTGCACCTCGACGACCTGGCCGTGAAGCGCGATCTGGAGCGCTTCAAGGACTTCATCGAGTCGCGCAGGGAGCCCACCGGCGCCTGGCGCGGTGAGGTCCACGGAGGTGTTCCCGACGGCGGGGGCGCTCAGGCCGGCACAGCGGCCGGGGTCGCCGGTCTCGGCGGTCCGACGGATGCCGGCGGCGGCCCCGCGACACCCGGCGCGGTTCCCGCTTCCGGCGACGGCGCGACGCCCGGTCCTCGCAGCGACGACACCCGAGGCGAGGATCCCGACCTGCTGGTGTGAGTCGATGACGCGTACCCGCCCGGTTCCCCTTCCGGGCGGGCACGCCCGCGACGGAGGAGCGCATCGGCGTCCCGACCGTTCCGATGGCGGACAGCTCAGCGCGTGCCGTCGACAGCCGGAACCGGCGCCTGCCCGTTCGCCGTCGCAGGCACCACACGCTCGAGCACCTGCGCCAGCACGCACACCAGGATCGCCCCCGTGACCATCGTCGCGATGAACCAGCCGTCGAGACCCTCGCCGAGCATCACGCCGGCCACGAGCGGGCCGGTGATCGCCCCGCCCTGGAACGCGGCGGAGTTGATCGCGTTGTAGCGTCCGCGCGTGCGATCGCTGGCGAGGTCGTTGTAGATCGCCGGCACAGTGGGCTGGAGCATCGTCTCGCCGAACGCGAAGACGCCCATGAACGCGAGCACCCCGACGGCCGCGGCGAGCGTGTCGGGCAGGAACCCGGTCGCGCCGAGCACCAGCCAGGACGCAGCCCACGTGAGCGCCATCACCTGCATGACGCGCGTGCGTCGACGTCCGCTGATCCAGCGCAGCACCGCGAACTGGAGCAGCACGATCACCGCGGTGTTCACGGCGAACGCGATGCCGACGACCTGTGTCGACACCCCTGACACCTGTCGCGCGAAGGCCGGGAAGCCCGCCTCCATCTGCCCGTATCCGATGAACACCGACAGGAAGGTGAGCAGGGTGAGCCAGAGCACGGCCGGGCGCCGCAGGATCGCGCGGTAGCCTCCGCTGCGATCGTCGGCATCCGCGTCGTCGGCGTGGGTGCGCACGTGCCGCAGCGGGCCGAGCAGGAGCGCGAGGGGAACGATGCTGGTCGCGGCGTCGATGAGGAAGATGGCCGTGAAGGTGCCGGGGTCGTCGACGTTCACGAAGAAGCCGCCGATCACTCCCCCGATGCCGATGCCCAGATTGACGAGGGCGAAGTTCACTCCGAAGTACTGCTGCCGCACCTCCCCGTCGACGACGCTCGCGATGAGCGCGTTGAATCCGGGCCAGGACACGCCGAAGTTCACGCCGATGAGGATCACGGCGACGGTCGCGACCGCGGGGTGCGTGGCGAACGCCAGCAGCGTGCACCCGAGCATCATCGAGAGGATGCCGACCACCAACACCTTCTTCGCGCCGATCCGGTCGATGAGGGTGCCGCCCGGTCCCGTGACCACGAGGCCGGTGATCGCGATGAGGCTCATCAGCGCACCGGACAGGCCCAGGTCGAAGCCGCGCACCTCGTGGAGGTAGATGATCGTGAACGGCAGCGTCATGCCGCGCCCGAACGTCTGCACTGCGACGGTGGACAGCAGCCAGCGCCCCTCGGTGGGCAGCGCGTTCCAGAAGGTCTTCATGCCGGTCACCGGTTCATTCTCCCCGAGGCCTCGGACATCGCCCGCATCCGGCCGTCCGGCGTGCGTACCGAGGCCGAGTTCTGCCATCATCCTGGTATGGCGATGAGTTTCGAGGAGTTCTGCTCCGCTCTCTGGCGTGCAGACACCCGGGGCGCTTTGGGCATCGGTTTGACGGACGACGAGGCGCAGCAGGTGCTCGCCGACCCCGCCACCGCGCAGAACTGGTACGCGTACTGGCTGTCGACGAACCCGGAGGTCGTCGCACCGCCCGCCCCCGCCGCTCCGGTTGTCGATCCCTACGCGGCGACGGCGCCCTACCCCGGCTCAGAGCAATTTCCGACGGCGCCCTACCCGGGTGCGGAGCAGCACCCGACGATGCCGTACCCTGCCGAACAGTTCGCCGGCGCCGCGCCGACGTCTGCGGCGGCTGCATCCGCCTATCCCGGCGCCATGCAGCCTGCGGCCGCGGGCGGGTACGCCCCCACGGCATCCGCCCCGGCGACGAAGCGCACCGGTCTCTGGGTGACGCTGTCGATCCTCGGAGCGCTGCTGTTGATCGTCGTGATCGTCGTCGTCGCCGCGTTCGCGACCGCACGGCACTGGACCAAGACCGACGTCCCGGAGCAGCAGGAGACGTTCCACAGCGAGGACTACAAGACAGGGCGCTACGACGTCACGATGGACGCGACGAGCCCCTGCTGGGTGGATCAGGGCTGGACCGACTGCATCAACCTCCTGGTGGCGCAGTACAACGGCGCCTGCGCCGACGTCACCCTCACCGAGGACGCGTCGACGCTCTGCACCAGCTACCTCGCCGAGATCGACAGGATGAAGTCCGAAGGAGACGGCGGGGACTACGTGGTCGTCACCGTCGGCGGCTTCGGCAGCCTGCACCGCACCGAGGAGATGGCGACCAGGCAGGTGTCCAACAACGACCATCGAGACGCCGTCACGCACGAGGCCGTCTGCTATCTCGGCTTCCTCGGCGAGTGTTCCTAGCGTCGGGACCACGCGTTCCGTAAACCAAGAAACCCCCGCCTGAGCGGGGGTTTTCTTTTGGCTGGGGTACCTGGACTCGAACCAAGAACAACTGAACCAGAATCAGCCGTGTTGCCAATTACACCATACCCCAAGGGCGAAACCTGAGCCTCGCACCGAGATTCAAGCTTACCCGAGCGGTGGCCGGAACACCAAAACGGCCTCCCTCCGCCACCGCCCGGGCGCGTCGTCAGCTCCGCAGGAACTCCGAGAGGGCGCGCAGTCGACGCAGAGACTCGTCCTTGCCGAGCAGCTCCATCGACTCGAAAAGGGGCGGCGAGACCCGGCGACCGGTGATCGCGACGCGCGGCGGGCCGTAGGCCACCCGCGGCTTGAGCTCGAGGTCCTCGACGAGCGCCTTCGCCAGCGCATCCTGCACGGACTGCGTCGTGAACTCGGCGACGGGCTCGAGGGCGGCGACGCATGCGTCGAGCACCTCGGCCGCGTTCGCGGGAAGGCCCTTCAGCGCGTCGGCCTCGTACGACACCTCGTCCGTGAAGAGGAAGCCGAGCATGCCTGGCGCCTCGCCCAGCAGCTGCACGCGCTCCTGGATGAGCGGAGCCGCGCGGAAGGCCAGCACCAGCTGCTCGTGCGTGGGCTCGTCGAACAGGCCTGCGGCTGCCAGATACGGCACGATCCGCTCGGCGAAGTCCTTCTCGTCGAGCATCCGGATGTGGTCGCCGTTGATCGACTCGGCCTTCTTCTGGTCGAAGCGGGCCGGGTTCGGGTTCACGTTCACGATGTCGAACGCGGCGGTGAACTCGTCGAGGGAGAAGACGTCACGGTCCGGTCCGATCGACCAACCGAGCAGGGCGAGGTAGTTCAGCAGTCCCTCGTGGATGAAGCCGCGCTCGCGGTGCAGGAACAGGTCGGCCTGCGGGTCGCGCTTGGAGAGCTTCTTGGTGCCGGTCTCCCCCAGCACGAGCGGCATGTGGGCGAAGCGCGGCACGAAGGTGGTCACGCCGGCGTCGATCAGCGCGGCGTACAGCGCGAGCTGACGCGCCGTCGACGGCATGAGATCCTCACCGCGGAGCACGTGCGTGATGCCCATGAGCGCGTCGTCGACCGGGTTCACGAACGTGTACAGCGGCACGCCGTTGGGGCGCACGACCACGAAGTCGGGGAAGGAGCCGGCGGGGAAGGTCACCTCGCCGCGGATGAGGTCGACGTAGGTGACGTCGTCGTCCGGCACCCGCAGACGCAGCGCGGGCTGACGGCCCTCGGCCCGGAACGCGGCCTTCTGCTCGTCGGTGAGGTCGCGGTCGAAGTTGTCGTAGCCCAGCTGCTTCGCGCGACCGGCGGCCTCGTTGCGGGCGTCGATCTCCTCGGCCGTGGAGTAGCTCTCGTAGAGGGCGCCGGTGGCGACGAGCTTGTCGATGACTCCGCGGTAGATGTCGTGGCGCTGAGACTGACGGTAGGGAGCGTGCGGCCCGCCGACCTCGACACCCTCGTCCCAATCGATCTTCAGCCAGGTGAGCGCGTCGACGAGTTGACGGAAGCTCTCCTCGCTGTCACGCGCGGCGTCGGTGTCCTCGATGCGGAACACCATCTTGCCGCCGTTGTGCCGGGCGTACGCCCAGTTGTAGAGGGCGGTGCGGACCATGCCGACGTGCGGCAGACCGGTGGGCGACGGGCAGAAGCGGACGCGGACGTCGGCGCCGCTGGCGGTCGTGGTGAGGGGATGCGGAGTAGCCATAGCCCCTCAATCCTACGGCTCGGCGGACGCCGGCACCGCCCTCGGCCAGGGCCCGTCTAGGCCTCGTCGACGGGGCCGTCCGACGTCACGGCCCGCCGGCTCCGACCGAGCGGTGAGAGCAGCACGATCGCGACGACCACGACGGATGCGGCGATGCCCAGCCCCGCGTACTGGAAGTTCGACAGGATCACCCCTGCCAGCACGGCGCCGGCCGCCGCGCAGAGGCTCATCAGGGAGTCGCTGCGCCCCTGCCTGCGTGTGCGCAGCTCAGGAG
>JAGIAK010000107.1 GCA_017744855.1 Microbacterium sp.
GTCCGAGGGTCTTCGGGCGGATCACCTTGCCGCGCGTGGAGAGGATCGCCTCGCCGAGGACCTCGCTCGGACGCGGCCCGCCGTCACGGCGCAGCATCTGCGCGGAACTCGACACGTCGCTGGGAGCGAGGTCGTGACCGTCCCGCGTCATCGCGAGCAGCTCGTCCACCAGGGCGCGGGCGCTCGCGACCGCCTCCGTCGTGCCCGTGAGGGTGATCTCGTTGCCGCGCACCAGCACCTGCACCTGCGGGTGCTCCTTCTCGAGCATCCGCAGAAGGCGGTCCTGCGGACCGAGCAGCTGCACCATCGCGACGCCGTCGACGTAGATGCGGTCGGTGACGGTGTCTTGTTCGTCAGAAGCCAACGAGCTTGTTCTCCTCGATGTCGCCGAGCACATGGGCGTGCACGTGGAAGACGGATTGTGCGGCGCTGGCGCCGTTGTTGAAGATGAGCCGGTACTCGCCGTTCGCGTGTTCGTCGGCGATGCGCTTGGCCGCGGCGACGAGCTCCGCGAGCAGACCGGGGTCACCGGCGGCGAGCTCGGTCACGTCGCGATACTCCTCGGTCTTCGGGATCACCAGCGCGTGCAGAGGCGCCTGCGGATTGATGTCCCTGATGGCGAAGACACGGCCCGTGTCGAGCAGGATCTCTCCGGGGATGTCGCCGTTGAGGATGCGCGTGAAGATCGAGGGCTCGGTCATGTGCTCCAGTCTAGTTACAGCCGCTTCACCAGCGGCCGAGGATGCCGGAGAGCACGGCGATCGCGGCGGGCCCGGCCGTGGATGTGCGCAGCACGGTGTCTCCGAGGAGCACCCGCTCGGCTCCGGCGTCGACCAGCCGGGTCAGCTCCTCGTCGGAGATTCCGCCCTCGGGTCCGACGACGAGCACGAGGTCGCGCCCGTCCGGTTCGAGCGCCGTGAGCCGCTGCGGCGCGGTCGGGTCGAGCAGCAGCATCCGCTGCTCCCCCGCGCGCTGCGCGAGCTGTGCGGTGGTGACGGGCGCCGACACCTCGGGCACCCAGGCGCGGTGCGCCTGCTTGGCGGCCTCGCGGACGATCGTCGCCCAGCGCTCGCGCCCCTTGACGGCCTTCGGTCCCTCCCAACGCGACACGCTGCGGGCCGCCTGCCACGGCACGATCTCGTCGACACCGAGCTCGCACGCCGCCTGCACGGCGAGCTCGTCGCGGTCGCCCTTCGCGAGCGCCTGCACGAGGGCGATCCTCGGGTGCGAGGCCGGACGCTCGGTGCGCGCCGAGATCCGCACGTCTACGCGCTGCGGCGACACGTCCTCCGCCTGCCCCTCGAGCCATACGCCGGCGCCGTCGCCGATCGTGACCGGCTCGCCCACGCGCAGCCTGCGCACGACGGCCGCATGCTTCGCCTCGGCGCCGGTGAGCGACACGACGCCGCCGACCGCGGCATCCGTCGAGGTCTCGACGAGGAAGTGCAGCGCCATGGCTCAGTGCGACCGGAAGCGGTCGCGGAGCTTGGAGAACAGCCCCTGCTGGAACTGCGCCAGCTGCGGGGCAGGTGCCTTGGTCTTCTTCGCGAAGTCCTCGATGAGCTTGCGCTGTGCCGAGTCGAGCTTGGTCGGCGTCACCACCTGCACGCCGACCCTGAGGTCGCCGCGCTGGGTACCGCGCAGCGGGGTGATGCCGCGCCCCTTGATGGTGAGCACGTCGCCGGACTGCACGCCCGAGCGGATCTCGAGATCGACGTCGCCGTCGAGACCCTGGATGGTCGTCTCCGTGCCGAGCACCGCATCGGGCATGGACACCTCGAGCGTGGCCAGCAGGTCGTCGCCGTCGCGGCTGAACACCGGGTGCGCGTTGACGGTGACCTCGACGTACAGGTCTCCGTTGGGCCCGCCGGCCTTGCCGACCTCACCGGAGCCGGGGAGCTGCAGCCGCAGGCCCGTCTCGACGCCGGCGGGAATGTCGAGCGACACCGTGCGGCGCGAACGCACCCGCCCCTGGCCTGCGCAGGTGCCACAGGGGAACGGGATCGTGGTGCCGTAGCCCTCGCAGGTGCCGCAGGGCTGCGACGTGACGACGTTGCCGAGCAGGCTGCGCACCTGGCGCTGCACGTGACCGCTGCCGCCGCAGATGTCGCAGGTGACGGGCGAGGTGCCCTCCTGGCAGCACGAGCCCTGGCAGGTCTCGCAGAGCACGGCGGTGTCGACCTCGATGTCCCTGTGGGCGCCGAACACGACGTCGCCCAGGTCGAGCGTGACCCGGACGAGCGCGTCCTGTCCCCGCTCACGGCGGGAACGGGGCCTGGCGCCCCTCCCCCCGCCCTGCGCGGCGCCGAAGAACGTCTCGAAGATGTCGCCGAAGCCGCCGAATCCCGAGAAGTTGCCTGCGGCGCCGTCTCCGCCGCCCATGTCATACCGGCGACGCGACTCGTCGTCGCTGAGCACGTCGTAGGCGTGGGTGACGAGCTTGAACCGCTCAGCCGCCTCCTCCCCCGGGTTCACGTCCGGGTGGAGCTGACGCGCCAGGCGTCGGTATGCCTTCTTGATCTCGTCGGTGGATGCGTCCCGGGAGACCCCGAGAACCTCATAGTGGTCCGCCACGATGGCCCTTCTGCGTGTGTGTCGTCACGGCGACCGCGTCAGCGGCTCGCCTCGTCTTCGTCGAGCATCCGCGACAGGTAGCGGGCCACGGCCCGCGCCGCCGCGAGATTGCTCGGATAGTCCATGCGGGTCGGCCCCATGACGCCGACCCTCGCGGTGCCGCTGGGAGCCGCGTAGTTGCTCGCGACGATCGAGGCCTCGCCGAGGCCGAACGACGCGTTCTCGGTGCCGATGCTGGCCGCCAACCCGTGGACGTCGGCCTCCATCTCGCTCATCAGCCGGAGCAGGGTCACCTGCTCCTCGATCGCCTCGAGGAGCGGATGGATGCTGCCGCGGAAGTCCTGCTCCCTGCGCGCGAGAGTGGCGGCTCCTGCCATGACCAGGCGCTCCTGGCGGAACTCCCCCAGCTCGTCGACGATGATCGTCGCGAGCGTGAGCAGTGCGGGATCGGCCGGCTGTTCGGTGCTCGCGAGCGCGTCCTGCAGCCGATCGGTGGCCTCGCTGATGGAGCGGCCGGTGATGAGCGCGGAGAGACGCGCACGCAGCACGGCCATGTCGGCCTCGTCGATGTGCACGGGCAGCGGAGCGATGCGCTGGGAGACCCCGCCGGCGTCGGTGACCAGCACCACGAGCAGGCGGTTGGACGCCAGCGCGACGAGCTCGAGGTGGGTGACGTGGGCACGGGCGAACGATGGGTACTGCGCGAGCGCCACCTGGCCGGTGAGCTGGGTGAGGACCCGCACCGTGCGCACCATGAGGTCGTCGAGATCGGCGGGATCGGCGAGGAAGGACTCGATCGCCGTGCGCTGCGCCGCGGACAGCGGCCGCAGCTGCGCGAGGTGGTTGACGAAGACGCGGTAGCCCTTGTCTGTGGGCACGCGCCCCGAGGAGGTGTGCGGAGCGGTGATCAGCTCTTCGTCCTCCAGCAGCGCCATGTCGTTGCGGATCGTCGCTGCGGACACGCCGAACGAGTAGCGGTCGACGATGCTGCGGCTCCCGACCGGCTCGTGCGTCTCGACGTAGTCCTGCACGATCGCGCGGAGCACCTGCAGGCCTCGTTCGCTGACCATCTCGCCCTCCCGTCTGGCACTCTGACCTGTCGAGTGCCAATCCTACCGCGTCCCCCTAGGATGACGCTCATGACCACGCCGCCCATCGTCGCCCTCTCCACCGGTTCCGTCAGCGGCGTCGAGGAGGCCGGCGTCAGACGCTTCCTCGGGATCCCCTACGCCTCACCGCCGTTCGGCCGCGACCGCTTCCGCGAACCGCGCAAGGTCGCCGCCTGGACGGAGGTCAAGGACACGACGGAGTTCGGCCCGACAGCGCCGCAGCTCCCCTACGCCGGGGCGATCGGCGAACTGCTCGGCTCGGTGCTGATCCCCGGAGAAGACATCCTCACCGCGAACGTGTGGGCGCCGGTGGATGCCGACACGGCGCCGGTGCTGCTGTGGATACACGGCGGAGCGCTGGAGCGCGGCACCGCGGCGATCCCCCTGTATGACGGCGCCTCCTTCGCGCGCGCCGGCATCGTCTTCGTCTCCATCAACTACCGACTGGGCTCCGAAGGCTTCTCAGTGCTCGATGACGCGCCGCGCAACCTCGGTCTCCGCGACGCGGCCGCCGCGCTGCAATGGGTCGCAGCCGAGATCGCCGCGTTCGGCGGGGACCCGTCGCGGATCACGGTGATGGGAGAGTCGGCGGGCGGCGCGATCGTCGCCGGCCTGCTCGCGAACGAGTCTTCACGTGCGCTGATCTCCCGGGCGATCATCGAGTCAGGGCCTCTGGAGGCCCAGTCGCCGCAGAAGGCCGGTCGTGTCACGGCACAGCTCGCGAAGAGGCTCGGCATCCGTCCCGACCGCGACTCGTTCGCCGGCATCGCCCCCGACCGCCTGCTCCAGGCGCGGCGCGAGCAGGCGGACGGCTCCTCGCCGCTCGGCGGCGCGCCGGGGTTCCAGTTCGCGATCGACGACGACAGCCTCCCGCGGTCTCCGCACGAGGTGCTGCCGGAGATCGACACGCCGCTGCTGATCGGCAGCAACACCGACGAGTACCGCCTCTGGTTCGCACCGGACGCGCTGGCGGGCATCAGCGCTGCCAAGCTGCTGCTCGCCCGGCTCGCGCTGCGCATCCCCCGCCGCGCGGTCGCCGCGTACCGTGCAGCGTTCCCCGGCGCCTCGACCGGCGAGATCTTCGGGCAGTTGGCGACCGACGTCATGCTCCGCGCGCCGCTGAGCAGGGTCGCGCACGCGCGCACCGCCCCCACCTACGTCTACGAGTTCGCGTGGCCCAGCCCTGTGCGCGACCTGCGCGCCGCGCACGCGCTGGAGCTGGGCTTCGTCTTCGACCGCCTCGACGACGAGGAGGCGCGACGGCTCGCCGGCGATGACGCGCCCCGAGCGCTTGCCGCCGAGATGCACGCCGCCTGGATCGCGTTCGTGAAGAGCGGGGACCCCGGCTGGCCGGCGTACGGCACCGAGCGCACGACCAGGGTGTTCGACATCCAGAGCAGCACGGTGCGGCAGCGGCGGACAGAGGGAATGGAGCTGCTCCCGAGATCGTGAGCAGGTCCGGTTAGTCGGTGAGCTCGCGCACCACGGCGTCCGCCAGGAGGCGTCCGCGCAGCGTGAGCAGCTCCAGTTAGTCGGTGAGCTCGCGCACGACGGCGTCCGCCAGCAGGCGTCCGCGCAGCGTGAGTCGCACTCTGCCGCGCACCGCGGCGGCCGCGTCGACGAGCCCGTCGGCGATCAGGCCGGCGACGCGGGCGCGGTTGGCCGGAGGCAGGTCGGCGACCGCGATGCCCTCCGCGAGCCGGCTCAGCAGCAGCACCTGCTCGAGCATGCGCGCGTCGTCGTCTGGTCGTTCGGTGCCCGCGGCCGGCGACTCGGCCGCGGCGAGCCTCTGGGCGTACGCGGCGGGGTGCTTGACGTTCCACCAGCGGAGTCCCGCGACGTGGCTGTGCGCGCCGGGGCCGAACCCCCACCAGTCGCTCCCGCGCCAGTAGGCGAGGTTGTGGCGGGAGCGCTGGTCGTCCGACCGCGCCCAGTTGCTCACCTCGTACCAGTCGAAGCCGGCGGCGGCGAGACGCGCGTCGGCCAGCTCGTACATGTCGGCCTGGAGGTCGTCCGACGGCTCTGGCACCTCGCCGCGGCGGATCTGCCTGGCGAGTTTCGTTCCGTCCTCGATGATGAGCGCGTAGGCCGAGATGTGGTCGGAGTCGAGGGCGAGAGCGGCGTCGAGAGACGCTTCCCAGTCGGCGAGCGACTCCCCCGGAGCACCGTAGATGAGGTCGACGCTGACCGCGAGCCCCGCATCGCGCGCCGCGTCGACGGCGGTGCGGACGTTCTCCGGTCGATGAGTGCGGTCCAGGGCGTGGAGCACGTGAGGAACGGCCGACTGCATGCCGATCGACAGCCTGGTGACGCCGGCGGCGGCCAGCGTCCGTGCGACCTCGGGGGTCACCGTGTCGGGGTTGGCCTCGACCGTCACCTCGGCGCCGGCCGACAGCCCGAACGCGGAGGCTGCGGCATCGAGCATCCGTGCCAGGTCGCCCGGCGGCAGCAGCGTGGGCGTACCGCCTCCGAAGAACACGGTGTCCATGGGCCGCAGAGCCCCGGCATCGGAGAGCACGCGTTCGGCGAGGTCGATCTCGGTGATCAGGGTCGACGCGTAGTCCTCCTGCTTCGCCCCACGGAGCTCGCTCGACGTGTAGGTGTTGAAGTCGCAGTATCCGCAGCGCACACGGCAGAACGGCACGTGCAGGTAGGCCGAGAACGGCACGGCTGGATCGATCGGAAGGTCGTCCGGGAGACGTCCGTCGGTCGGTGCGGGATCGCCGAGAGGGAGCGGACCCGCCATCAGACGGGAGTCGCGTACAGCGGGGAGATCGCGCGCAGATACCGGGCGAACAGCTCTTTCCTGCGCCGCTTCACGAGGGCGGGGACCATCCGGTACAGCAGCGAGTTCGGGGCGTCGAAGGCACGCACGGTGAACCAGACCTCGTCGTTATCCTCGCGCCACTCGATGTCGAACGACTCTTCGCCGCTCACGACCGAGCCGCCGACCGTGCCCAGCACGAACCCGACGCGTCTCTTCTCCTCGGAGACGGAGATCACGCGGAGCTCGGCGTCGGCGCGCATGCCGGCGATCCGTCCGTGCACCCGCAGCGTCATGCCAGGGCCGACGAACGGGGTGCCCTCGGCGTCGAAGCGCTGCTCGACGTCGCGCTTGCTCGGCGCGATCGGGTTGCCGTCGGCGTCGAAGCTCACCCCGGCGTACGCCGGGCCCGGTGCGGGGCGCACGTCTTCGACGGAGAGGCCGGCCGCGCGCTGCGCGGTCCACGACAGCAGGGACTCCCCCGCGCTCTGGAACCGCTCCGCACCGCTGCCGATGCGCCACGACTGCTCGGCCGGGATGCTCCGCTCCGGCGGATACTGCATCAGGTCCGGGGCATGGGTGGCACCCACGGCCGCATAGTCAACCGTGTCGTCTCGGAAAGTCCCGCGCCGCATGATCTCCAGCCTACTTCGGCTCGCCTGGACGAACACCCTCACGCGCCGGTCGCGGAGGAATGGAGGAGGTGTTCGCCATCGCCTCGGCCTCGACCACCGCGAAGTAGCGAGAGAGCGCCGCCCGCTGCAGCACACGCAGCGCGGGCGAGACGAGCCACCAGAACGCGGAGGCCGGGCGTGAGATCGACCGCACCGAGAATTCTCCCTCCGCCGTCACCGAGAAGGACTCCTCGCCGTACAGCGGGTGACCACGGCGCGTCTCGTAGCCGAGGCCGCCGCCGTCCGCCCAGATCACCCGCACCGGCTCGCGGAACCGGATGCCGAGGAGGCCTTTCGTGAGCACGCCCTCCTCGTCGGGGGTCGGCGGTGCGGAGGGGACGTCGAAACCGGCCCGTCGCTTGACCTCCCAGGTGCGCACCAGTGCAGCGACGGCGTCCACGGCATCCGGCGGGACGCGCAGCGTCCGTTCCACACCGCGCATGCCCGCAGGCACGTCGGCCAGCGGACGCCGCGTGATCCCACGCTCGTATGCCGGCCGCGGCACCGCTACTTCTTGTCCTTGCCCTCGACGTCGCCGGAGAGCGCGGCGATGAACGCCTCCTGCGGGACCTCGACGCGGCCCACCATCTTCATGCGCTTCTTGCCCTCCTTCTGCTTCTCGAGGAGCTTGCGCTTGCGGGTGATGTCACCGCCGTAGCACTTGGCGAGCACGTCCTTGCGGATGGCGCGGATGGTCTCTCGGGCGATGATGCGCGCACCGATCGCCGCCTGGATCGGCACCTCGAACTGCTGGCGAGGGATGAGCTTGCGCAGCCGCTCCGCCATCATCGTGCCGTAGGCGTACGCCTTGTCCCTGTGCACGATCGAGCTGAACGCATCGACCTTCTCGCCCTGCAGCAGGATGTCGACCTTGACCAGGTCGGACTCCTGCGAACCCGACGGCTCGTAGTCCAGCGACGCGTATCCCTGCGTCTTGGACTTGAGCTGGTCGAAGAAGTCGAACACGATCTCGCCGAGCGGCATGTTGTAGCGCAGCTCGACGCGCTCCTCGGAGAAGTACTCCATGCCCAGCAGCGTGCCGCGGCGGGACTGGCAGAGCTCCATGACGGTGCCGACGTAGTCCTTCGGCAGGAGGATCGCGGTCTTCACCATCGGCTCGGACACGGAGCCGATGCGGCCGTCGGGGTACTCGCTGGGGTTCGTGACCGTGACGGTCTCGCCCGTGTCGCTCGTCAGCACCTCGTAGATGACGCTGGGCGCGGTGGTGATCAGGTCGAGTCCGAACTCGCGCGAGAGGCGCTCGGTGATGATCTCGAGGTGGAGCAGCCCGAGGAAGCCGCAGCGGAAGCCGAAGCCCAGCGCGACGGACGTCTCCGGCTCGTACTGCAGAGAGGCGTCGGACAGCTTGAGCTTGTCGAGCGCCTCGCGCAGCTCGGCGTAGTCGCTGCCGTCGATCGGGTAGATGCCGGAGAAGACCATGGGCTTGGGGTCGGTGTATCCGGCCAGCGCCTCGGATGCCGGCTTCCTGGCGTTCGTGACGGTGTCGCCCACCTTGGAGAGACGCACATCCTTCACACCGGTGATGAGGTAGCCCACCTCGCCCACGCCGAGGCCCTTGGTGGGCACCGGCTCCGGGCTGGACACGCCGATCTCGAGCAGCTCGTGGTTCGCGCCGGTCGACATCATCTGGATGCGCTCGCGCGGCGACAGCTTGCCGTCGACCATGCGGACGTAGGTGACGACACCGCGGTACGCGTCGTAGACGGAGTCGAAGATCATCGCGCGGGCCGGCGCCTCCGCGTCGCCTACCGGTGCCGGGATCTCCTGCACGAGCCGGTCGAGGAGGTCCTCGACGCCGACACCCGTCTTGCCCGACACGCGCAACACGTCCTCCGGGCGTCCGCCGATGAGGTCGGCGAGCTCCTTGGCGTACTTCTCCGGCTCAGCGGCGGGGAGGTCGATCTTGTTCAGCACCGGGATGATGGTGAGGTCGTTCTCCAGCGCCAGGTAGAGGTTCGCGAGCGTCTGGGCCTCGATGCCCTGCGCCGCGTCGACGAGGAGGATCGCGCCCTCGCACGCGGCCAGGGAGCGGGACACCTCGTACGTGAAGTCCACGTGGCCGGGCGTGTCGATCATGTTCAGCGCGAACGTCTGGCCGTCGATCTGCCACGGCATCCGCACCGCCTGGCTCTTGATCGTGATGCCGCGCTCGCGCTCGATGTCCATCCGGTCCAGGTACTGCGCGCGCATGTCGCGGTCGGACACCACGCCCGTGATCTGGAGCATGCGGTCGGCCAGGGTCGACTTGCCGTGATCGATGTGGGCGATGATGCAGAAGTTGCGGATCTGCTCAGCGGGCGTCGCGGCGGGCTGAAGAGGTGTGAGGGCGCGTGGGGACATGTCCCGTCGATTCTACGGTCAGCGACGGGCGTTCCTCGATTCGAGCAGCCGGTGCCTCGATTCGCGCAATC
>JAGIAK010000108.1 GCA_017744855.1 Microbacterium sp.
GCACCAGCGAGTGCGGGATGCCCGGGTTCGCCCGCGCGTAGATCTCGTAGTCGTCGGTGCCGAAACGGGCCTCGTCGGCGGCCGGGAGGTCGAGGATCATGTCGAACTCGCCGGTCTGCAGCCCGCCGGTGCGCACGCCGGGCTCGGGGGTGACCGCGAAGGTGATCTTCTTCACCGCTGCATCGCCCTCGTGCGTGCGCAGCGCGGAACCCCAGCCGTATCCCTTGCGGGCGGTGAGCACGACAGCATCGTTCGACGTGTACGAGTCGACGACGAACGCGCCGGATCCGACCGGAGACTGGCAGCGCTCGTCGGCGGTCATCGCGGCGGACGCGTCGGAGAGCAGGCCGAGCGTGATGGTGCTCGCGCCCTGCAGGAACTGCGCGTTCGGCTCGGCGAAGGTGACCGTGACCGTGGCGTCGTCGACGATCTCGGTGCCCTGGTACCCGGCGAGGTACTGCGAGGCGAGCGCCGCGGTCTTGCCGAGCGCGGCGAGGGCGTCGAAGTTGGTCTTCACCGTCTGCGGCGTCAGCGCGGAGTCGTCGCTGAAGGTCACGTCGTCACGCAGCGTGAACGTGAACGCGGTGAGGTTGTCGTTGGCCTCGAAGCTCTTGGCGAGCCACGGGACGATCTCGCCGGTCTCGGGGTTCTGGTCGACCAGGGAGTCGACGATCTGACGGCCGATGTTCAGTGCGGTGGTGAGGGTCACCTGCTGCGGGTCGAGGCATACCGGGTCGTCCTGCACCGCGATGTACAGCTCGTCCTTGGCCTCGCCCCCTCCTCCCCCGGTTCCGGTATCACCGCCGGCTGCGCAGCCGGCGAGAAGACCGGCGCCGAGGGCGGCGACGCCGAGGGCGGCAGCCCACCGTGCGGATGCGTGTCGTGCTGAAGTGTTCACGATCTTCCTCTCAGGGTCCAGCGGTTTTCGGGTGTGGCGCGTCAGGCCGCGCTGGGCAGGGAGCCGTGCACGAGGCGGCCTCGCGACACGACGGCGACGATGTTCTCGATGCGGAGGTCGGCGATGTCCTCCCACGGACGGCCGCGCAGCACGACGAGGTCGGCTCCGTGCCCGGGGGTGAGCGATCCGATGCGGTCGGCCATGCGCACGACGTCGGCGGCGTCGGAGGTCGCGGCGCGCAGCGCGCGGTCGGCTGTCCACCCGAACATCTGCGCCATCAGCCGCACCTCCTCCATCTGGTCGCCGAACTGCACGAAGACGCCGTTGGCGTCGGTGCCGAGCACGAAGCGGATGCCGGCGCGGCCGGCGTCGCCGAACAGGGAGTCGCGGTAGGCGACGACATCCTTCGCCTTGGCCTGCGCCTCCTCGCCCACCGCGACGCGGCCGTCGGCGATGGCGTCGTTGATGAGCAGGGTCGGGGCGACGGAGATGTTGCGCTCGATGAGCCGCTCCCACTGGTCGGGCTCGAGGCCGGTGCCGTGCTCGATCGAGTCGACGCCGACCGAGAGGGCGATCTCGTTGCCCTCGGCCGAGTGGCTGTGCGCGGCGACGGGCATGCTCAGCGCGTGCGCCTCGTCGATGGTCGCGCGGATCTCGTCGAGCGTCTGGTTGCGCCATCCGACCTTGTCGCCCATCGACAGCACGCCGCCGGTGGTGAAGATCTTGATGCCGTCCGCACCCATGCGCGCGTACTCGCGCACGAGCTTGCGGCACTCGTCGGGGCTGTCGGCCGTGCGGCCGCGGTGCGGGTAGTGCGGCGGGATGAAGAGGTCGCCGTGCCCCGCGGTCATGCCGACGGCGCCGTGCACGAGGATGCGCGGACCCTGCTGGATGCCCTCATCGAAGGCGCGCTTCACGGCGAGCTGCCGCTCGTCGCCGGAGAGGTCGCGCAGCGTCGTGACGCCGGCACGCGCCGCCTTCTGCGCGTTGTTCGCGATGTGGAAGACCTGCTCCTCCCACGGGGTGATCAACGGCCACGACGACCAGTCCGCGCGGCCGGAGCCGGAGTACGCACCGAGGTGCACGTGCGTGTCGATCAGACCGGGGATGACGCAGAGGTCGTCGTGCGCCTGCTCGTCGGGCTCGACGGCCTCGATGCGGTCACCCGACCACTCGATGCGGCTGGCGCCGCGGTAGGCGCTGCCGTCCCAGAGCGGGATGCCACGGATGCTGTCCGACGTCGATGCCACAGGTCACTCCTCTGTACGGGTGGACTGAAAGTAGCAGAATTCGGAGCACTTGTTGATAGGTATAGTCGTTCGGCGCTCAACTTGTTGACTTGTTGTGATGATTGCGACGACACTTATGCTGGGCCGGAAGCGGGGGAAGACCATGACAGACGGCACGATAGGCACCTGGAGCGAGCGGAAGCCCCGCACTCCTCTCACCGACGACGAACGGATCCTCAACGGCGTGCTCCGGCACGTGCGCGAGTCCGCCGAGACCGGCGACAGCCTCCCCGGCGAGCACAAGCTCGCGGAGGCCCTCGGGTGCACGCGGCAGCAGATCAGGCACGCCCTCGCCGAGCTGGAGAACCAGGGCGTCGTGTCACGCCGACAGGGCGCGGCGACCACGGTGGACCCGCTGGCCCTGCGGCTGAGCGCCCGGTTCGACGCCCGTGTCGAGTACGGAGACGTGCTGGCCCGCATGGGGTACACGCCGTCGGTCGAGGTCGTGTCCGCGGCGTTCGTCCCGCTGCCCGCCGACATCGCCGCGCTGCTCACGAGCGAGGTCGAACCCGTCGCCGCGCGCATCGTGCTCCGCTGGTTCGCCGACGATCAGCCGGCGATGGTCGGCACGTACACGATCCCCCTGCCGGCCGGCACCGAGCGCCCGTTCATCGACCCGACCAAGCCGATCTCCGACATCACGAAGGATCTGTGGTCGGAAGCGGTCGCCTGGGAGGTCGTCACCGCCGGCGTCACCGCGCTGTCGGCCGAGGAGGCCGCGCTGCTGGATCAGCCGGAGAACGGCGTGGCCAAGATGTGGCAGATCGTCGGCGTCACCCTCAGCGGCAAGCGCATCTACCACGCGCACGAGGTGCACCACCGCGACCTGGTCACCTACTCGTTCGTGCGCACCGTCAAGGAGCCGTGGCGGGTCCCCGCCCGCTGACCCCTCGGGTTTCGAGTAGCGTGAACGGCTCCGAAACCCGTCGGAATAGAGCCATTCACGCTACTCGAAAGCCGTGGGGGTCAGCCCTTCACGGACCAGTCGGGGTTCTGCTGCGAGAGCCAGTCGTCGACGGCATCCGCCTCCCGGCCCTCGCCGTACTCGTTGACGACCAGGTCCTCCAGCGAGCCGTACTGCTCGTCGTCGAGGCGGATCTTCGCGATCAGCGCCGCCGCCTCGGGGTACTTCTTCGCGAACCCGTCCGTGGCGAGGAAGTGCAGCCCCTCGGCCTCGCCCATGGCGCCCTTGGGGTCTTCCAAGTCCTTCACCGGGAACGCGTCGTTGGCCCAGAACGGGCGCCACAGCGTCACGACGATGTCCTGCTTCTTCTCGGTCGCCGCCTTGAGCTCGGTGAGCATCGCCGCGGTCGACGAGGTCACCAGCTGATACTCGCCGTCGAGCCCGTAGGCCGGCAGCATCTTCGTGGTCTGCGTCGTCAGGCCAGCGCCCGGCTCGATGCCGATGATGCGGCCGTCGAAGCGGTCGGCCGCCCCGGCGAGCTGGTCGATCGAGTCGATGTCGGTGTATTCCGGCACCGCGATCGTGAGCTTCGCGTTGTCGTAGTACGTGCCGAGGTCTTCGATGTCGTCGCCGTACTTCGCCATGTACTCGGCCTGGGTGATCTCCGGCCAGGCCGAGGGGAACACGTCGACGTCACCCTGGGCGAGACCGGTGTAGAGCGGCCCCGCCTCGGTGAGCGTCTTCATGCGCACGTCGTAGCCGAGCTTCTCCAGCTGGTCCTGCAGCAGGTAGGCGGTGCTGAGCCCGTCGGTCCAGCTGGGCAGGAAGCCCAGGGTGATGGTGCCCTTGTCGCCGCCGCCAGACGACGAGCCGTCGCCGCCGGTCAGAGCGGTGGTGCCGCCCGCGCCGTCGGTCGCGCAGCCGGCGAGCGTGAGGGATGCTGCGGCGGCGAGCGCTGCGAGCGCGATGATCCTGTTCCTACGCATTCTGGAGCTCCTTCTCCTCCACAGTCGTCGCCGGCGTGGAGGGGGTCGTCGTGGTCGCGTCGGCTGCCGCGGCGGCCTTGCGGGCGGCACGGCGGCGGTTGAGCACGAACAGCAGCGACGACGGGTTCTGTCCGAGCGAGCCGAGGGCCGCGGTGACGCGGTCGAGGAACACGGCGATGAGCACGACGCCCAGCCCCGCCTCGACGCCCTTGGCGATGTTGACGGTCGAGATCGCCTCGACGACCATCTTCCCGAGGCCGTCGGCGCCGGCCATGCCCGCGATGACCGCCATCGACAGGGCCAGCATGATGACCTGGTTCACGCCGGCGAGGATCGTCGGCATGGCGAGGGGCAGCTGGATGCCGCGCAGGATCTGCGCGGGCGTGGCCCCGAACGCCTGACCGGCCTCGACGGTCTCGGAGTCGACACCCCGGATGCCGAGCTCGGTGAGCCGCACTCCGGGCGGGAGCGCGAAGATCACGGTCGCGACGAGCCCGGGCACCACGCCGATGCTGAAGAACACGATCGCGGGGATGAGGTACACGAATGCCGGCATGGTCTGCATGAAGTCCAGCACCGGCTTCAGCACCGCGCGCACCGTGGAGTTGCGCGCCGACCAGATGCCGAGCGGGATCGCGATGAGCACGGCGACGACGGCCGCGACGAGCACAAGCGCGAGGGTCTGCATCGCGGGGACCCACAGTCCCATCGCGACGATCAGGCCGAACGAGATCACCGTGCCGATGGCGAGCTGCCAGGAGCGCACCAGCCAGGCGAGGAGCGCAGCCACGACGATCACGACGTAGAAGTACGGCAGCAGGAGCAGGAAAGAGAGACCGTCGACGAGGAAGGTCACGACCGTGGAGACGACCTGCAGCAGGCCCTCGAGGTTGTCCTTGATCCAGTCGACGCCGGCCTCGACCCAGGTGCCGATCGGGAGATGGATGTTCATCGGGCGGCCTCCTCGGTCGCGTCGGTCGGACGCGCGGCGTCCGCTGCCGGCTCGGCGGTCCAGCCGTCGTCGAGCACGGCGTCGATCTCGGCCTGCGGCATCGGCATGAGCGGCAGGGTGAGCTCGCCGGTGGCGCCGGGTCCTGGACCGAGCGCGGCGAGCAGGGTGATGCGCGGGATCACGCCGACCAGGCGGCCCTCGGCATCCGTCACCGCCAGCGGCACGGGCGACTCGACCGAGGGGATGAAGAGGTTCATCAGCACCTCGTCCTCGTTCACGGCGAGCGGCACCGGCTTGAGGATGGAGGCGAGGGTGGTGACGCCCTTGCGCACGAGCTTGACCGCGTCGCGGTCGGTGACGATGCCGACGAGCTGCCGGTCGCGTCCGACGACGTAGGTCGCGGACATGAACGAGTCGCGCATCTGGCGCAGGGCGGTGCGGGGGCCGGCGGTGTCGGCCACCACGGGGCGCGGGCGCTCCATGACGTTCGCGGCGGTGAGCACCCTGGCGCGGTCGACGTCCTGCACGAACTGCTCGACGTAGTCGTTCGCGGGGTCGGTGAGGATGTCCTCCGGGGTACCGATCTGCACGATGCGGCCGTCGCGCATCACGGCGATGCGGTCGCCGAGGAACATGGCCTCGTTGAGGTCGTGCGTGATGAAGACGATCGTCTTCTGCAGCTTCTGCTGCAGCTCGAGCAGCTGCTCCTGCATCTCGCGGCGGATGAGGGGGTCGAGCGCGCTGAACGCCTCGTCCATGAGCAGGATGTCGGTGTCGGCAGCCAGCGCGCGGGCGATGCCGACGCGCTGCTGCATGCCGCCGGACAGCTCGGACGGCAGCTTGTCGCCCTGGCCCTCGAGCCCGACGAGCGACAGGATCTCGTCGGCCTTGGCCAGGCGCTGCGCCGTGGGCATGCCCTTGAGCTCGAGCGGATAGGCGACGTTCGCGGCGACCGTGCGGTGCGGCAGCAGCGCGAAGTGCTGGAACACCATCGAGATGCGGTCCCGACGGATCTCGCGCAGCCGCGACGCCGGGATGCCGGTGATCGGGTCGCCCGCGACGATGACCGAGCCGTCGGTCGCCTCGTGCAGCCCGTTGAGCATGCGGATGATGGTGGACTTGCCGGAGCCGGAGAGCCCCATGATGACGAAGATCTCACCGCGGTTGACGGTGAACCCGGCGTCGATGACGGCGGCGGTCCCGGCGTCGGCGACGTCGGAGCGGCTCTCGCCGGCCTTCAGCCGGCGGACGACCTGGTTCGGGCTCTTCCCGAACGCCTTGTACAGATGGCGCGCTTCAAGTGCGATTTCGGACACGTTTCCCCCGCGGCGCGCCTGTGCGGCACGCCCGCTTCGGTTACGCCCGGGTGATGCTCACGGGGCCGTTTCGAGTGGTGTCGCTGTGGCGGCGCAGGCGGCGGATTTCGGATCAGCCGCAGAGAGCATCGACCGTACGCCCGCGCCTCTTCGCAGCACAGCTCATCGAAAGAAGGACGCGGCCGCGGACTGGTCTTGGGCCGTGAGGCCCGCACTCCAACGTAACGAAATGGCCGGTCAGAGGCAAATCCGCATTATTGAGCGCTGTTCGGTTTCACGGTCTGACCGGGGGGAATGACGGGGTCGGACACGCCGCCGGCCGGTACAGGCTGCATCCTGCTCATCACCGTCCGCACGTCCGCATCGAGGCCGTCGAGCCGCACCTCGACGCGGTCCAGGCGCTTGTCCACGCCGTCCAGACGCTTGTCCACGTGCTCGAACCGGCGGTCGACCGCCTGGAACTGGATGTCGACCCTCTCGAACCCGGCGACCATCTCCGCGCGCAGCCCTTCGAACTTCGCGTCAACGCCCCGTGTCAGCCCGTCGAACTTCGCGTCAACGCCCCGTGTCAACCCGTCGAACTTCGCGTCGACGATCCTCTCCATGCCCTCGAACTTCGCGTCAACGCCCCGTGTCAGCGCGTCGACGATGTTCCCTATGCCCTCGAACCGGGCGCCGACGGTCTCACCGAGCCCTTCGAACTGCGCGGTGATCGTGCGCAACATCAGCTGCGTCGCGACGCCGATCATCGCGGTGAACGCGGCGGCGAGGATGCCGAGGGCTGTCCAGATCTGGGGTTCGGTCACGGTGAGCACCTTTCCATCTTGGGTCCGTGGGGTCCCAGATTGCCTGTGCACACGCACGAAAAATGCCCGTTTACGCGATGAATCCCAGCATATGTGGAGAACTCGTCGTCAGGCCGGAATGTGGAGGAGGGATCAGCGGCGGATGCTGCGGGTGACGGTGAACTTGGGTGTGCGGCGGCGCTGCTCCGTCTGCCCCACCAGTCGGGCGAGCTCGGCCCGATACCCGAGCGACGAGTTGTACACCGTGAGCAGCTCGCCGCCGGGGCGGAGGATCCGCGCGGCGGCCTCGAACAGCCGCGTGGCCGCCCCCGTGTGCACGCTGCTGCCGAGATGGAACGGCGGGTTCAGCAGCACCAGGTCGGCGCTCGCGTCCGGCAGCTCCGACCCGGCGTCGTCGTGCATGACCGTCACGCGGGCGCCCAGCCCGTTCGCCGCGACCGTCTCGCGGGCCGAGGCGACCGCCGCGGCTGAGCGGTCCGTCGCTATCACCCGCGCGTCCGAGTGCGCCAGCGCATACGACGCGGCCAGCGCCCCGGTGCCGCAGCCGAGGTCGACGACCGTGTCGGCGGCCGCGCCCGCCCCGTCTCGGAGCACGTCGAGCAACACCCTGGTGCCGATGTCGAGCCTCGCCCCTGCGAAGGCTCCGCCGTGCGCGGCGAGCACCAGCCCATCGTGCTCGGCTCGCACCGGGTACGCGGGCTCGGCGGGAACGGGCAGCGGCGCCGAGGCGACGATCAACCGCGACTTGCGCTCCGCACGCTGCGGCTGCACCCTCGCGAAGGAGCGGCCGAGCACCTCGTTCTGCGCCAGCGTCATGTGCTTCACCCGGCCCCCGGCCACGAGCACGGCGTCGGGTGCGGCCCAGCGTGCCACGGCATCAGCGACCTCCTCGAGCTCCGCGAGCGATTTCGGCAGCTGCAGCAGCACGAGCCGCGCCCCCTCCAGCAGCGTGCGGTCGAGCTCGTGCGAGGTGAAGCCGGTCAGTCCGAGCTCCTGCGCGTTGAGGGTGAGGGCGCGGCGTCCCGTCGCGAGGTCCTGGTGCACGCGGACGCCGGAGAGGCCGGCATCCGTCAGGGCGAGCGTGATCGCGCCGTACTCGTCGCCGATCACCGCGATCTGCGTGCCGTCGGCGCCCGCATCGAGGGCGTGCGCGACGAGGAACAGGTCGGTCGCGTCATGCGCCTGCAGGTTGTCGGCCTCGACGTCTGGCCGGCGCCGCAGGCGCTCGTAGGGGAAGTCGGGCACCTCCCCACGATACGTCAGCGCACTGCGCCGACCGCGGTCAGCCAGCCTCGCGGGCGATGAGCGCCGCCGTGCGCTGCAGCAGGGGGATGCGCAGGGCCAGCTCGTCGACGTCCTGCACCATGCGGATCGCCGTGAGCGAGAGCGCGCCGATCACGCCGACCGCACTGCGGATCGGCACGGCCACGCAGTTCACGAAGTCCTCGAACTCGGCGTCGTCGACCGCCCAGCCCCGCGCCGACACGACGTCGAGCTCGGCGTCCAGCGCCGCCCTCGTGGTCAGGGTGCGCGCGGTGTGCGGCGTCCATTCCGCGCCGGCGAGCACGGCATCCCTCCTGTTCCCGTCGAGATCGGCGAGGATCGCCTTGCCCACCCCCGTGCAGTACGGCAGTGCGCGCGAGCCGATGCGCGAGTACATGCGCACGCCGCCCTGGTCCTCGACCTTGTCGACGTAGACGATCGCGTCGTCGATCAGCGCCGCGACGTGCAGGGTGTTTCCGGTGACCTCGTGCAGCCCGCGGAGGTGCGCGGATGCCGCCCGCCGGAGGTCGAGGTTCTCCAGCGCGACCTGGGCGAGGGAGACGAGGTGGAAGGCGAGCACATACGCGCCGTCGGCCCTGCGCCGCACGTAGCCGACGTCTTCGAGGGTCTGCAGCTCGCGGAACATCGTCGAGCGGTGCAGCCCGAACTCCGCGGCCAGCTCGGCGACGGTCTGCGGTCGGACCGCGATCGCGTCGACGATCAGGGCGGCCCTGCGCACACTCTGCGACACGGGTCGGCCTAGAAGAAGGTCCGCACGAGCTCGACGACCCGGTCGTCGTGCTGCGAGACGACCACCGGGAGGTAGTGCCACTTGTCGAAGGCCGTGCACGGATGCGAGAGACCGAGACGCACGACGTCGCCGATGCGCACCCCGTCGTCGGCAGGACGGAGGAACGTGTGCTGGTCGTTCATCGCCGAGACCGTGGCGCCGAGCAGCGGACGCAGCGCTGCGCCCAGGTCGTCGGCGACGCCCTGTGGCGTGGGCAGGCCTTCGTCGTAGGGCAGGTCGCGCTTGCCGCCGTCGCGGTAGCGGCCGATCGCGGCGGCGAAGCCTTCGCTGTCCAGCGCCTTGCCGCGTTCGTCGAGAAGGATGAGGAC
>JAGIAK010000109.1 GCA_017744855.1 Microbacterium sp.
CCCCTCGAGCACCTGGAGATGATGGGCGGAATACTCGGCGGTCACAATCTCCGATTCTATTCTCGCGACCGCCCGCCGCCCCGCCGACACTCCCCGTCCCCGTCGACACCGCGCGTCCGGCGTACGCGCTGAGCGAAACACGCCGTGATCCGGGCATGCACTCAGGCTCTGCGTGGTTGTATTGATCAAGTCCGACGCGAACCCGACATTCTAGGAGGCACCGAGATGAACGCAACGACCGAACGTGAGACCTCCGCCATCGAGTTCCGCCTGACCGCGATGGATCGCTGTGATTCCTGCGGCGCTCAGGCGTACATCGCCGCCGAGGTCAACGGCTCCGAACTCCTCTTCTGCGCCCACCACGGGCGCAAGTACGAAGAGAAGCTCCGCAGCATCGCCACGAGCTGGCACGACGAGACCGCTCGCCTCATCGAGGCCTGAGTCTCTCCCCCGCCGAGGCGCGGTGCCTGACGCACCGCGCTGCGGCGCCGGTCGTCAGTCGACGACCACGCGCCGCGCACGCGACGTGAGCCGGGTGAGGATCTCCTCGCCGACGGTGTCGATCCTCTCCGCGAGAGCGGTGGCGCTGGACTCCCCGTGCTCCCCGCCGCCGAACACGTGAACGAGGTCGCCCTCCTGCGCTCCGGGCCAGGCCTCCACGACCGACGACACAGGGCCTACCGTACGCAGCACCCGCGTTCCGGCCGGCGTACCCACCGTCGCACCGGCGAGCGTCGACGGCAGTCCGTCGAACGAGCCGATCCCGATTACGGCGGCGTCGCCCTCGACGGATTGGACGTAGGCCGTGAGTTCGGCGACGGGAACCAGACCGTCGAGCTCCGGGCCGTCTGCGGAGCGGATGCCGTAGCAGAACGCCCCGATGCGGGAGACGCTGCCGCGGAGTTCGGGACGCCACCACGACGCCGCGGATGCCGTGAGATGCAGCGCCTCCGGTTCGTCACCGGTCGCTGAGGCCTCGCGGACCGCAGTGAGGAACACCTCCTGCGCCTCGTCGTCTTCGGCGTCGCTGGCCTCGGCCAGGTGGCTCCACACGCCGGCGAACTCGACGTGACCGGCGCGCTCGGCGGTTCTCACGACGTCGACCGCCTCCCGCCACTCGCCCGGCAGCATGCCGTTGCGGTGCAGACCCGTGTCGATCTTCAGGTGCACGCGCGCACGCCGGCCGGAGGCTGCGGCCCGTGCGATCACCCTCTGCAGGTACTCGCGAGTGCCGACGCCGAGGTCGATCCCCTGTTCGAGCGCCTGATCGACCTCCTCGTCTGTCGACGTCGCCCACGCGAAGATCCGCGCCGGGCGCTCCAAGACACGACGGATCTCGACACCACCGCGCACGTCGTAGCTCCCGTACCATTCCACGCCAGCGCGCTCGGCGTTCTCGACCGCCCAGGTGAGGCCGTGCCCGTAGGCGTCGTCCTTCATCACGATCATGAGAGCGGAGGGGGCGATGCGCTCCCGCACCGCGTCGATGTTCTCGCGCAGTCGCGCTCCGTGCAGTCGCAGCTCGGGTCGCTTCACGACTCCCACCCCCGTTCGGCGTGCAGCCCGACGACCGCGATGAGCTCGGCGACGGACAACCCGCTGACCGCGCTCCATCGCGCGAGCGACGGAGCCGCCGGTCCGGAGCCGCCGAAGTAGGTCGCCTCGGTGCCGACGGCGACGTCATGACCCTGCAGATCGACCACGCACACGTCCATCGCCACGCGGCCGATGATCGGCCGCTCCACGCCGTCGATCTCCACGTGCGCCTCGTTGCCGAGCGCCCGTACGATCCCCTGGGCGTATCCGCCCGTGACGAGCGCGGCGACGGTGTCCGACGTCGCCCGGTGGGTGTACCCGTAGGAGACGGCGTCGCCCGCGGCGAGCCTCTTCGTGGACATGACGCGACCGACGAGACGCATGACGGGACGCGTGGGCAGCACCCCATCGGCGTCGGGCAGGCCGTACAGCAGCGCGGGGTCGATGTCGGCCTCGCCGTCGACGACAGCGGCGATCCCCTCCAGGCGCAGCGCCTCGACGACGTTGGAGCGGTCGACGAGCACGGCGTCGGCACCGGCGGCGGTCACCGCGTGGGCCACGGCGAGCACGCCGTGCCCCCAGGCATCACGGCGCAGATCCGCGATCCTGCCGCCGGCCGATACCGCCGCCGACGCCGATGCCGCCAAAGCGGATCGCGAGATCACCGCTCTGGGCACCGCACTGCTGCTCGTCACCGTCGCACCCCCTGCTCCGTCCGTGTTCCTCGTCCCCACCGAGTCGAACCCGGGTCAGAGTCCGATCGTGCTGAAATCCTTGCTGTGCACGAGGTGCTCGATCGCGTCGCGAGCGCCCTGCGCGTACTCGTCCAGACGCGAATGCGCCTCGCCGACCGCCCAATCGATGCCGCGTCGTGCGGTCACCGCCGCGAGGATCGCGTCGCTCCAGCGCGGGTTGAGCGGCAATGCCGGCCCCTGCACGTTGGTGGCGTACGAGGCGCCGCGCTGCACGGTCTCGCCCGCGACGCCGCCGCGGGAGAAGCTGCCCTTGCCTGCGACGACGGTGCCGACGACCTGAGCCCCCTCGCCGAGCGTCCAGCGCGAGGCATGGTCCTCGAAGCCGATGATCCGGCCGAACGGCGCGTCGGCGATGATGTAGCCCACGTTGCGGTCGCGCGTCCTGGCGACGCGGAACGGGAAGATGCCGAGGCCGGCCAGCGTATCGCCGTCGAGCGTGTCGACGCCCTCGCTGAGCAGCTCCGCGGTGGCCCCGACGGCGAACAGCGAGCGCCCTGACTGCACGAACTCCTCGAGCTCCGCCGCACGGCCGCGCAGGTCGTCGGCGACGATCCGCATCGCGGAGAGGGGCCCGTTGCCGAGCACGATGATGTCGGCGTCAGCGGGGATCGGCTCGCCGATGCCCACCTGGTGCACCTCGACCGACACGCCTCCGCGTTCCAGGCGCGTCTGCAGCGCGCGGACGTTGCCGCGGTCTCCGGTGATGCCGAGCTCGACGGGGTAGAGCTGGACGATCTGCACAGATGCGCTCATCGGCGTGCAACCTCCTGGTCTCCGTGACCGAGCAGACGCCGGCCGATCATCATCAGCTCGTAGTTCACGAACCAGGTCTGGCGTCCGGATGCCGTGGGCGGCAGCTCGCGCATCAGCGCGACGGCCTTCTCCATGTCGGGCTCGACGACGCCGATCTCGACGCCCGCGTGCTCCAGGCTCAGCGCGAGCTGGAAGGCCTTCTCCCCTGTCACGACGTCGATGCGCTTCAGTCCGTCGAAGTCCACGTCGTAGAGCCACGACACGTCGGGGGTGCCCTCGTCGATCGCGATCAGCGCACGCTCGGGGGCAGCGTCGAGCGCGTCGAGGTTCATCTGCAGGCTCGGTGCGTTCTTGAACATGACGAACTCGACCTGCTCCCCCGCGGGGTCGCGGCGCAGCGGGATGACCTCGCCACGGCCGTAGGCCGGTGCCATCTGCGCGAAGCCGGAGGCGGCCTTCTGCGCGGAGAACGCCGATCCGAGCACGCGCGAGGCGACGGTGAGGGCGGCGGCCGCGTCGGCCGCGTAGTGCAGTCCCCGTGCGGGCAGCGTGATTGCGGCATCCGCTCCGTCGACGCGCACCACGACATCTCGGCCGTCGACGCGCGTGACCTCGGCGTACGCCTCGTGATCGAGGATGCCGGCGTTGCCACTGCGGGTGTCTGCAGCGTTCGCGAGGCCGTGCGCCGAGGCGGCGACCAGCTCGGAGGAGACGCCGAAGAACGAGACCTCGCCGCGCATGGCGTCGGCGTCGATCTTGCTGAGGTACGGGTCGTCACGGTTGACCACGACATGGGCGGAGGCGCGCTTCGACGCCTCGAGCATCATGTCGGCCACACGCTCGGTCTCGTAGAACCGGTAGAGCTGATCGACCTGCACGTTCAGCGACAGGATCACCGAGGGCGACAGCCTGTCTGCGAGGTCGGCGGCGTAGCCCTCGTCGATCTCGAGCACGGCGACGTCGGCGCGGATGCGTCCGGTCAGCGTGGCGTCGGCGAGGAGCGCGCTGGTGACGCCCTGGGGCAGGTTCGCCCCGGTCGGGTTGGTGAAGACCTTCAGACCGTGCGCGCGAAGCACCTCGCTGATCATGTGCGTGGTCGTCGTCTTGCCGTTCGAGCCGAGCACGAAGACGACGCCGTAGGTGAACTGATCGGCCAGCGTGGGCAGCAGCGTCGGCGCGAGCCGGTTGGTGAGATACCCGGGGAACGCCGAACCGCCGCCGCGCAGACGCGTGGCGAACCGCGCCAGCTTCCCCGCGAAGACGGGGAAGACGTAGCGGATGCCTGCGGAGCGCGCCTGAGGTGCGCCCGCCATCATTCGAGGTAGTCCCGCAGCGACTGCGACCGGCTCGGGTGCCGCAGCTTGGCCATCGTCTTCGACTCGATCTGACGGATGCGCTCACGCGTCACCCCGAACGTGTCGCCGATCTGGTCGAGGGTCTTGGGCTGTCCGTCGCCGAGTCCGAAGCGCATCCGGATGACACCGGCCTCACGCTCGGAGAGCGAGTCGAGCAGCTGCTCGAGCTGACGCTGCAGCATGGTGAAGCCCACGGCGTCGGCCGGCACGACGGCCTCGGTGTCCTCGATGAGGTCGCCGAACTCGCTGTCGCCGTCCTCGCCGAGCGGGGTGTGCAGCGAGATGGGCTCGCGGCCGTACTTCTGCACCTCGACGACCTTCTCCGGGGTCATGTCGAGCTCGCGGCTCAGCTCTTCCGGGGTGGGTTCGCGACCGAGGTCCTGCAGCATCTGGCGCTGCACGCGGGCGAGCTTGTTGATGACCTCGACCATGTGCACCGGGATGCGGATCGTGCGGGCCTGGTCGGCCATCGCGCGGGTGATCGCCTGGCGGATCCACCACGTGGCGTACGTGGAGAACTTGAAGCCCTTGGTGTAGTCGAACTTCTCGACCGCGCGGATCAGACCGAGGTTGCCCTCCTGGATCAGGTCGAGGAACTGCATGCCGCGGCCGGTGTAGCGCTTGGCGAGCGAGACGACGAGACGGAGGTTGGCGCCGAGCAGGTGGCTCTTCGCACGCTGGCCGTCACGGGCGACCCACTGCAGGTCGAGCCCGAGCTGGCTCGTCTTCTCGGCCGCCGACATCGTCGACAGCTTCTCCTCGGCGAACAGGCCGGCCTCGATGCGCATCGCGAGCTCGACCTCTTCGGCCGCGTTCAGCAGCGCGACCTTTCCGATCTGCTTGAGGTAGTCCTTCACAGGGTCGGCGGTGGCGCCGGTGATCTGCGCGGAGTAGACCGGCACGTCCTCGTCGTCGTTCGTCGAGATGACGATCGCGCCGGTCGGGAGCGGCTCGGTGAACTTCGGAGCGGAGTCCTCCTCGTCGTCCTCGGTCTCCTCGGCGGTCGCCGCCGCAGAGGACTCGTCTTCTTCGACGATGTCGTCCGACTTCTTCTTCTTGGCAGGGGCGCGCTTGGCCGCGGCACGCTGCGCAGCGGTCTTGGGCACGGCGACCTCGGCCGTTCCCTCGACAGCGGCGTCCTCGGGCGCTTCGGCGGTCTTCTTCGTCCGGGATTTGTTGGTCGTGGCAGGAGTCACGTTTCGCCTTTCACGGGGCCGCTGAGCCGCCCCGGGACATTTCGGACACTAGTAAGACCCTTGTCAAGTCCGATCTTCGAAAAGACCGATTGACAACGGGTCGGACTCCTAGTATCGCACACGTGAGGGGATGCGGCTGCATCCGATCGAACTTCGCCGTCTGGGAATCACCCGCGACCGGGTTTGTCGTCGTCTCCTGTCGGCCGCGACGCCAGGTAGCGCTCGAGCTCGGCGGCGAGTTCGTCGGCGCTGGGGAGGTCGCGCTCGCTGAAGCCGCCCTCGTCGTAGGAGTCGTCTTCAGGATCGCGACCCGCCATGTACGCGTCGTAGCGACGCTCGAGGTTGTGCACCATCTGCTGCAGCTCGTCGTTGCCGAGCACCTGCTCGTCGACTCGCGTCAGGTAGTCGTCGCGGCGCCCCTGCACGTCGTCGAGCATCAGCACGAGGCCGGTGGCCGCCATCAGCCGCTCTGCCGCGGTGATCACGGCGTCGGGGTTCTCCGTCTCGGCGAGGTAGTGCGGCACGAGGAGCACGAAGCCGACGGCGCGGTGCCCCTGCTCGACGAAGCGGAACTCCAGGAGGTGACCTGCGGTCGCCGGCACCTGGGTGCGCGGACGCCACACCGAGTGCGCGACGGTGAGTTCGCGGCGGTTGCCGCTCACCGTCGTGCCGATCGGACGCGTGTGCGGCACCGGCATCGCGATCGAGTGCACCCAGCTCAGCCCGGACACCTCGAACTCTTCAGCGAGGTCGAGGACGGTGCGGGCGAACTCGTTCCACGCGAAGTCGGGCTCGTACCCGGCCAGCAGCAGGAACTTCTGTCCGAGCGCATCGGTCGCGAGCGACAGCTCGAGGCGCGAGGGACGGAACTCGGTGAGGTGGTCCTGATCGAAGGAGATCACAGGACGACGCGCCCGGTAGTCGAGCAGCGCGTCGTTGTCGAACACGACGACGGGCTGCGGAGAGGTCGTCTCCCGCAGGTGGTCGATGAGCCCGGAGACGGCGCTGCCCGCGTCAGTGAAACCGGTGAGGAGCATCACCAGGGGCAGGCCGCGCGGCACAGCCGGCGCGTTCGCGACTCGTTCGTGGATCTCTCCGGAGAAGGGCATGTCTCCATGCTACGAGCCGCATCGGACAGCGGGGCCGTCGTCGTCATGCTGACAGCGAACACGCGGGCGCGGCACCGGGTGTCCGCGCCATCCCTAGGATGGAGGCATGACGCTTCCCGCGCTCTCGCGCACCTCAGATCAGTTCCCCGGAAGCGCTGCAGACGCCGCAGTGCTCGTCGTGCCGGATCTCTCCGGATCCTCCGAATCGCTCGTCGGCTATCCAGGACTCGCCGACGCACTGGCCGGTATCGGCTTCACCGGCGCGCCGTCGGCTTTCGCCAGGGTCTACGCGCCAGAGGTCACCGCTCTCCCGTTCGCCGTCGTCGGCACGGGCAAGACCCCGAGCGCACTCGCGGTCCGCAACGCGGTGGGAGCGGCGCTGCGCACCCTCACCGGTTTCGAGACGGTCGCCGTGTCGCTCGCTCCCGGTCTCGAGGGATTCGCGGATGCCGCGGCCGAGGGCGCCGTGCTCGGCGGCCACCGCTTCGAGGGGTACAAGTCCGACCCGCCCAAGGCCCGCGCCTCGGCGGTCGTGCTGCACGCCGACCTCGACGATGCGGCGATCGCCAGGGCCACGGCGGTCGGCGAGGCCGTCGCCCTCGTGAAGGACCTCGTGAACGTGCCGGCCGAGTGGCAGAGCCCCGCTCAGCTCGCACAGAGCGCGGCCGACAGCGTCGCCGACCTCGACGTCACCGTGGAGATCCTCGACGAGACGGCTCTCGCCGAGCAGGGCTTCGGCGGCATCCTCGGCGTCGGCCAGGGTTCCGACCGCCCGCCGCGTCTGGTGCGCCTCGACTACGCTCCCGCCGACGCCGTGCGCCACATCGCGCTGGTCGGCAAGGGCATCACCTTCGACACCGGCGGCCTCTCGCTCAAGCCGGCGGCATCCATGGTCGGCATGAAGTTCGACATGGCGGGCGCGGCCACCAGCCTCGCGGCGCTCCGCGCCATCGCCTCGCTTCGCATGCCGGTGCGCGTCACCGCCTGGCTGTGCATCACCGACAACATGCCCTCCGGGCGTGCGATCCGCCCCGGCGACGTGCTGCGGATGCTCGACGGGACGACCGTCGAGGTCAACAACACGGATGCCGAGGGCCGCCTGGTGCTGGCAGACGGACTCGTCGCCGCCAGCCGCGAGAAGCCCGACGTCGTCATCGACGTCGCCACGCTCACCGGCGCGATCATCGCCGCCCTCGGACACCGTCACACGGGCGTCTTCGGAGACGACGAGACGGTCGCCGAGTTCCTCGCCGCCGCCGACGCCGTCGACGAGCCGGCATGGCACATGCCGCTGCCTGCCTACATGGAGGACGCCATGGACTCCCCCATCGCCGATCTGCAGAACGCGAACATGAGCGACCGCATGGGCGGCGCGTCGTACGCCGGCCTCTTCCTGCAGCGCTTCGTCGGACGTGTGTCCGACGCCGAGGACGCTCCCCGCATCCCCTGGGTGCACCTGGACATCGCCGGCTCCAGCGAGCACAACGGCGCACCGTACGGTTTCATCGAGAAGGGCCCAACGGGGGCGATGGTCCGATCGATCATCGCCTTCGCCGACGCATCCCACCCGGAGGCATGATCACATGACAACCCACACCTTCGACATCGTCGTCCTCGGTGGCGGCAGCGGCGGCTACGCCGCGGCGCTGCGCGCGAGCGAGCTCGGCAAGTCCGTCGCTCTCATCGAGAAGGACAAGGTCGGCGGCACCTGCCTGCACCGCGGGTGCATCCCGACCAAGGCGCTGCTGCACGCGGCGGAGGTCGCCGAGCACGTGCGCGGCGCCGCCCACGTCGGCATCACCGCGTCGCTCGACGGCATCGACCCCGCCGGCGTGCGCGCGTACCGCGAGGGCATCGTCGCGAAGAAGTACAAGGGTCTCGAGGGCCTGGTCAAGGCTCGGGGCATCACGACCGTCGCCGGCGCGGGTCGCCTCAACGCCGATCGTTCCGTGAGCGTGGGCGACGACGTCTACGTCGGCGCCGACGTGATCCTCGCGACCGGCTCATACAGCCGCACCCTTCCCGGACTGGAGATCGGCGGCCGCATCCTCACCAGCGAGCAGGCCCTGTCGCTCGACGTTATCCCAGAACGCGTGCTCATCCTCGGAGGAGGTGTGATCGGCGTCGAGTTCGCGAGCGTGTGGCGCTCCTTCGGTGCGGAGGTCACCATCATCGAGGCGCTCCCGCACCTCGTCCCGAACGAGGACATCGCCCTGAGCAAGGGTCTGGAGCGCGCGTTCCGTCGCCGCGGCATCCAGTACTCGCTGGGCATCCGTTTCCAGACCGCCGTGCAGGACGACTCCTCCGTGACGGTGACGCTCGAGGACGGCAAAGAGTTCACCGCCGACTACCTTCTGGTCGCGGTGGGCCGTGGCCCCGTGACCGCCGACCTCGGCTTCGAAGACGCAGGCGTCGTGCTCGACCGCGGGTTCGTGATCGTCGATGACGACCTGCGCACGGGAGTGCCAGGCGTCTGGGCCGTCGGCGACATCGTGCCCGGCCTGCAGCTCGCGCACCGCGGTTTCCAGCAGGGCATCGCCGTCGCCGAGCGGATCGCCGGGCTCTCCCCGGCGACCATCCCCGATGTGCAGATC
>JAGIAK010000010.1 GCA_017744855.1 Microbacterium sp.
ATCCCGAGCGCGGCCGCGGCGAGCTGCCCGCGTTCGCGGGTGGAGCTGGCGATCATCGCGGTGTCGGCGCCTGCGGCGCGAGCTGCGCGGCTGTGCACCTGGGCCATGAAGCCCCCGCCGAGGAAGCCGGATCGGATCGTCCCGACCTCGGTGTCAGTGACGTCCGTTGTCATGCCGACGATTCTGACACAGGCCGACACCCTTTTGCTAGTTTCCCGTCAAAAGTTTTTTCTTGAACATCAGATGTAGGTGCACAGTGAGAGAAAGTGAGTGTGCTTTACTGACTCCATGACCGACGCCGATCGTCTGTCCGCGAGCGCCGCGCCGGGCGCCGGCGACATCCTGCAGCTGCTCCTCGACGGGCAGGCGCGCACCAAGGCGGACCTGGTCCATCTCACCGGCCTGGCGCGCTCCACCGTCTCCTCACGCGTCGACGCACTCCTCGCCTCCGGGCTCGTCGTGCCGGCAGGGGAGGGAGCGTCGACGGGTGGCAGGCCGCCGTCGCGGGTCGCGTTCAACCCCCGAGCGGGCAGGATCCTGGCCGCCGATCTCGGCGCCTCGCACGCGACGGTCGCCGTCGCGGATCTCGCAGGGCACATCCTCGCCACCACCTCGCAGACCATCGACATCGCCGCGGGCCCCGCGGTGGTGCTCGACGCCGTCCTCGACCTCGGACGCGGTCTCCTCGACGGTCTCGGCCCGACGCCCGCACCGCTCGTCGGAGTGGGCATCGGCGTGCCCGGACCCGTCGAGCACTCCACCGGCCGCCCCTACAACCCGCCGATCATGCCGGGCTGGGATCGTTTCGACGTCCCCGCCTACGTGCAGGGCACCTTCGACGTCCCCGTGCTCGTCGACAACGACGTCAACGTGCTCGCCGTCGGCGAGCACGCGACCAGCTTCCCCGACACCGCCGATCTCGTCTTCGTGAAGGTCGCCACCGGTATCGGCGCGGGCATCATCACCGGCGGGCAGCTCCAGCGTGGAGCGCAGGGCTCCGCGGGCGACATGGGCCACGTGCGCGTACCGTACTCCCCCGACTCCTCGCACGAACCAGGCGAGGAACGCGACCTGGAGGCCCTCGCCAGCGGATCGGCCATCGCCGAGTCGCTGCGCGCCAAGGGCCTCGACGCTGAGGGGAGCGCCGACGTCGTCGACCTCGTCCGCTCCGGGAACCTGGTCGCGATCGAGGCGACCCGCCAGGCGGGCCGCGACGTCGGCGAGGTGCTGTCGACCGTCGTCAACCTGCTCAACCCCTCGGTGATCGTGCTCGGCGGCAGCATCGCCCGCGCCGGAGAGCACCTCCTCGCCGGCGTGCGGGAGGTTGTCTACCGGCGATCGATCCCGCTCGCCACGCAGCATCTCGCCATCGTCCAGACGCAGGCCGGCGAGCGAGCGGCCGTGCTCGGCGCGGCCATCATGGTGGCGCGCGACGTGCTGTCGGCCGCCAAGGTCGACGCCTACGTGGCAGCATCCTCCGCCGCGGCATCCGGATAGTCTCGAAGGGTGACGCCGGTCCCGCAGTCCCCCTACGCCAGGGCGCTCGGCGACCGCGTGGCGGAGCTGCACCCCCGGCTCCGCGCGTATTTCCAGGCCGTGCCAGACGGGCATGTCGGCATCGGCGACGGCGTCTTCCGCAGGGTCGGCACACCGCGCCGCTGGCTCTGGCCCCTGCTGCGCGTGCTCGAACGGCGGGGCGTCGTCCCCGCGTGCTGGGAGCACGATGTGCCGTTCCGCGTCGAGAACCGCACGATCGCTGCGAGGGCGATCGCCGAACGCGAGTTCGATCTCCCCGGCGGCACGTGGACCATGCACGATTCGGTGGTGCTCTCTCGGCACGGCAGGGTCGTCGACGAGCTCGGCGAGCCCGGCGTCGTGGCCGCCTGCTTCGACGTCGACGTGCATCGTGGCGGCCTCCGACTCACGAGCAGGGCGGTCGGCCTGCGGATCGGCCGGATGCGGCTGCGCCTGCCCGCGATCGTGCGTCCGACCGTGCGTCTGTGGGAGCGTTTCGACGAAGGCATCGACCGGCAGCGGGTCTCACTGACCATCGATGCGCCCCTGATCGGGCGCGTGTACGAGTACGCGGGCGACTTCGCCTACCGGATCGAAAGACAACGGGAGGCGACGGGATGAGCACGGGGCGAGTGGTCGTCGGAGGCAGCACGGGGTTCATGGGGCGGTACCTTGTGCCGCGTCTGCGCGCGGCGGGGCGCGAGGTCGTCACGATCTCCCGTCACGGCGCCGACATCCCCTGGGGCGATCAGGATGCCGTCGACCGCGCGATCGACGGGGCGACGCTGGTCGTCGGACTCGCCGGCAAGTCGGTGAACTGCCGCTACACGCCCGCGAACCGCGCCGAGATCGTCCGTTCCCGCACCGAGACGACCGACGCCCTGGGCTCGGCGATCGCCAGGGCGTCGAACCCGCCGACACTCTGGATCAACTCGTCGACGGCGACGATCTACCGGCACGCCGACGACCGGCCGATGACCGAGTCGACGGGAGAGATCGGCTCCGGGTTCTCGGTCGAGGTCGCGAAGAGCTGGGAGAACGCCCTGTTCGCCCGCGACCTGCCCGCGACGCGACGCGTGGCGCTGCGCAGCGCCATCGTGCTCGGCGACGGTGGCGTGCTCGGACCGCTGCGGAGGCTCGCGCGCCTCGGCCTCGGCGGTCCCCAGTACGACGGGCCGTGGCCGGCGAGCGCGGCGCGCAGGGAGGCCGGAACCGCGCACCTTCCCGGCTCACGACGGGGAACGCAGCGGTTCAGCTGGGTGCACATCGACGACGTCGCGCGCATCATCGACCTCCTCGAGGAGACGCCGTCGCTGGAGGGGCCCGTGAATGCGGCGTCACCGCACCCGGTTGACAACGTCGAGTTCATGGCGACGGTGCGCCGCGTGCTCGGAGTCGGCTTCGGCCCGCCGCTGCCGCGATGGACGCTGGAGCTCGGGGCCATCGGCATCCGCACCGAGACCGAACTGGTGCTGAAGAGCCGTTGGGTGCTCCCGGAGAAGCTCCTCGACGCAGGGTTCCGCTTCCGGTTCCCGACCCTGGAGGACGCGCTCCGCGACTCGTTCGGCATCACGACGACCTCGAGCGCGGCCTAGCGACGCCAGGCTCCTACGAACCGGCCGTCGGGTCCTCGGTGTCGCGCTTGCGCTTGGCGAGTTCTTCGCGCAGCCGCCACTCCTCGATCTCGCGGTCGAGGTCGGCGATCTGCTGCTCTGTCGTGCGGGTGTCGACGGGCTTCGCCGGGCGCACCTCGGTGCGCGTCGGCGGCGCCTCCCTCCGCACGCGCGGGATCCGGATGCCGGAGTCGCCGTACTCGCGGCCGATCGCGAACCACAGCAGGCTGCCGATGAGCGGGAGCAGGATCACGATGATGATCCACACCATCTTCGGCAGGTGCTTCACCTGCGAGTCGTCGCGCGTGATGATGTCGACCAGCGCGCCGATCATCAACGCGATGACGAGGAGCGAGAACAGGAACGGCATGCTCTCAGGGTAGACGACGAGCCCTGCGTTCAGGGTAGGAGGTGCATCCGGGGGTGGACCGAGGGCGACCTCAGGGCAGGAGGTGGCCGGCGGCGCGGAAGAGCTCGTACCATTCGGCACGGGTGAGCTCGATGTCGGCGCCGGCCGCGGCATCCCGCACGCGCTGCGGCGTCGTCGTGCCGAGCACCACCTGCATGCCCGCCGGGTGACGCGTGATCCACGCCGTCGCGATCGCGATCGGCTCGACGCCGTACGAGGCGGCCAGACGGTCGATCACCGCGTTCAGCTCCGCGTACGCCGGATCCCCCAGGAACACTCCGGTGAAGAAGCCTCCCTGGAACGGCGACCAGGCCTGCACCGTGATGCCGTTGATGCGGCAGTACTCGACGATGCCGCCGCCATCCCGGACGATGCTCTGGTCCTCCCCCGCCATGTTCGCCGCGATCGGCTGCGCGATGATCGGGGCGTGCGTGATCGACAGCTGCAGCTGGTTGGCCACGAGCGGCTGCCGCACGGCGGTGCGCAGCAGGTCGATCTGACGCGGCGTGTGGTTCGAGACGCCGAACGCGCGGACCTTGCCGGCGGACTCGAGCTCGTCGAACGCGCGCGCGACCTCCTCGGGCTCGACGAGGGCGTCTGGACGGTGCAGCAGCAGCACGTCGATGCGGTCGGTGCGCAGCGCCGCGAGGGATCCATCGACCTGGCGCATGATGTGGGCGTAGGAGAAGTCGAACATGCCCTCGTCCGGCACGATGCCGCACTTGGTCTGCAGCACGATCTCATCCCGCTCGGCGGGGCTCAGCGCCAGGGCGTCGGCGAAACGCGACTCGCAGAAGTGCATGCTGCCGCCGTAGATGTCCGCATGGTCGAAGAAGTCGATGCCGACCTCGCGCGCCGAGGTGTAGAGCTCGCGGATGGCGGTGTCGTCCTTGTCGTCGATGCGCATCATGCCGGCGACGACGGCGGGGGCGGTGGTGGTTCCGAACGGCACGGTCTTCATGCCGTCAACGCTATCCGCCCAAGGGCTCAAGAGGGAGACGCGGGGAGCAGGTCGACGACACGGATGCCGAGTGCCGCCGCGACGTCGCCCAGATCCGTCAGCGTGAAGTCACGCTCGGCCGCGAGCGCCCTCCGCAGCCGAGGCTCCGGTATGCCCGACGTCGCCGCGAGCCAGGTGACCGATCTGTCGCTCCTGGCGAGTGCGGACGCGACAGACAGTGCTAGCTCACGTCGCACTTCTGTCTTCATTCGACGACACTATCGCCCCGACCGGGAGCTATCAAGCAGCGCTCTCATTTCATGACAGCATGCTGGCGTCAGGCCGGTGCTATCGTGACACAGATGGAGACACCGGGCGAGCAGTTCAACGCGGCCGTCGGACGCCAGCTCCGCGGAGAGATCGCCGCAGGAGGCAGCAGCATCGCAGGCATGGCGCGCCAGATCGGCATCGCAAGGAGCGCGCTGGACAACTACGTGACCGGCAAGCGTTCCATCCCCGTGCCGATCCTCTACGCGGTCTGCGCCATCCTCGACATCGCGCCGCACAAGCTCGTCGCGCGCGCCGAGGAGCGCCTGCTCTCGGAGAGCGAGCACACCGCGACGGTCACCCCGCTGCACCGCCGCACCGATGTCCCCGGCCGCAGCGACAATGAAGCAGAGGTCGCCTTCCGCTCGCACCTCTCGCACGACAGCGACACCGACGACCTCTATCAGTAGGGACACCCCGTGGACCAGCTCCTCCGCCTCGCCGAGGAGCACGGCCTGCACATCGTCGAACGGGCTGGACGCACCCGCGGCGGCTTCGACCCCCGATCCCGCACGATCCGCCTCGACCCCGGCATGAGCGCACGCACGACGCGCAGCGTGCTCGCCCACGAGCTGGCGCACGCCGTGCTCGGCCACACCCCCACGTCGCAGCCGACGCTGCGCGAACGCCAGGAGCGCCACGCCGACGAATGGGCCGCGCGGCTGCTGATCACCCCGGCCGGCTACGCCAGGGCCGAGACCGTGCGCGGCGAGCATGCACCCAGCCTCGCGTTCGAGCTCGACGTCACGGTCGAGCTCGTGCTCGCCTTCCAGCGGCTGCTGCTCCGCGAGCGCGTCGCGTGACGCGGCATCCGGACCACGCTGGTTGAATGGCGTCATGGCCTTCCGCACCGCCCCCTCCCCCGTCACCCTCACCGGACGACTGGTCGAGCTGCGTCCCCTCGAACGCTCGCACCACGACGGCCTCCTCGATGCGCTACTCGAGGGCGGCCTCCATGAGAACGCCTGGTACACGTCTGTGCCGTCGCCCGAGGGGCTCTCGGCCGAGATCGACCGCCGACTCGGGCTGATCGACAGCGGGGAGATGATCCCGTTCACCGCCGTCGACGCGTCCGGACGGATCCTCGGCCTGACATCGTTCTACGACATCGTCGCCGATGTGCCCCGACTGCACATCGGCTACACCTGGAACAGGCCGTCCGCGCACGGCACGGGAACCAACGCCGAATCCAAGCTGCTGCTGATGCAGCACGCGTTCGAGACCCTCGGCGTGTTCCGTGTCGGCCTCACGACGCAGTGGGTGAACTTCCAGTCCCGCGCGGCCATCGAGCGTCTCGGCGCCAAGCAGGACGGTGTGATGCGCGCGATGAGCCGCTACCGCAACGGGGCCCTGCGCGACAGCGTCGAGTACTCGGTCATCGAGCCGGAGTGGCCGGCTGTGAAGGCGAATCTCGAGCAGCGCCTCGCGAAGAGGCGCTGACGGTCACTCGGTGGGCGTGCCCGACCAGTTGTTCGAGCGTCGGGTGGCAGAACCGGCCTGACGCATCATGAACGCGAGGGCGAGGCTCACGAGGAGCAGACCACCGCAGAAGACGAAGGGCGCGATCGAGGCGTCGAGGCCCTGCGCGAGCCCCATCGCGATGATGCCTCCGATGAAGAGGACCATGAAGAGGATGAAGCTGAGGATCACGGGATCTCCTGTCTGTGGTGCTGATACCAGGATAGCCCCGCACGGGAAACCCCCTGTGCACGGCTGATCCCCGGTGCTTGCCTCGGTGCATGAACGCCTCTCCCTTGACAGCCCTCGCGATCACCTGCACCCTCAAGCCGTCGCCCGCAGCATCCAGTTCCGACCTGCTCGCCGCGCAGATCCTCGGCGCATTGGCCGAGCACGGCGTCGTCGGCGAGACGGTGAGGGCGGTCGATCACACGATCGCTCCCGGCGTCGAGGCCGACATGGGCGCGGGCGACGACTGGCCGATGCTGCGACGCCGGGTCCTCGACGCCGACATCCTGGTGCTGGTCACCCCCACCTGGCTCGGGCAGCACTCCAGCGTCGCCCAGAGGGTGCTGGAACGGCTCGACGCGGAGCTCGGCGCGACCGACGCCCGGGGCAGGCCCACCCTCTTCGACAAGGTCGCCCTGGCCGGCATCGTGGGCAACGAAGACGGGGCGCACCACATCGCCGCGATCCTCTTCCAGGCGCTCGACGACGTCGGGTTCACGATCCCCGCGCAGGGATCGGTGTACTGGAACGGCGAGGCGATGCACACCACCGACTACAAGGACCTTGCACAAACGCCAGAGAAGGTCGCGGAAGCGATCGCGACCTCGGCGCGGAACGCCGCGCACCTCGCGCGGGCGCTGCGTGAGCGCGAGTACCCCGCTGGCTGATCGTCAGGCCCTGCGAAAGGTCACAACCTCGCTGCGCCTGGACTTCTCCATCGACAGCCCCATGAGCTCCAGTCGCCGGAAGACGCGCCGCGGCAGCTCCGGGAGCTCGGCGCTGCGGCCGACCGGCGCCTTCGCGAGCCCGGTGAAGAGCGAGAGGTCGACGCCGCCGCCCCTGACCTCGATGCGGGCGTAGTCGCTGCGCGTGCGCCACCGCAGCTCCTCCAGGTCGGAGTAGCGCACGACGTACGCCGACGAGCCGACACCGATGCGCAGCTCGTCGTTCCCGAACGCCACGGTGCAGTCTTCCGTCCGCCGGCGGAGGACGGCGGTGAGGATCCCGTACGCGGGCAGACCGATCACGAGCGCGAGGATCACGATCGACATCTTCGGACCGAGGCGCATGACCACGTCGTCGGCGAGGATCATCACAACGATGCCGATGGCGGCGCAGACGAGGACGATGCCGACGATCGCGATGGTGACGTCGCGCATCCTCACTTCGATAGCGCGGAAGCGCACGAAGGAGCCGTCTCCGCGCTCGTCGCGCTCCCACTCCGGTGGGACGCGCACCGGGGCCTTCCGCCGCTCCCTGCGCGTCATGGCGTCGGTCCCCCGCCCCAGCAGCGCGAGCCAGATCCAGGCGGTCGCCGGCACAGCGGCGAGCTGCGCGACGGCGATCACGGCCTTGAGGGGCTCCGGGGCGGAAGCGAGGAGACGACCCCCGACCTCCGTGAAGAACACCATGACCGCGGCGAGGATGACTGCCACGCCGATGTGCAGGATGAGGCCGTTGCGCGGCATCCGGTACGTGAGGTTGGCGAAAGCGACGCCGAGACACCATCCGCCGACCAGCATCAGGAGGAACTGGGGGAAGTCCAGATTCGCATCCGCGAGGGTGAGGAGCACGGCTGCGGTGAGCAGCACGATCCCCCACAGCACAGGGCTGAGCAGGAGTCGGCGCCACAGCGGGACGGCGATGGCGTCGGTCATCACCGCCATCCTAGGCGGGGTCGCGGCGCGTGCGAACGCTCAGCCCTTGCTGTCGCGTCCCCCCGGCTCGTGCGCGTGCGACGGCTCCTTGCCCCTGTCGGGGTGCGACGGCCCGGTGTTCCCGGTGCCTCCGGTCGGCGACACCGGTGCGGTGACGGGGACGACGCTCGGCGAGTCGTCGGAGACGATGGACTCCACGACGGGGTCCGGGGGGATGCCGGCATCCGGCTCCGGCGCGACGACCTCGCGCGCCGCGATCGCCGCCGCGATCCGATGCAGGGAAGACGACGCAGGCAGGGCCGCGGCCGCCGTCCCTCCGACCACGGCGACCAGCGCGCACGCACCTGCCACGACCGCGACGACGCGAGTCCGCAGCCTGCGCGCTGCCGTTCGACGACGGATCGCGCGCCGTCCGGTCGTCGCCGCCGACGCGACGCGGGGCGGCACGACGAGCTCCACGGGCAGGACGGTCGTCGCGGCCGCGTCCAGCGCCTCCAGCCGCTCGGCCTCCTCCCGCACCTCCACCGCCGTGGGACGGTCGGCCGGATCGAAAGCCGTCATCCGCTCCAGCAGGCTCCTCCAGCGTCCATCCACCTCTCCGGCGATCGTCGGAGGGACGGTGAGTCGCACGAGAGCGGACTCGATGCTCGTCCCCGAGGCGTATCCCGGCCGCCCCGTGAGCGCTTCGATGAGCACGAGCCCGAGGGCGTAGACGTCGACGGCGGGGGTCAGCTCCGCGCCCCGCAGCTGCTCAGGCGACATGTAGGTGACGGTGCCGAGGACGATGCCGGGCGACGTCAGCCGCGAGGCCCCGATGGCGCAGGCGATGCCGAAGTCCGCGAGCATGGCCGTGGAGAGGCTGCCTTCTCGCCGTGGGCGCTTGAGGAGCACGTTGGCTGGCTTGACGTCGCGGTGGATGAGGCCGGATGCGTGCACGGCGTCGAGGCCGTCGGCGAGCTGGCGTGCGAGTCGGGCCGTCTCCCGCGCGGACAGGGGACCGGAGAGCAGCCGCGTCGCGAGCGTCGGCCCGTCCACGTACTCCATGACGAGGTATTGGGCGCGACCGGGGGCGAGCTGCGAATCGAACAGCGTCACCAGGGAGGTGTGATCCAGTGACGCCAGCGCCGCCTTCTCCACGTGCGCTCGGTCCGCCGATGAGACGGCGTCGTCCTGCGGGCGGAACATCTTGATCGCGACCGTGCGCTCGAGCAGCGCGTCCTCGGCGCGGTACACGGTCGCCATGCCGCCGCGTCCGATCACGTCGCGCAGGCGGTAGCGCCCGTCGAGGAGCACCTCGGTGATCGTCGCCTCGGTCAGGGTCGTGTCATGCATAGCTCCTGACGGTAGGGGCGGCGGATCGGCCTGTCAGGGGGCTTGACGCGGGGCCATCTGGCACTCGTGGCGATACCGTGGAGACATGAGCGCACCCATCGACCCCACCCGCACCGCAGCCTGGTCCGAGCTGCGCACCATCCGCGAGGGCTTCACGCCCGACCTGCGGGGCTGGTTCGCCGCGGATCCCGATCGCGCGAAGCGCTTCTCGCTGCCGCTGGCCGACCTGCACGTCGATCTGTCGAAGAACCTCGTCACCGACGAGGTTCTGTCGGCCCTGCTCCGTCTCGCCGAGCAGACGGGTGTGGCCGACCGGTTCGCGTCGATGCTCGCCGGAGACCACATCAACACCACGGAGGACCGTGCGGTGCTGCACACGGCCCTCCGTCGACCCGCAGGCGCGGAGCCGCGTCTCGTCGTCGACGGCCAGGACGTGAATGCCGACGTGCACGAGGTGCTCGACGCCCTCTCCGCATTCGCCGACCGGGTGCGCTCCGGCGACTGGCGCGGCATCACCGGCAAGAAGGTGACGCACGTGGTGAACATCGGCATCGGCGGCTCCGACCTCGGTCCCGTGATGGTCTACGAGGCGCTGAAGCCCTACGCAGATGCGGGGATCCAGGCACGATTCGTCTCCAACATCGACCCGACCGACCTCGCTCAGAAGACGGCCGACCTCGACCCGGAGACCACGCTCTTCATCGTCGCATCGAAGACCTTCACGACGCTCGAGACCCTGACCAACGCCCGCCTCGCGCGCGACTGGCTGTGGGCGGGCCTCGAGCGGGCCGGCGCGATCTCGGGCGACGACGACTCCCGCACCGACGCCGTGGCGCACCACTTCGTGGCCGTATCCACCGCTCTCGACAAGGTCGCGGCCTTCGGCATCGACCCCGCGAACGCCTTCGGCTTCTGGGACTGGGTGGGCGGCCGCTACTCGGTCGACTCCGCCATCGGCCTCTCCCTCGCGATCGCACTGGGCCACGACGTGTTCCGCGACCTCCTCGCCGGCTTCCACGCCGTCGACGAGCACGTGCGCACGACGCCACTGGAGCGCAACGTCCCCGTGCTGATGGGGCTGCTCAACGTCTGGTACGTCAACTTCTTCGACGCGCAGTCGCACGCCGTGCTGCCCTATGCACAGCAGCTCAGCCGCTTCCCCGCGTACCTGCAGCAACTGACGATGGAGTCGAACGGCAAGTCGGTGCGCTGGGACGGCTCCCCCGTCACGACGGACACCGGCGAGGTGTTCTGGGGCGAGCCTGGCACCAACGGCCAGCACGCCTTCTACCAGCTCATCCACCAGGGCACTCGGGTGATCCCCGCCGACTTCATCGCGTTCGTGAACCCCGCCTACCCGCTCAGCGACGGCGGCCAGGACGTGCACGAGCTGTTCCTCGCGAACTTCCTCGCGCAGACCAAGGCGCTCGCGTTCGGCAAGACCGCCGAGGAGGTCGAGACCGAGGGCACGACCGGCGCGCTCGTCGCCGCCCGCACGTTCTCGGGCAACCGCCCGACCACGTCGATCTTCGCTCCGGCGCTCACGCCTCGGGTGCTCGGCCAGCTCATCGCCCTGTACGAGCACATCACTTTCACGCAGGGCACGATCTGGGGCATCAACTCCTTCGACCAGTGGGGCGTCGAGCTCGGCAAGCAGCTCGCCATGCAGATCGCCCCGGCCATCGGCGGCGACGAGTCCGCCGTCGAGGCTCAGGACGCGTCGACGAGGGCGCTCCTCGCCTACTACCGCGCGCATCGCGCGTAGCGGGGTCAGGCGGCGGCGACGCGCATCCTGCTCTGCCCGGTGAGCCACGGGGAGAGCGGGGTGCGCAGCGCGGCGAGTCCGATCGCGAGCGGCACGAGGATGCCGAGCACGAACTGCGCCCAGGGCGGGGCGCCGAGCCAGAGCACCAGCGGATGCAGCAGCACCACGGTGAGCAGCGGCAGAGCGAGCAAGGTGCACACCTTCGAGAAGCGCCCTGGACGGACCACACTCTCTGCGACGAGGATCAGGCCGATCGAGATCGCGGCCGACGCGATGGTCGACAACGCTGGCGTACCGTCGTCGCCTAGCTTGATGTCCAGCGGAGCCGCAGCACCGACGGCGACGAGCGCCGCCCCCGCGGCGAGCGCGAGGATGCCGGTGACAAGCGGCGCCGGGATGCTCTCACGCACCCGTCGCAGCGCATCGCCGATCAACAGATAGATCAGGCACGTGGCGATGTACCCGACGCCCAGAGGCGTGCGCGACAGCGGTTCGCTCCAGGTCCAGGCCACGACGGCGCCGGCGATGCCGATCCCCCACTGCACGGCGTACGGGAACCGTCCGATGGCACGGAACAGCACGGCGGTGAAGAACAGCGCCGACACGAACCACAGGGTCACGTAGGGCATCTGCGCGAACCGCCCGCCAGCCACGCCGCCCGCGATCCTGTCGAGCGCGCCGGAGGGCTTCACCGCGAGCAGTGCCGCGGTCAGCAGCAGAAAGCCCGCGACGTAGGGCCGCCCGAGGCTCAGCGCCCGACGCGACACCTCGGTGCGCAGCATCCGGTCGGGCTTCCAGAGGTAGCCGGTGAGGATGAAGAACACCGCCACATGCCAGGAGTAGAGCCACTCCTGGGTGACGTCCTTCGTGAACGCATGCCCGGCGACGATCGCCGCGACGGCGATGAGCCGTACGAGATCGATCGCGCCGGACCTGTCGGGGAGCTGATCGAGCATCGCCCTAGTATCCGTCGACCTCCCTATGAGCACAGTGGGCTTGACCAGGGCGGCGGGCTATGGTCGGTGCATGGAGTCCGTAGCGGAGGTCAACGCGCTCGCCCTCAACGTCGCCATCCCCGAGCACCTGCGCTGGGAGGATGAAAGACGCGGCGAGGTGTTCCAGTTGCAGTCGATCACCGTGCGGCTGCTGCCAGACGGATCCCTCGCTGCGAAGGCCTACGGACGCCCGGTCGCGGGCGGCCGAGGCGCGTACGTCTCGTTCGCCGTGCGCCGCTCCCCCGAGATCGACGCGCTCGTCGCCGAGGCAGCCGTGGCGGCCGCCGCGCGCTGGTCGGCGAACACCGGGCTCTAGTCGCTGGGCACCCCCGGCGCGCCGGTCAGGAGCTGCCGTCGCGAGCGGCCGTCACCGCGGCGACGAGGGATTCGAGCGCTGCCTTGCCCGCCTCGTCGACGGTGAGCGCCATGATCGACGACATCGCCAGCAGCACCTCGAACTCCGCCGGGGTCTTCGCCTTGCCGAACAAGGACTTACGCTGCGACACCCGCACCTCGCGGAACGTCGATACGGGATTGCGCGCGGTCTCGAGCTTGCCGTGATGCTTGAACTTCGCGACCGTCGCCCCGTCGAACACGATCGACTCGCCGTCTGCTCCCTGCACCTCGATGCTCGTCATGCGCACATCGTACAGCGCACGCGAATCGAGGATAACGTGGTGTGCCGACCACCCGGCAGGTGACGCGAGGATCCGAAATCACCCCCGTGAAGAGGTCATCTCGACCGAGACTCGCTTTCGCCCGTCTCTCAGCCTCTACAAAGGTTCCGAGTGCGTCGCGTCCCAGCGCATGCGCCCTCGAAATCAGTTGCGACTGTGAGCGCGCCCCAGCGTCCCCTCCGCCGCCTTCCCCGGGTGACGCGGCCTCCCTGGCGCGCGCTCACACCAGAGAGGGAGAACGATGTCAGACCGAAATCCGAGATCCACCGCGCGAACGCGTGCGCCTTTCCTGCTCGGGGGCGCGATGGCGATGCTCATCGTCCCGGCGCTCGCCCCGATGGCTGCACAGGCGGCACCCGCAGCCGACGCAGAGGTGACGACGATCGCGCGCGCTGGTGCATTCACCCAGGTCGTGCCTGACGGCGTGTGCTCCGTCAACGTCATCGTCGCGGGCGCTCCCGGCGGCAGCGCGGTGGCAGCCGGCGACGTGGAGCCCGACCCCGACGGCGATCCCGGCGACCTCCGCGGCCCCAACGGCGCAGGCGCGGTGTTCAGCGCCAGCCTCGCCGTGCAGGCGGGCCAGACGCTCACCGGCACGGTCGGCGGCGCAGGCAGCAACGGCGGCGGTGGCGGGCTGCCCGGCGGCGGCACCGGGGGAACCGGCACGCACCGCGGCGCAGGCGGCGGCGGTTACAGCGAGCTGAGCTTCGGCGGCGACCTGCTGCTTCTGGCGGCCGGCGGTGGCGGCACGGGTGGCGGTCACACCGCCGACTTCGGCAGCGGTGGCGACGGCGGATTCGACCTCGCCGGCGGCGTCGCGGTCGGCGGCGGCTTCGTCTACGCCGGCGGCAACGGTGAGAACGGCCAGGACAGCGGCGTGCTTGAGGACGTCCAGACGGCGCCCGGCGGCGGCCTGGGCGGTTCGACCGTCGGCGGCGCTGCGGGCACCAACCCGCGCAGCCAGACCGATCCCGACCTCCCCGGATTCAACTGGGACGGCTTCGCCGGCTCGTCTCTCCAGGGCGGCAACGGCGGTCCCGACAACTTCGCGGATGCCGGCGGCGCCGGTGGCGGCGGATTCTTCGGCGGCGGCGGCGGCGCGGCGACCGACGGCGACGTCGGCGGCGGCGCGACCGGCTACTTCGTGGGCGGCGGCGGCGGTGGCGGTGCGAGCTACTCCTCCGAGTCCGCACTGCTCAGCGGTCTCGACCTCGCCAAGAACCGCGACGCGGACAGCGGCGCGGCGCTGGCAGCATTCGTCGAGTTCGACTGGGTGATGTGCGACTACGACCTCGCCGTGTCGAAGACCGTCGTCGGAACGCCCGTGTACGAGGACGGCGCCACCGTGCGCTACTCCGTGGTCGTCACGAACAACGGCCCAGAGGACATGGCGATCGGCGACACGGTGACGCTGGTCGACGACCTCGCCACCGGCGGCACCCTCGTCTCGATCGACGGTCTGACCACGAGCGAGCCCGCCGTCGGCGACACGATCACGGGCGACATCGAGGCGTACGACCTCGTCGACCTCGGTGGCGACATCGGAGAGCGCCCGCGGGGCCTCGCTGCCGGCGCGAGCGCGACGTTCGTGTATGACGTCGTCGTGAACGGCACGGAGCCGGTGACGAACACGGTCACCATCTCCGACCGCGCGACCGAGGACGCCGACGACGTGGCGAGCGCCACGATCGATCCGGCCGCTCCGTCGCTCTCCCTCGTGAAGACCGCGAGCCTGGCCAAGGCCACGCAGGTCGGCCAGAAGATCACCTACTCGTTCGCGGTGACCAACACCGGCAACATCGATCTGCGCAACATCGCGATCGCGGAGGGCTCGTTCAGCGGAAAGGGCACGCTCCCCGCTCCGACATGCCCCGCCGACCCGGTGATCCCCGGCGCGAGCGTGACCTGCACCACGGTCTACACCGTGGTCGCGGAGGACCTCACCGGCGCGGCGATCACCAACACGGCGTCAGCCACGGCGTCCACCCCGGGTGGCGCAGCGGTCAAGAGCGCCGACGCCGCGGCTCAGGTGCCGACCGTCAAGCCGGCCGTCGGCCTCGCGACCACCGGTGGCGAGCTGAACGGCCTGTGGGTGGCATCCGGTGCGGCTGCTCTGCTCGTCGGCGCCGCAGCGCTGTTCTTCGCCCGTCGGCGGATGAGCTGACACTCACGCTGTGACCAGGAAGGCTCCCCTCCCGCACGCGGGAGGGGAGCCTTCCTCGTGTGTCTCATGCACGCGCCCCCGCGGCGAGCAGACCTGCAGCGCCGAACGCCGCTTCCACGAACCGGTCCGCGATCTTGCTCTGCCCCGTCGCGTTTGGGTGCAATCCGTCGTACAGATCTCCCTCATCGCCTGGGCCGAGCAGCACCCGCCCGTCGAGCGCTTGCAGGTTCCCGTCCCCACGCGCGCGGCGACGGGCGACTTCCGCGTCGATCAGCCGCCTGATCCGCGACACGGTGAGCCCGCCGGCCACGCCATCGTCGGTGCGGGGTGCGGCGAAGATCCTCCCGTCGGGGCCCCACATCGTCGGCCCCGGGTCGTTCTCATGCGCAGGACACAAGAGCGGCGAGATGACGAGGATCGGTGTGTTCGGGTGCGCTTCGCGGATCGTGTCGAGGAATCCGTTCAGCGCCGAAGTGAAGGCGCGCTCCCGCATCGTGTCCAGGTTGACGATGTTGATGCCGATCTCCAGGCTGATCAGCGACGCGGGCTGGTCTCGGATGGCGCGAGCCATGAACGGGTCCAGGTGGCATTGGCCGGCCACGCCGAGGTTCATCAGAGAGAGCCCCGACGCTCTGGCCACCTTCTCCGGCCAGGTGAGCAGGGCCCGGCCGGCGTCCGAGGCCTGGCTGATGGAGCTGCCGTGGTGAAGCCAGATCGGGCGGTCCTGCTCGATGGGTCTCAGCACGGCGCCGCTCGGGATGCGCACGTCGATCAGCGTGAACACCGAGACGACGGGGAACCAGATCTCCACTGCACGCTCGACTCCGCCCTGGCCCAGATCGATACGCATCGACGACCTCTGACCGGGGCCCATCTCGACCCCGCCCGTCACCAGATCGAAGGGAACGATCTTCTCCGCGGTCACCGTGAGCGGCGTGCACACAGCTCCGTCGATGACGACGTCGAACACGCTTCCCTCCGAGCCGGTACCCGGGTAGAGCCCGCGGAGGAGCTCGAATTCCATCTCGATGACTGCCGCATCGGTCACGCATTCGATCCGCACGCCAGACGGCGTGGCGCTCACGTAGTCGAGGGCCGGGCTCTCGATCGCCGCACGCCCGGAGGTCGGGGCACGGTGGAACACAGCTCCCCCACTGGGGGGCGTCTCCACCTCGAGCGCACCGCGAACGCAGGACAGGCCGACGTCAAGAACAGAGATCATCGCGGATCTAGAAATTGAATCGTTACATTTGCCATACAAGTCATGGGTTTATTATACGATCATCCAAGCCCGAGCAAAGGAGCAAGTCTTGCAGAAGAAGCGTCTGTACCCGCTGGCGTTCATGGCCGCGGCCGCCACCCTACTCACCGCCTGCACGTCCGGCGGCGGCGACGCCACCCCGTCCGGCGAGGCCTCCGGAAAGATCACCGTGTGGAGCACGTCTCCCACGGCGGAGCACCTCGTGGACCTGTTCGAGAAGGCGCACCCCGAGATCAAGGTGACCCTCAACAAGGCGGCCGAGCCGACGCAGCTGGAGACCGCCTTCCAGGCCGGGTCTGGCGCGCCCGACGTGGCGATGGTCGACTACAGCCTCGTCGCGCAGTACGCGCGAGCCGGATATCTCGCCCCGCTCGACGATCTCGGCGGCGCCGCGGTCAAGGACGACTACATCGAAGGGCTCATCAGCCAGATCTCGATCGACGACAAGCTGTACGGCATCCCCCTCGACGCCGCACCGATGGCGATGATGTACCGCTCGGATCTCCTGGATGCCGCGGGCATCACGCCGCCGAAGACGTGGGACGAGTTCGCCGAGGCCGCGAAGACCTACCGCACCGCGCACCCCGACGGGTACTTCGTGAACTCCGCCCTGAGCGACCAGGCACTGAACGTCATGCTCTGGCAGGCGGGCCTCTCGCCCGTCACGACCTCCGGCGAGAAGATCTCCGTCTCCTACGACAGCAGCGAAGCCCTCAAGGTGACCGAGTACTGGACGGATCTGGCCGGCAGCGGTGCGGCGGCGAACCTGCCGATCGGCGCGCCCGAATGGATCCAGGCCGTCGCCGAGGGGAAGATCGCCACGCTCCTCGCCCCGGCATGGTTCAGCGGCGTGCTCTCGAACGTCGCTCCCGACAGCGCCGGCTCGTGGGCGGTCGCCCCGATGCCCACGTGGGAGGCCGGCACACGCTCGTCCGCACAGAAGGGCGGCAGCGCCTACACGGTCACCGAGCAGAGCAAGAACAAGCTCGCAGCCGCGACCTTCGCGATCTGGGTCAACCACGAGCCTGCGGCCGCGGACTACCTGTTCGAGTCGGGCGGGTTCCCCACGCTGAAGAGCTACGCCACCGACGCCACACTCCTCTCCACCCCGTTCGAGTTCTTCGGCGGGCAGCCGGTCAACGAGGTGTTCGCCGAGGAGCTCCAGGCGATCCCGACCGGTTGGCAGTGGTCGCCGTTCGCGACGGAGACCGCGCGGCTCGTCGGAGAGACCGAGCAGCAGATCGCCAGCGGCGCCTCCGACGCGAAGGACGCCCTCAAGACGCTCCAGTCGAGCGTGACGAGCTACGCGGAGAACCAGGGCTTCACCGTCAAGAAGTGACCCCCACGGCCGCTCAGGACGCCCCCTCCCCAGGGAGCGCCCTGAGCGGCCGTCGTCGTCTCAGCGCGGCGAGAATGCGTCCGGGCATCGGACACCGCACGACCACCGACTCGAAGAGGAGAACACCGTGGCACGCAGATCATCCACCGGCCCCTGGATCCGCAGGGCAGCCGTCGCAACCGCACTCGCTCTCGCCGCAGGGGTGCTCGCCGCCGCTCCGGCCGCGGCGGCGAGCACCACCTACTACGTGAGCGCGTCGGGAGACGACAGCAACGCAGGAACGACGCCGAGCTCGCCATGGAAGACGCTCACCAGAGCGTCGGCACAGACGTACTCCCCCGGAGACGCCGTTCTGCTCCGCAGCGGCGACACCTGGACGGGCGAGACACTCGAACTGCACGGCAGCGGCTCCTCGGCGAACTGGATCACGCTGTCCTCGTACGGCTCGGGGGCTCGCCCGAAGATCCACCCGTACGCGTCCGTCGCCGACATCCCCGCGCCCAACGCCACTGACATCGCTGCGAACGGGCGGCTGTACGGTGTCTATCTCCACAACGTCGCCGGATGGAAGATCTCGAACCTCGAAGTCGCCTACTCGAAAAGCGGGATCGTCTACCGTAACGACTCATCGGGGACGCGCGACGGACTGTGGATCGAGAACGTGTACGTCCACGACATCGCCAAGTGGCCTCTCGACCCGTACCCGACGCCCGACAATCGCGTGGCCCCGCTGAACACGGCGACCTTCTCGATGGGGATCTACACGGTCCTCGATCAGTCATCGCCGAGCAACGAACGGCTGACCAACGTCACCGTGAAGAACGTCACGATCGAACGGACGGACGGACCGTTGGAGATCCGGCATGCCGACAACGTCGACGTGAGCGGCGTGACCGCCACCGATTCCGCACGTGTCGGCGTCGTGTTCACCGGCATCAACTACGGAACGATTCCCGGAACACCCGTAGGGAGCTTCCGCGACAGCTCGATCCAGCGCTCGGGCGCCGAAGGGATGCGATGGGGAACCGCCGGACTGGCGTTCAACGCGGTGAAGGACTTCGTCGCCGACAACATCGACGTGGGCTTCACCTACGCTCCGGCGCCGTACTACGTGGACGGGGTCGGCATCGACTACGAGGGCCTGAACGTGAACGTGACGGTTCAGAACAGCTACATCCACGACAACGCCGACGAAGCCGTCATGGTGTACCGGAACCCGCAGTGGAGCGGCGGAGTGGAGAACGTCAACACGAGCCTGATCGACAACGTCTTCGAGAACAACGGGCTGCTCACGAACTCGACGCACGCGGCGCTTCTCGCGTCGGAGTTCAACCGCCACAACGGCGGCACGATCTCCGGCAACAAGATCGTCAAGACCTCCCGCTCCCAGCCGCTGAACTGGGTGGTGGAGCACTCACCCGTGCTGACGGAGACGTGGCCTGTGAGCGACTACACCATCACGGGCAATCGCGTCTTCCTCCCCAACGGCAACGAGCTGAGCCGCGCGAGCACAGGATTCGCCGCGGCCCAGGGCGGGAACCACTGGAGCTACAGGAAGTACGACGGCTCTGCGCTCACCGATCTCACCTGGGACGCCTCCTCCACAGCCTGGAGGTCCGGATCGAGCGTCATCTACATCGGCGACGAGTGGATGCATCCCGACGTCGGCACGTTCACCGAGAGAGTCTGGACGGCACCGGCCGCCGGCGAGGTGCGCGTGAGCGGCGTCGCCCGCAAGTTCGACTCGACCGCGGGCAACGGCGTCGTCGCTTCGATCTTCCACAACGGCGCCCTGGTGTGGAGCCCGCCTGCGATCACCGACCTGAACGGGCAGAGCCACGACTTCGGGCTGACCGTCGCCGCCGGTGACGTCATCGCGTTCGTGCTGAACGCGAACGGCGACTCCTCGTTCGACAAGACGTACTGGGATCCGGAGATCGAGCAGATCACGCAGAACTCCTTCGTCGCCGCCGATGACTTCACCGGTCGACAGGGTCTGTACGGATGGCGTTACCTGGAGAGGACAGCCGCGGGCAGCACTCCGATGTCGTGGAATGGCGGCGCGAACGTCTGGGCGGGCTCGACGGGCACTCTGTACGCCGGTGCGGACTGGGTGCATCCCGCCGTCGGCATCCAGGCGGAACGCCGATGGACGGCACCGCACGCAGGCACGATCGACATCGACGGTCTCGTCAGGAAGACGGACTCCGCGGCGGGCAACGGCATCCTCGCAAGCATCTGGAAGAACGGATCGAAGATCTGGGGAGACCAGAGCATCACGTCGCTCACCGGAACCTCTCACGCGCTCACCACCACGGTCACCACCGGTGACGTCATCTCGTTCGTGGTCGACTCGGCCGGCGATTCGGGGAACGACAAGACGACCTGGAACCCGCGCATCGCCTTCCACTGAGCCGCTCGGCGTGGGGAGGCTCCTGGTCAGCAAGGAGCCTCCCCACGCACGTCAGGCCTCGGCGGCGAGGACGCGCTGGCGCTGCTCTCCGAGGCGCGTGATACCCAGGGTCATGATCTCGCCGCCGCGCAGGAACACCTGCGGGGAGCGCCCCATCCCGACCCCGGGCGGTGTGCCCGTGTTGATGAGGTCCCCCGGCTCGAGGGTGAGGAACTGACTGAGATAGTGCACGATGAACCGCGGGCTGAAGATCATGGTCGACGTCGATCCCCGCTGCTGCGGCACGCCGTCGACGTCGAGCCACATGTCCAGATCTGCGACATCCCCCGCCTCGTCTCGGGTGACGAGATAGGGACCGGCCGGGTTGAAGGTGGGAGCGGACTTGCCCTTCGACCACTGCCCGTTCCGCTCCAGCTGCCACTCACGTTCGCTCACGTCGTTCACGAGCACGTAGCCGGCGATCGCCTCCTCGGCCTCCGCCTCGTCGGCGAGGTACGAGCACTTCCGGCCGATGACGATGCCGAGCTCGACCTCCCAGTCCGTCTTGGCCGATCCCCGCGGGATCTGCACGTCGTCGTCGGGGCCGACCAGGGTGTTGGGCGACTTGGTGAACAGGATCGGCTCGCTCGGGACCTCTTGCCCCGTCTCGGCGGCGTGGTCGCGATAGTTCAGGCCGATGCAGAGGATCTGATGGGGGCGCGCGATCGGCGCCCCCACGCGTCGCCCAGCGACGGCCTCGCCGCGCCCGGCCGCCGCACGCTCTGCGACGATCGCCGGCAGCGAATCGAGCATCCCCGAGCCGAAGAAGGCCTCGTCGAAGTCGCGGACGAGGTCGGAGACGTCGACGACGGTTCCGTCGTCGGTGAGGATGCCGGGCTTCTCGAACCCGGCATCCCCGAGGCGGACGAGTCTCATGAACGTTCTCCTTTGCTGTGAGCGGTTGCGATCTGCATCTCACAAGATTGTATTGCAAATCTCCAGATTGTAATATGCACTTAGTTGTCAGCAGTTTCCTGCATGGAGCAAGCAGGACGGACACGGGCGCGCAGCCCTCCCCTTCCATAGGCTCGGCGAGCGGCCGGGTCGGCCGCATCCGATCGAACAGAGGAAGAGACATGAGCACAGCCCAGAAGAACCACCGCGCAGACGTCACCGATGAGCAGCGCGCCCAGCTCGCCACGTCGGGCTTCTACATCACGGACGTCCTCTTCGACGACGAGGAGATCGCGGCCATGCGCAAGGAGCTGCTCCGGATCGCCTCCGCCCAGAAGGAGGCCAACAAGGCCGGCGGCACGTTCGCGTACGCGTTGCACGAGCACAGCGCGCCCTGTCGTGAGTTCCTCCGCCACCCGGTGTTCCAGTCGCTGTGCACACAGCTCCTCGGCCCAGAGGTCTACCAGACGTGGAACCAGATGATCGTGAAGATGCCGGAGACCGGAGGCAACTTCGCGTGGCATCAGGACGGGTACTACGGCGCTTTCGCGCCTGACGGCACTCCGACCGACGACCGTGCGGCCATGTCGGCGTCCGAGACCCTCACGTTCTGGGTGGCGCTCACGGATGCCACGATCGACAACGGCTGCCTGTGGGCGCTGCCGGGTCGCCATGCCGAAGGATTCCTCCCTCACCGCTGGAACGAGGCGGGCAAAGAGTGGGTGGGCACGTACTCCACCGAGGAGGAGATCCCCGTCGAACTCAAGGCCGGTCAGATGCTCGTCTTCACCCGCCTGACCCCGCACCGCAGCGGGGCGAACATCACCGAGGAGCCGCGCATCGGCTACCAGATCGGCTATGCCGTCGAAGCGGGTCACTACGACCGCGTGCCCTTCCTCGCCGACGGCCGGCTCGTCTAGGGCTCCCGTGCGCGCGGCGGTGCGGGGCCTCGTCATCCGCGAGGGGACACGATCTGCATGATCGTCTCGTCCGGCGTCGCCTCCCACTCGCCGGCCACCGAGTTCCGCCGCTTCGAGGACTTCCCGTTCTGGACGGCCGGAGTCGTTCTTCGCGGAGCGACGAGGTACCGCTCCGCGGGTCTGACCCACGTCACGGCTGGCCCCTCGGTCCAGATCATCCCGCCTGGCACCGCGTACCACCTCAGCAACGGCGCGGCATCCGGACCGTGGATGGAGGCGTGGGCGGTGTTCTCGCCACCCACGCACTGGACGAGGCTGCTCGCGCTCCCTGAGGTGCTCCCCGGGATCCGCAGCGCCGCCATCCCGGCCACCGCTGCCGGCCGGTCGATGCGGAAGGAGGTGCTCGACGGCGTGAGGCTCGCCGCCGCGGCGCCGCAGTGGCGCCACGAGATCGTCGCGAGCACCATGGAGCGCGTGCTGCTCCTGGCGCATCTGCGGAGCGGACCGGAGAGCGCCCTCGCCCTGCGGTCGTCGGACGAGCGACTGCGCGCCGTCGAGGTCGCGATCCTCGCCACTCCTGGGCACGGCTGGACCGTGCCGTCCCTGGCGACCCTCAGCCACCTCTCGGCCTCACGGTTCGCGCACCTGTTCGCACAGCAGCTGGGCCTCACACCGATGCGATATGTCGAAAGAGCGCGGATGGAACGGGCCAGAGAGCTGCTCCTCTCGACGGGAGACTCCGTCACAGAGATCGCCGCCGCCGTCGGCTACCCGAACCCGCTGCACTTCTCCGCACGGTTCAAGACGCTGATGTCGATGTCGCCGACGGAGTTCAGACGCCACCCCCGAGCCTGACCGAGGCTGCGGAGCCTCAGGACCGGAACCGGTGCGTGCCACCGCCGCACTCGACGCTCGCGTCATCGCCGGGCACCCGCACCACAGCGGTCGCCGCGAACGGCACGACGACCTCCAAGTCGAAGCTCCGGTCCGTCCGCTCCCACCTGACCTCGATCCGTCCCGACGGCGAGTCCAGGATCACCGACGCCGATGTCAGGTGACCCGGCACGGGTTCCACAGCGAAACGCCGGTAGCCGGGCTCCAGCGGGCGCAGCCCTCCGACTCGACGGTGCAGGAAGTCGGCGACGGCGCCATAGGCGTAGTGGTTGAACGACGTCATGCTGCCGGGATGGACGCGGCCGTCCGGCAGCAGCGCGTCCCAGCGCTCCCACATCGTCGTCGCGCCCATCTCCACGGCGTACAACCACGACGGCGACCTCGTCTGGGTCAGCATCCGGAAGGCCAGGTCGGTGCGCCCGGAGAGGTGCAGCGCATCGAGGATGTGCGGGGTGCCGAGGAAGCCGGTCGACACACACGCGTCAGCCTCCTCGACGAGCTCAGCCAGACGCCGCCCGGCGCCGGCGAAGAGCGAGGGGTCCGTCAGCAGCCCGAATGCGATCGCGATCGCGTACACGGTCTGGCAGTCGCTGCGGATGCGTCCGCGCGCATCGACGAATTCAGCGGTGAAGCCCTCGGCCACGTGCGCCGCGAGACGTGCGTAGACCTCGGCGTCGGAGACGATGCGCAGCCGTTCGGCCGCCTCGGCGACGTACTGCGCGGAGCGGAACAGGTAGGCGGTGGCGATCACCGCGGGATCCGCCTTCGCCGCCGCAGGGTCCTCGGCCGGGGCATCCGGATCCAACCAGTCCCCGATCTGACCGGTCGCCCACCAAACGCCGCGGTCATCGGCCAGGCGCGCGATCCGGTCGACCCACGCCTTCATCGAGGAGTACTGCCTGGCGAGCATCTCGTCATCGGCGAAGGCGTCGTGCAGGCTGAGCGGAACGACGGTCGCGGCGTCCCCCCACCCGGCGGCCGGCACCCACTCGCCGGGATACACATCGGGGATGATCCACGGGACGGACCCGTCGTCGAGCTGCTCGGCGCTCAGATCCTCGAGCCATCCCGCGAGGAACCCCGAGGTGTCGAACAGGAAGTTCGCGGTCGGCGCGAACACCTGGATATCGCCGGTCCAGCCCAGCCGCTCCGCTCGCTGCGGACAGTCCGTCGGCAGGTCGAGGAAGTTCCCCCGCGCTCCCCACACGATGTTCGCGTGCAGCTTCTCGAGCCGGGGGTCCGAGCATTCGAACCACCCCGTGCGCACCAGATCGGTGCCCAGCACCTCGGCCACCGCATCCGCCGGGTCGAGATCGCCGACGCCGTCGATCTGCGCATACCGGAAACCGCTGAAGGTGAGGGACGGCGCCAACACCTCCTCCGCGGCGCCGGATGCGACATAGGAGCATGTCGCCTTCGCATTCCCGAGGGGTCGCAGAGCCAGTTCGCCGTCCTCGAGCACCTCGGCATGCGTCACCGTCACCGGCGTCCCTGCCTGCAGGCCGCGCACCGTGAGTCGCACGCGCCCGACCAGGTTCTGCCCGAAGTCGACGACCGTCTTGCCGCTCGCCGTCGACAGCGTCCGCGCCCCCGGGACCGTCTCGGTGACCCTGACCGCCGGACCACGGCGGGCGACGAGTCGCGCAGGGGCGAACTCGACCACATCGACGCCGGACCGACGCACCCCCTCGGCGCCGCGGGGCGCCCTGATCTCGCCGTTGTAGAGGTCGTCGGCGAGGATCTCGCTGCTCTCGGCGCCCCACGACTCGTCCGTGACGATGCGCAGCTCGGCGCCGTCGTCGAGCGCGATCTCCAGTTGGACGAGTCCAGCCAGGCGATCGCCGTAGTTCGACCGGTCCATCTCCCAGGTCAGGTTGCCGCGATACCACCCGTTGCCGAGGGTCATCTCCACGCGGTTGGCTCCAGTGCGCAGCAGCGGGCCGACGTCGTACGACTGGTAGCGGAGCCGATGCTCGTAGGCGGTCCACCCCGGTGCGAGCTCGTCGGTGCCGACACGCACGCCGTTGATGCGCAGGACGTAGATCCCGAGTGCGGTGACCCAGACCCGGCCTTCGCGCACGGCTGCCGGCAGCACGAAGTCCTTCGTCAGCACCGGCGCTCCGTCGTCCATGCCGCCGAGCGCTCGCGGAGAGACGAACGACGCCGTCCAGTCGGCCTCGTCGAGAAGCCCGACCACGAGGTGGAACGGGGCCGACCACGGCGACCACTCCCCTGCCGTATCCTGCACACGCACACGCACGGTGCCGGCGTCGCGCGAACGCAGCGTCTCGAACGGCCACGGACTCAGGATCGCCTCGACGTCGTCGACCACGCGCGTCGCGGTCGACGCGCCGGTCGCCCACTCCACCTCGGCGCGGACGGGCATGGAGGTCTCGCCGGCGTCCGTGTCCAGCGTCCACGACAGCCTGGGCCGGTCGGTGCCGACGACGGCGCCGCTCTCGCCCTGCTCGACGGTGAGACGAGCGATCCGCATCCCGGTCATGATCGCGGGACCGGTGCCGCGTCGGGTCGCCGATAGGCGTCACGGAGCAGATCGGCCATCCCCCGGGACAGCTCGTCGTACTCCGCGGCGTCCAGCCCTCGTACCCCCGCGCCGGATTTCGCTCCGAGGCGCCCCTCCGCCACCATCCGCATCAGACTCTGCGGAGGCTCGAAGCGCTCGCCGAGGTGCGCGGAGAGGTACTGCAGGATGGCGGCATAGGTGTCGAGGCCGCCGAGGTCCGCGCTCAGCAGCGGGCCGAGTCTCGCCAGCCGCGGCCCGAACGATGTCTGCACGATCCTGTCGATGTCCTCGGCCGAGGCGAGCCCCTCCTCCAGGCAGAGCATCGCCTCACGGAAGAGCGCGAACTGCAGCCTGTTGGCGACGAAGCCCGGTGCCGTACGCACGCGTATCGGCTGCTTGCCGACAGACGCCATCATCGCGGCCGCCGCAGTCGCCGTCGCTTCGCCGGTCAGCGAGCCGAGCACCACCTCGACGCACGGCACGACCACCGCGGGGTTGAACCAGTGCAGTCCGAGGAGTCTGGTCGGATCCCCGAGCACACGAGCCAGCTCATCGATGTCGATCGACGAGGTGTTGGTCGCGAAGAGGGTGCGAGGAGCGGCCAGGTCGTCGATGCGACGCCAGAGGGCGAGCTTGACGTCGACGTTCTCGGACACCGCCTCGATCACCAGGTCGCAGTCGGCGACGGCATCCTCCAGCCCACGCAGGGCGATCCTCGGGTGGTCGAGAGCCTCGACGTGCGCCGCGACCTCGGCGACGGACTCGACGACGGAGACCCGATGCCCTCCGTCGGCGAGCGCCTGGGCGATGCCGCGGCCCATGAGCCCTCCACCGATCACCGCGATGTGTGACGTCACTGCGCGTCCTTCCTGTCGATGCAGTGGGGACGGGGCGCCACCGCGTCAGAGCTGCGCATCGCGCTCCAAGGGGAACAGCGGCCTGCGCCGCTTCCGGTAGACGAAGCGCGAGCAGTCCGCGCCGGTGACCCCAGGGGTGTCCACCTGGATGACGCGGCCGACCAGCGGCCCGTACCCGGCGAGCGGCGAGTGCACTCCCTTGGCGACGATCGCGCGGAAGTCCGACGGCGAGAGGCCGACGTCCTCCAGCTGCACCGGCGTCAACGGCAGCGTGACCCGGGTGGTCACCACGACGGTCTGGCCACTCGCCAGTCTGAGGGCGGCGCTGGGTCCCGCATCGAACCGTCTGAAGCCGGCGTGCAGCGTACCCGCCGCCTCGAAGACGCCGTCGCTCACGCCGATGACCGTCGCGCTGGCCGTCACGGGAGGGACGGTCGCGTGCGGAGCGTTCGCTCCGATCGTCACGTCCAGCACTCCGCCGATCCCGGCTCGATGGGCGGATGCCGCGGCCTCGGGGGCGTTCACGATCGTCACCAGGTCTCGGAAACCCGTGCGGATCGCCGCGTCCAAGAGCACCACGGAGTCGCCGGGCGATCCCCCGCCGATGTTGTCCCCCACGTCGAGGAGCAGCACGGGGGTGGCGTCAGCCGCCGCGGCGATCTCGAGCGCCTCCTCGGGTCCTGGCACCTGCGTCTCGAAGGCGTCGCGGCGGAGCCATACCCGTTCAGCGAGAGCATGCGCGAGCTCGTCGGCCTTGGCGGGGGCTCCGTCGGTCACGACGACGGCCGACATCCCCATCTCGGGGACGTCGGCGTAGGGGTACCCCTCCGCGACGCTCGCCGTGAGGACTCCGGGCAGCGCAGCCGTCGCCACGACGTCGGCGATCACGTCCGACATCGGGGAGACGTCCGTGTTCTGCTGAAGGATGTTGATGAAGGAGGGGATCGGCGCGAACGAGGTCGTCGGCGCGATGAGCCCGCGTGCCGCGGCGAACACCAGACGGCCGATCTCTTCGGCCATCGGCCGCGCATCGACGTGTGGATTGGTCCGGTAGGTGTTCAGCAGATCGGCGGCCTCGCACATCCGCGCGCTGATGTTGGCGTGGAGGTCCAGCGAGGTCCCGATCACGACCGTGGGGCCGACCGCTTCCCGGACGACCTCCAGGAGGTGACCGTCCACGTCGTCGACGTCATCCGAGACCGCGGCCCCGTGGAGCACCACGAGCACGCCGTCGAACGGCCCGTCCGCGTCCAGCGCGTCTCGGAAGGACGCCACCTGGGTGGCGAGCGCCTCGGCTGTCACCGGTCCCGCCGGCACCAGGACCGAGAGCACCATCGGCACGAGGTCGACCTGTCCGTCGGCATCCGCGGCGGCGATGAATCCGCCGGCGGTCGATTCGCTGCCGCGGTACTCCCGGAGCAGATCCTCGCCGCGGAACACCCCCGCCGCGCGGACGTAGGCGTCGTCGACCCGCACCGGGGCGAAGCTGTTCGCCTCGTGGTAGAAGCCGAGGAGCCCCACCCTGATCCGCCGGGACGCACTCACGCGATGGCCCTGAGACTGTGCTCGAAGGCCTCGACCGTGCGGTCGATGTGCGCGTCCGTGTGCGCGGTGGAGAGGTACCAGCGTCCACCGGGAAGCGTGAAGACGCCCCGCCGCAGAAGCTCGACGATCAGGTCTCCGTACCGGCTCTGGTCGCTGGCGAGGAAGTCCGCGAACGTCTCGAGCTGCGTCACGCCGAGGGCGCACTGCACCACGGGGCCGAGCTGATTCACCGCGCCGGTGACCCCCGCGCGGCGCAGAGCGCCCCTGAGGCCGTCGGCCAACCTCGCCCCCGACTCCTCGAGCCGTGAGAAGGTCCCGGGCCTGCTGAGCTCGCCGATCGTCGCGACCGCCGCAGTGAGTGCGATCGGATTGCCGTTGTACGTGCCCGCGTGCGTGGTGCCGGTGGTCACCTGATCGATGATCCCCGCCGTGCCGACGATTCCTGCGAGGGTGATCCCTCCCGCGATCGCCTTCGCGAGCACGACGAGGTCGGGAACAACGCCGAACCGCTCCACAGCGCCGCCGAGCGCGACGCGGAACCCGGTGATGACCTCGTCGAAGACCAGGACGACGCCATGCTCCGTGCAGAGCGCACGCACCGCCTCGAGGAAGCCATCCGGCGGGCGGATGACACCCGAGTTGATCAGCACCGGTTCGAGGAACACGGCGGCGACGTCCGAGCGATCGGCGAGCAGCGCGGCGAGCGCGTCGGCGTCTCCCCAGGGCAGCACGTCGACGTACTCGTCGACATCGGACTGCTGGCCCTTGGTGTCGTTCCTGCCTGCGCGGGGGCGGTACCCCACGAGCATCTGGTCCGACCAGCCGTGGTAGTGCCCGGCGAAGCGCACGATGCGCTGCTTGCCGGTCCACGACCGCGCGAGGCGGAGTGCGCTCAGATCGGCCTCCGTGCCCGTGTTCGACCAGAGCACCCTGTCGAGATCGGGGTACGCCCGCAGCAAGGCCTCAGCGGCGAGGTACTCCAGTTCATGGCCGGACCCGTACGTCGCCCCCTTCGTGATCTGCTCCGAGACGGCGGCGACGAGTGCCGGGTTGCCGTGTCCGAGGATGTTCGGCCCCCACCCCAGCACGTAGTCGATGTACTCGTTGCCGTCGACGTCGAACAGCAGCCCGCCCTCACCGCGATCGAAGAAGATCGGATGCGGTCGCGCGCTCGCGCGCAGTCCTGTGGAGACGCCTCCGCCGAGACTGGCACGGGCGCGTTCGTACGCGGCTGCGGACCTCGGCCACGCCTGGATGATGGTCGCTTCTTCTGTCTGTTCCACGGCAGATCATTCCTTCGCGATGCGGGACGGATGAGGAGCGGCGTCCGGTCGGACGACGATCACGGAGTGGGCGGGAAGGACGAATCCGTCACCGTCGTACAGGGGGTCGCCAGGGGGACCGGCCGCGTACTGAACGGTGCAGGTCGAGGTGTCGGGGAGGCCTGCGACCTCGCATCGAACGGGGTGCGCCGTCGGGTTCGCGATCAGCAGCTCCGTGTCGGAGTCCCGTCGAGCGGCGAGCGCGTGGAGTCCGTGCGCCTCCCCGTCGAAGGACGCGCGCAGCCGCGGCAGGCCGACCAGCCGGTTGAACTCGCTGAAGACGCCGTATGTCGGGAGCGGAGCGCCGAAGTCGTCGAAGAGGCCGCAGTACCAGCCGCGCGGCTGACCGTCGTAGTAGTTCGCCACAGTGACCGAGGTGTCCTGCAGAGCGCAGAGGACTCCCGCGGCGAAGGAGGCGCCCTCCGGGCCTTTCACACGGTCGAAGAGGAAGCGGCGCACGACGGCGGGGTCGCTGTCCGTCAGGTCGACATCGGCGATGTGATTCCACTCGTTGAGGTGGATCTCCACGTCGCCGATGCCGAACTCGGCGAGCCAGCCGTCGACGATCCTGGCGTTCTCCACGATCGACGACACCTGGTCGGCGTACGTGTGCCAGGAGAAGAAGTCGAGAGGAAGGTCCTCGTCACGGCATCGACGGAGGAACTCCCTGGTGTGCGCCTCGTTGATCATGGTGCACGCGGGTCCGCCGACGAGCAGCTCGGGGAACTCCGCGCGGATGGCGCGCGCGGCCACCGCGTAGAGCGCGAAGTACTCGTCGTCCGTGCCGCTCCACATGACGCCGGCGTCGGGATTGTCCGCCTCGTTCCAGATCTCCCAGTGCGCGATGCCGTACGCGTGTCCGTCCGCCCACCCCTCGTTGTAGTGGCGGATGATGCCGAGGCACACCTGCGCCCACTTCTCCGGGTCGGCCGGCGGATGCACGAAGTACTTGCGCGCGGAGTGCTCGATGCTCTCGCCCAGCCGGTAGACGATCGACGCTCCCGTCGCGACGATCGACGCGACGTAGTCGTCCGTGCGGGCGAAGTCGTAGCTGGCCGGGTCGGAGGGGTCCCGCTCGAAGTCGGGGAAGATCGTATGGATGTCGACCTCCCACGCGTGCGGCCAGTTCGGGTCGTGCAGTCGGACGACGGGGATCTGCGCCTCGCGGTAGAGGTCGGAGACGTCGACGAGACCGCCGTACGTCACCGGTCCGTTGTTCACGCCGTGCAGCGCGCGCACCGCAGTGCCGTCGAGGTCGCCGATCCGCAGCGCGACCTCGTTCATCGTGTGGACTCGCGGATGAGCGTCGGGCTCGCGAGGAACTCCGAGGTGAGCGAAGCGCCGAGGCCCGGGCGCTCCGGCGGGGACATCCGCCCGTCCGTGACCTCGAAGGGCAGTTCGACCATGCGCGGGTACACGTCGTCGAGGAAGGCTCGCAGCACCTCCTGATACCCCACGATCGAGTGCGAGGCCGCGAGGTGGAGCCCGGCGAGGAGGTTGATGGGGCCGGTGCAATCATGCATCGACGCCACGATCCCGTAGGAGCTGGCGAGCGCGAGGATGTTCCTCGCCTCGCTGATCCCGCCGCACCACGACGGGTCGAGGTGGACGTAGCCGATCCCGTCGGCCTCGAACATCCGCCGGAACTCCCACCTGCCCATCAGATACTCGCTCGCCGCCACCGGGACCCGGCTCGCTGCATGCAGTCGGGACAGCACGCTCGGATCGTTCGCGAGCACCATGTCCTCGGCCCAGCGCACGTCGAGGTCCTCGATCGCGCGCAGGATCTGGATCGCCGGAGCGAGCTGCCACTTGCCGTGGCCCTCGAGCATGATGTCCATCCGATCGCCCACCGCGGTGCGGATCGACTCGAGGATGCCTCGCCCCGCTGCGAGATCCCGGCCGGCGATGGATCGGCCGGCGTCCGCGTCGGCGAACTGGTCGAACGGCCAGAGCTTCATGCCGGTGAAGCCCTGCTCGAGGAGTTCGGCTGCCAGGTCGCCCGGGTCGTTGAGGGCGCGCCACAGGTCGTCCTTGTCGGCGTGCGGACCGCGCCCGACCACGCTTCCGGTGGCGTAGGTCGACCCCGCGCAGGTGTTGTACACACGGGTCGGCATCTCTCCCGCTCCGCCGAGCAGCTGATAGACGGGAGCGCCGAGGAGCTTGCCCTTCAGGTCCCACATGGCGAGATCGACGGCGGAGAGCGCCCGCATGTCCGTGCCGCCGGCGCCGCGTCGCGCTGACGCCACGTACTCCCTGTCCCACAGCGTGCCGTCCTGCAGCGCATCGGTGCCGATCAGCGCCGGGGCGATGACCTCGTGCACGTACGCGGCGACGGTCTTCGGCGTGTAGTACGTCTCCCCGAGACCCACGGCGCCAGAGGAGTCGTGGATCTGGACGAATGTGAGAGTGGCCGCACCCGCGTTGGGGTCATGCAGCGTCTCCACGCGTTCGATGGTCATCGTGCACCTTTCGTTGAGAGCATCAGTGGGCGCCGCCGTCGATGGCGAGCACCTGGCCGGTGATGAAGGACGCCTCCGGGCTCACCAGGAAGCGGATGGCGTGAGCGACGTCCGCGGCGACGCCGCGGCGTCGGATCGACTGCTGGGCGATCACGGCCTCGTCGACGTCGGTCCCGAAGCGCTCGGTCTCGGACTCCGTGCGGATGGCGCCCGGCATCACGGCGTTGACGCGGATCCCTTCGGGGCCGACCTCGCGGGAGAGCGTGCGCGCCATTCCGAGCAGGGCGGACTTGGAGACGCTGTAGTGGAGCCGCCCCGGCTGCCCTGAGCGCGCCATGGTCGAGCTCACCAGCACGATGCTCGAGTTCGAGCCCGCCGCGAGAAGGTCGAGAGAGGCGCGAGCGAGCAACCAGGCCGCACGCACGTTCACGTCCATCGTGAGGTCCCACTCGTCGATGCTGATCTCACGCCAGTCCGTGATCCTGTCCACCGCCGCGTTGGAGACCAGCGCGTCGAGGCGACCGAAGTCACGGGCGATGCTCGCGACGAGCTCGGCCACCGCCGCTGCGTCACGCAGGTCTGCGGAGTACGCCCTGGCGGTCGCGCCCTGCGTGGTCAGGTCGGCGGCGAGATCCTCCGCCATCCTCTGCATCGCCTCGACGGGCTCATGCGCGACAGCGACGTCCCATCCGGTCTCGGCGAGGCGGCGGCACACGGCCGCCCCGATGCCGCGCGACGCTCCGGTGACGAGGGCGACAGGGCGCCCGTTCTCTACGTTCATCGCACGGCTCCCATCGCCAGTCCGCTGCGGAGTTGACGGTGCATCATCACGAACAGCACCATGATCGGCAGCGCTGCGAGCAGGCTCGCCGTCACGATGACCGGGTAGAGGATCTCTCCGCCGGCGAGCGGCGAGATCGACTGCCGGTTCCAGTCGTTGAGCCCGATGGTGACCGGGAACAGGTTCGGGTCGGTCAGCACCAGGAGAGGGATGAGATAGCTGTTCCACGCCCCGACGAACATGAGGAGAAACACGGTCGCGAGTCCCGTCCTCGCCACCGGCGGGATCATGGTCGTGAGGATGCGCGTCTCCCCCGCCCCGTCGACACGCGCGGCGTCGATCATCTCGGCCGGGACGGATGCGTCCAGGTAGGTCCGCAACAGGTAGAGCCCGAACGGACTGACCATGGTCGGCAGCACGACGGCCAGCGGGCTGTTGATGAGTCCCAGCCAGCCCATCAGCTGGAAGATCGGGACCGCGAGCGCGGTACCGGGGATCATCATCGCTCCGATGATGATCCAGAACAGCACATCGCGGCCCTTGAACCGCCACACCGAGAAGGCGTAGGCGCCGAGGTACGAGGTCACGGTCGCCCCGAGGGCGCCGATCGCCGCGTAGCCGATCGAGTTCAGCATCCAGCGAGAGAAGATCCCGCCGTCCTGCGCGAAGACGCTGGCGACGTTCTCGAAGAACTGGGGATGCGAGGAGAACCAGAATCCGAACGTCGAGAAGATGTCTCCGTTGGATTTGGTCGAGTTCACCACGACCCACTCCAGCGGGATGAGGACGTAGATCGCCATCGCGGCGAACAGTACCAGGCCCGATGTGCGGGAACCCCAGTGCCGAGGGGCGCGCCTGCGGGCGGGCGCTGTGTCCCGTCCTGCGGGCGCGGCGTCGCGACGCGCGGGGGCGAGCGTCCGCGAGCCGGTCATGACACGTCCCGATAGCGCCGCGTGACGCGGAGGTAGACGACGGAGAAGGCGATCACGATCGCTCCGATCACGAAGGTCATGGCCGAGACGTAGTTCATCTGCTGTCCCGACGCGGCGAGCGAGTAGGCGTAGAGGTTGGGGGTGAAGTCTGAGGTGATGACCGTGGGCGCGATCGTCTGCAGCACCTGCGGCTCGGCGAACAGTTGGAGGGTGCCGATGATCGAGAAGATGACGATCGTCGACACGACGGGGAAGATCATCCGCGTCTTGATGCTCAGCGCGATCCGCATCGGTCCTGCACCGTCGAGTCGCGCGGCTTCGACCGTCTCCGGCGGGACGCTCTTCAGGGCGGAGTAGAACACGATCATGTTGTATCCGGCGGCGAGCCAGATGCCGATGTTCGCGATCGACGGGAGGATCAGGTCCTTGCTCACCAGGTTGAGGTCGATGCCGAACCAGCCTGCGATGTCGGTGAACGGGCTGATCGTCGGGCCGTAGAGGAATCCCCACATGAGCGTCGCGATCACGGACGGGATCGCGTAGGGGAGGAAGAACAGCGTCTGAAACAGGCCCTGCCGCGGCACCACGCCGGAGTCGGCGACCAGGGCGAGGATCAGCGGAATCAGGATCGCGACGGGGATGGCGATCACGGCGTACAGCACGATGCGGCCCAGCGAACCGAGGAAGGACGCATCGGTGAGGACCCTGGCGTAGTTCTCGAGCCCGACGAACGTCGTGCCGCCGATCAGCTTCTTCGTGAAGAGGCTGTTGGTGAGCGCACCGACGAGGGGCGCGATGAAGAACACGGCGAACAGAGCGACGAAGGGCAGAACCAGTAGATAGGGCACCCACTGCCTGCGTACCCACCAGCGTCTCGTTCGCACCATTGCCTCCAGTTTGTATGACGAGACTCAGGTTTACATATCAATCTATGTGTCGTCAAGCCCCAGGAGGAGGAAGGATGCCGCGATCTTCCGGCGGGCGCGCTCCTCGGTATGCCGACGTGGCCTTCCCGCGCCAGGGCGCGGGAAGGCAGAGCGAGCCGAGGGCTTACAGGGGCGCGTGCGCCGCGGGCGCACCGGTGCGGAGGCGTTCGCCGATCTGGGCCGACGCGTCACGCAACCTCTCGCCCAGCCGCGCCACCACCGCCTCGTCGACGCGCACGATCGGCCCGGAGACGCTGATCGCATAGCGCGTGTCCTCACCGGCGTCGATGGCGGCGGCCACGCAGATGGCGCCGATCTCGTTCTCCTCGTCGTCGATGGCGAAGCCTCGCGCACGCGCCGCCTCGAGCTCCTCGATGAGCTCGCCGAGCGAGCGCACCGTCCGCGGAGTCCGCTGACGGAACTCGACGTCGTCGAAGAGGCTCCGCACCGTATCGTCATCGAGACTCGACAGCACGGCCTTGCCGAGGGCCGTGGCATACGCCGGGTCACGATCCTCCATCGAGGTCATCATGCGCAGCGGATGGAGACTCTCGAGGACCTTGAGGTAGTGCACCTCGGAGCCGACGAGGAGCCCGAAGTTCACCGTCTCGCCGAACTCCGCCTGGAGCTCCTCGAGGAAAGGCGCGGCGATCTCGACCGGGTCTACATCCGATCCGACCATCGAGCTCAGGGCCTTGAGCTTGCTCCCGGGTACGAAGCGTCGCGAGTCCTTGTCCTGTGCGAAGTAGTCGCGTTCGATGAAGGTGTTCACGATGCGGTAGACGGCCGCGCGCTCGACTCCGGACGCCTCTGCGAGCTCTCCGAGGGTCATGGGTCCGGACCAGACGATCTGCTCCAGCACGTCCAGCGCCTTCTGCAGGACGTTCACCGTCTGGCGACCGCCGTTCGGACGCGAGATCGAGTCGTGAGTACGCACGTGCACCTCTTCACTGTGTTGGCGAAACCCAGAGCAGAAGGGTCATCCTCGAGCCGCCATCGCGTCGTGCGACGGCTTTGCGAACTCCCACCCCCGGATCGCACCATTGTAAACCAAATGTTTGCAGATCAAGCTTTCATCCGGAAGAGCCTCGCGAGTGTGAAGAGCAAACAGTGATTGCGCATGACAAACTCTCCTGCTACGGTCGGCCCCACCCCCTCTGCGTCCTCGATCAAAGGAGATCTCGATGCGCACGACCTCCAGATTCCTCGCCTCCGCCCTGGCGACGATCGCCCTTCTCACCGCCGGCCTCGTCGCGAGCGCCCCCGCCCACGCCGCGGCCACGACCTACTACGTCAGCGCCACCGGCGGCAACGACGCCAACGACGGCCTCTCCCCTGCGACCGCCTGGAAGACGCTCACGAAGGTGTCGGCCCAGACCTTCGCCGCCGGCGACGCCGTCCTCCTGAAACGCGGCGACACGTGGAGCGGCGAGCCGCTCGAACTCCACGGCAGCGGCACCTCGACCAACTGGATCACGTTGAGCGCGTATGGAACCGGCGCCCGCCCGGCGATCAAGCCGTACGCCTCGGTCGCCGCCATCCCCGCCCCGAACCCCACCGATCTCGCGGCGAACGGCCCCCTCTACGCGATCTACCTGCACAACGTGGCCGGCTGGAAGATCCAGAGCCTGGAGATCGCCTTCGCCAAGAGCGGCATCGTCCACGTCAACGACGCCGCTGGCGTGCGAGACGGCCTCTGGATCGAGGACGTCTACGTGCATGACATCGCCAAGTGGCCGTTCACTCCGTTCCCTTCGGCCGAGAACCGGGACCCCGTTCTCCAGCGCATGTCGTACTCGGTGGGCATCTTCACCTTCAGAGAAGAGGGCTCCCCGGCCGGGCGCCTACAGAACGTCACGATCAAGAACGTGACCGTTGAGCGGACCGACGGCCCCATCGAGGTCCGCCACGCCGACAACGTGAACCTCTCGGGCATCCACGCCGTCGACTCCTACCGCGAGGGCCTCCAGCTCACCGGCATCAACTACGGCACGGGGAGCTTCAGCGGCTCCCTCACAGACAGCAGCTTCATCCGCTCCGGATTGAGCGGGATGCCGTGGGGCACTGCGGGTGTGCAGTTCAACGCGGTGAAGAACTTCGTGGCAGACAACATCGAGGTCGGCGAGACGCGAGCGCCGAACGGCATCGACGGCGTCGGCATCGACTACGAGGGCCTGAACGTCAACGTCACAGTGAAGAACAGCTACATCCACGACAACGACGACGAAGCCGTGATGGTCTACCGCAATCCGGTGTGGAGCGGCGGCGTGGAGAATGTCAACACCAGCCTGATCGACAACACCTTCGAGAACAACGGGATCGGCGTGGCCGGCGCACCGCATGCGGCGTTCCTCACGCATCAGTACAACGTGGGCAACGGAGGGACGATCACCGGGAACACGATCGTGAAGAAGGATCGCGACCAGCCGCTGAACATGATCGCCGAACGCACCCCGACGCAGAACGAGCTCTGGCCATCCGACGCCGGCTACACGATCGGCGGCAACACCGTGAAGCTCAAGAACGGCAACATCATCAACTACGCCTCCACCGGATTCAGCGGGACCCAGGGCGCAGGGAACTGGTCCTACCGCCAGTTCGACGGATCCGCCCTGACGAACCTCACCTGGAACGCCTCCACGCGCACGTGGGTTGGGAGCTCGCCCTACCTTCTCGTCGGCGAGGATTGGATGCACCCCGCGGGAGGGATGCTTGCGGAGCGTATCTGGACCGCCCCGAGCGCCGAGACCATCCGCATCACCGGCACCGCCCGCAAGACCGACTCCGCGCTCGGGAACGGCGTGATCACGAGCATCTGGAAGAACGGGACGCAGGTCTGGGCGAGCGGGGTCTCGACCATGACGGGCGTCACGCACGACGTCCAGGTGACCGTGGACCCCGGTGACCTGATCGCGTTCGTGCTCGATCCGAACGGCGACACCTCGTACGACAAGACGACCTGGAACCCCGTGATCGAGGAGATCCGGCAGACGGTGTTCACACCGACCGCCGACTACGTGTCGACGCAGGGGTTCTACGGCTGGCGGTACAGCGAAGCCAGCAGCACGTCGGAGAGCGACATGACGTGGGATGCCGCGAACAGGGTGTGGGCCGGGTCGGTCGCGAACCTGTACGTCGGACCCGACTGGCAGCATCCGGCGATCGGCCGGCAGTCCATCCGCAAGTGGATCGCTCCGACCTCGGGCACCGTCACGATCGCCGGCGTGGTGAAGAAGTACGACTCCACCGCCGGAAACGGCATCATCGCCGGCATCCGCAAGAACTCCGCCGCCCTCTGGACCTCCAGTCCGGTGACGACGCTCGCGGGCGTCACGACGAACGTGACCACCACGGTCGCGGCGGGCGACGTCATCGCGTTCGCCGTCGACGCGAACGGCGATCCGTCGAACGACAAGACGTTCTGGGATCCGACGATCACCCTGACGCCCTCTTTCGACCTCCGCCAGGCGTTGTCGCCCTATTGGGCGGGGACGACCATGTACAACGAGTCCATCCAGCTGATCTCCACCGGCGGAGGCATCGCCACGGCGCCGCTGCTCTTCACTCCGACCGGGGCGATCACCGTCAAGAACTCCGCCCTGACGACGACGTACGTCGAGGGCACCGACTGGACCTACGACGCTCCGTCCAACTCCATCCGGCTCGTTCCGGGCTCGGCGGCCGCCTCGATGACGAGCGCGGAGTTCTCGCCGACGACAGCGCCGACCGGGTGCTTCCTCGTCGACAAGGTGGGTGGAGGGAAGTCGCTGGGCTGCGAAGGCGCGTATCTGCACAACCGTCAGCTGGCGGTCTCCTACCCGCACGCCGCGGCGGGGTGGAGCGGCAGTGTCCCCTCGTACCAGGGTGCCCAATTGCCCAAGACCCTCGCCAAGCTCACCGGGGGTTCCGCGATCGGTGTGACGCTGTACGGCGACAGCATCTCCGTCGGGCACTCCAGCACCAGCTCGTTCGGCGGCGACCCAAAGTGCCCAACTGGGGAACCATGGCGATGGTAGAGCTGCAGACCAACTTCCGCTCCCGACTCACGTTCCGCAACCCCTCGGTCGCCGGGATGGACTCGGCGTGGGGCGCCGCCAACGCCTCCACTCTCGTAGCCGCCGACCGCCCGGATCTCGTCGTGATCGCATTCGGGATGAACGACGGCACCGGAAACGTCTCCGCGTCGACGTTCAAGACCAACGTGCAGTCGATCATGGCGTCGGTGCGCGCGGTGAACCCCGATGCCGAGTTCGTCCTCGTCGCGCCCACGCTGGCGAACGCGGCGACCACCTACGCAGGCGCGCAGGCGTCGTACAAGGCGGTCCTCGACCAGCTCGCCGGCACCGGCGTCGTCGTCATGGACATGACGAGCATCCATCAGTCGTTGCTCGCGAAGAAGCGCTTCCAGGACATGACGGGCAACAACGTCAACCATCCGAACGACTTCCTGTCCCGCGCCTACGCGCAGGCTCTGGCGACGATCCTCGTCCCCTGACAGGTGCGACTCCCGTCCGAAAGCGGCGGCCTCAGCACGAGGCCGCCGCTTTCAGCTCGTCGAGGGAGCGCCCAGCCCTTCACCGCTGGATTCGCGAACCACCAGCTGAGGACGGAAGAGCACCTGCCGCTCGTCAGGCGACCGGCGGCCGCCCGCCAGGAGGAGGTCGACTCCCGTCCACCCCATCCGCCGCGACGGCTGCCTCACCGACGTGAGCGGCACCGCGGCCGCTGAGGCGAAGTCGATGTCGTCGTAGCCGACGACGGCGATGTCACGCGGCACCTGGACGGTCGGATCCTTGGCGAGCACCTGCAGCGCTCCTATCGCCAGGAGGTCGTTCGCGGCGAAGATCGCGTCCGGCCGTAGAGCCGCGGAGCGCGCAGAGATCTCGATAGCGGCGGCAGCGCCCCCGGCGACCGTGAGTGAGCCCTGTTCGACGACCTCCAGCGTGGCGCCGGCGCACCCGTCGACCGCGAGGCGGGCCCCGACGAGCCGATCGGCGACCTGCCGGACAGTGGTCGGTCCGCACACGAAGACGATCCTCCGTCGTCCGCCGTCGAGCAGATGCTGGACGGCCAGCCTCCCGCCCTCGACGTCGTCGACCGAGACGGCGGGCGCGTCGTCCGCGGAGGGGTGATCGACGAGCACGACGGGGAGACCGTGATCCATGAAATCGCGGACCCGCGGGAAGTCTGCCGATGCCGGGGTGAGCAGCACGCCGTTGACCCGCTGCTCCCGGAACAGCTCGAGCTGGGCGAGCTGCCGCTTCTCGTTCCCCTCCGTGTCGGTGAGCAGGACGATCATGTCGTCCTCGCTCGCGCGGTCCTGCGCACCGCGTGCGACCTCCGCGAAGAACGGGTTGCTGACGTCGGGGACGATCATGCCGATGGTCCGGCTCCGCCCGGCGCGGAGTTGGCGGGCCGCGTCGTTCCGCACGAAGCCCAGCTCGGCGATGACGCCCTGCACGCGCTCGCGAGTGCGGGTCGAGACCTTGTCGGGGTGGTTCAGCACGTTCGACACCGTGCCGACGGCGACGCCGGCCGCCTCAGCGACCTCCTTGACACTGACGCTCATCCGCCCGCACCTCCCGCCTTCCGAGCTCCTGCTGTTGACATTCTTCCGCACTCCCCTCTACAGTCGCATCTGTGAGATTGAATCGATTCATTTCAGGAGTCGGGCCGTGCCTCGCATAGCCTTCCAGCTGCAGGTGCGTCCCGAGCTCCTCGACGAGTACCTCGAGCTCCACTCCCCCGTACGGCCGGAGATGCTCGCCGAGATCGCCGCGGCGGGACGCCGCGACTACTCCCTCTTCCTCGGTCCGAGCGGCGTGCTCTTCGGCTGCTACGCGACCGACGACGATGCGGCGGCGCAGGCCTACCTCGCCGCGTCGGAGACGGCTTCCCGATGGGAGGCCGAGATGAGCCGCTTCTTCGTGGGGCTCGACGGCCGCCCCGACCAGGCGGCCACCCCGCTCACCGAGGTGTTCCACCTCGAAGACCAACTCGCCGCCGCCGGTGGCGCAGCATCCGACCGCGACGACACCGACAGCGAAGGCAGCGCAGCATGAGCATCCTCACCCCCGAGATCCGAGCCGCCCTCGCAGCGCAGGCGATCGAGCTGCCCAGCTGGGCGTTCGGCAACTCCGGCACCCGTTTCAAGGTCTTCGGCACACCGGGCACGCCCCGCGACCCGTACGAGAAGATCGCGGATGCCGCACAGGTGCATGAGCACACCGCTCTCGCACCGACCGTGGCCCTGCACATCCCGTGGGATCTCGTCGACTCTTTCGCTGACCTGCGCCGTCATGCCGAGGACCTCGGAGTGGCGATCGGCACGATCAACTCCAATACCTTCCAGGACGACGACTACCGGTTCGGCGCGCTGACGCACGAGGACGCCGGCATCCGACGCAAGGCGATCGACCACCATCTGGCCTGCATCGACGTGATGGATGCCACGGGCAGCCGGGACCTCAAGATCTGGCTGGCCGAGGGCTCGAACTACCCCGGCCAGGCCGACATGCGCGGACGCCAGGACCGCCTGCACGAATCGCTGCAGGAGATCTACGCGCGGCTCGGCGACGACCAGCGCCTCGTACTGGAGTACAAGTTCTTCGAGCCGGCGTTCTACCACACCGACGTCCCCGACTGGGGAACCTCGTACGTGCAGGTGAGCGCGCTCGGCGACAAGGCCATGGTCTGCCTCGACACCGGCCACCACGCCCCCGGTACGAACATCGAGTTCATCGTGATGCAGCTGCTGCGCCTGGGCAAGCTCGGCTCCTTCGACTTCAACAGCCGCTTCTACGCCGACGACGACCTCATCGTTGGCGCCGCCGACCCGTTCCAGCTGTTCCGCATCCTCGTCGAGGTCGTGCGCGGGGGCGGCCTGAACAACCCCGACGTCGCGTTCATGCTCGACCAGTGCCACAACGTCGAGGACAAGATCCCCGGTCAGATCCGCAGCGTGCTGAACGTGCAGGAGATGACGGCGAGGGCGCTGCTCCTCGACCGTGCAGCCCTCGCCGCCGCGCAGAAGTCGGGCGACGTGCTCGCGGCCAACGCGGTCTTCATGGACGCGTTCTCCACCGACGTGCGGCCGGCCCTCGCCGAGTGGCGCGAGAGCCGCGGACTGCCCGCCGACCCGATGAAGGCTTTCGCCGCGTCGGGCTACCTCGCCCGCATCGCGGCAGACCGCGTGGGCGGCGTGCAGGCCGGCTGGGGCGCCTGAGCGCGGCCCGACACGACATCCGACGAGACCATCGAGGACCACACTCATGACAAACCCCACCGCCACCGCTCTCATCGAGCGGTCGAACCGTCTGGGCGCCGACCCCCGGAACACGAACTACGCCGGCGGGAACACCTCGGCCAAGGGCACCGACACCGACCCGGTGACCGGTCAGCCGGTCGAGCTGCTCTGGGTGAAGGGCTCCGGCGGAGACCTCGGCACCCTCGCCGAGCAGGGCCTGGCGGTGCTGCGCCTCGACCGCCTGCGCGCACTCGTCGGGGTGTATCAGGGTGTCGAGCACGAGGACGAGATGGTCGCCGCGTTCGACTACTGCCTGCACGGCAAGGGCGGAGCAGCGCCCTCGATCGACACGGCCATGCACGGCCTGGTCGACGCGGCGCACGTCGACCACCTGCATCCGGACTCGGGGATCGCGATCGCGACCGCCGCCGACGGCGAAGCGCTCACGGCGCGGATCTTCGGCGACAGGGTCGCCTGGGTGCCCTGGCGGCGACCAGGGTTCCAGCTCGGACTCGACATCGCGGAGATCCAGCGACTGCACCCGGATGCCGTCGGCTGCATCCTCGGCGGGCACGGCATCACCGCGTGGGGCGACACGTCGGAGCAGGCCGAGGCGAACTCGCTGTGGATCATCGACACCGCAGCCGCGTACATCGCCGAGCACGGGGCTGCGCAGCCCTTCGGCGGCGTCCGTGCCGGGTTCGAGGCGCTGCCCGCGACGGAGCGCCGCGAGCGCGCGGCGGCACTCGCCGCCACCATCCGCGGCATCGCCTCGCAGGACAGGCCGATGGTCGGCCACTTCACGGACTCCGACGTCGTGCTCGACTTCCTCGCTTCCGAGAAGGCGCCGGCTCTCGCCGCATTGGGCACCAGCTGCCCCGACCATTTCCTGCGCACCAAGGTCAAGCCGCTCATCCTCGACCTGCCGGCCACGGCATCCGTCGACGAGCAGATCGCCCGCCTCCGTGAGCTGCACGCCGAGTACCGTGCCGACTATCGGGCCTACTACGACGCGCACGCCACGGTCGGCTCCCCCGCGATCCGCGGCGCCGACCCGCTCATCGTGCTCGTCCCCGGCGTGGGCATGTTCTCCTACGGCGCGAACAAGCAGACCGCACGGGTCGCCGGCGAGTTCTACGTCAACGCGATCACCGTGATGCGCGGCGCCGAGGCGCTCTCCTCCTACGCACCGATCTCCGACGCCGAGAAGTTCCGCATCGAGTACTGGGCGCTCGAAGAGGCCAAACTGCAGCGGATGCCGAAGCCGACGTCGCACCAGGGCCGCATCGCCTTCGTCACCGGCGCCGCCTCCGGCATCGGCAAGGCCATCGCCATCCGCCTCGCCGCAGAAGGCGCCTGCGTGGTCGTCGCCGACCTCGACCTGGAGAAGGCGCAGGCCGCGGCCGCCGAACTCGGCAGCACCGACGTCGCGATCGGCGTCGCCGCCGACGTCGCCGATGCGGATGCCGTGCAGGCGGCGCTGGACGAGGCCGTGCTCGCCTTCGGCGGCGTCGACCTCATCGTCAACAACGCCGGCCTGTCACTGTCGAAGCCGCTGCTGGAGACGACCGAGAAGGACTGGGACCTGCAGCACGACGTCATGGCGAAGGGCTCGTTCCTCGTCTCCAAGGCCGCGGCGAAGGTGCTGATCGAGCAGAAGCTCGGCGGCGACATCGTCTACATCTCGTCGAAGAACTCCGTCTTCGCCGGCCCGAACAACATCGCCTACTCCGCGACCAAGGCCGACCAGGCCCACCAGGTGCGGCTGCTGGCGGTCGAGCTCGGCGAGCACGGCGTGCGCGTCAACGGCATCAACCCCGACGGCGTCGTACGCGGCTCCGGCATCTTCGCGTCGGGCTGGGGCGCGAACCGCGCCGCCACCTACGGGGTGGCCGAGGAGGATCTGGGGCGGTTCTACGCCGAACGCACGATCCTCAAGCGCGAGGTCGTGCCCGAGAACGTCGCGGACGCCGTCTACGTGCTCACCGGTCCCGAGCTCAGCCGCACCACGGGCCTGCACATCCCGGTCGACTCCGGCGTTTCGGCGGCCTTCCTCCGATGACCGTGCACCCGATGGCACGCGGGGCCCTCCGATGACCGTGCGCGCCGTCGCCGCGGTCGACCTCGGCGCGACCAGCGGCCGGGTCATGATCGGCCGGGTCGGCGACGGGCGGCTCGAGCTGGAGCTCGTGTCGCGCTTCCCCCACGGTCCGGTGGAGCGCGAGGACGGGGTGCACTGGGACTTCGGAGCGCTCTACGAGCACGTCGTCGCGGGGCTCGCCGAGGCCGTGCGCCGCGAGCCCGCGATCGAGAGCATCGGCATCGATTCGTGGGCGGTCGACTACGGTCTGCTGAAGGACGGCAGACTGATCGCCGAGCCTTTCCACTACCGCGACGGCCGCAGCGCGCGCGGTGTCGAGGAGGTGCACGCGCTCATCCCGTTCGCGGAGCTCTATCGCCGCAACGGTCTGCAGTTCCTGCCGTTCAACACCCTGTACCAGTTCCGCGTCGACGGCCGGCTGGCGGATGCCGACACCGCGCTGCTCATCCCCGACCTGATCGCCTATCTGCTCACGGGCGTCGCGGCGGCCGAGCGCACCAACGCCTCCACGACGGGTCTGCTCGGCGTGGCCGATGCCGAGTGGGACATCGAGCTCGCGGAGCGGGTCGGCGTCCCGGTCGGCATCCTGCCGCCGCTCGTCGACGCCGGCGCCGTGATCGGCCGCCTGTGCCCTGAGCTCGCCGCCCGTATCGGCCGAGACCTGCCGGTGATCGCAGTCGGTTCGCACGACACGGCGTCCGCCGTCGTGGCCGCCCCGCTGTCGACGCCGGATGCCGCGTACATCTCCTGCGGTACGTGGGGGCTGGTCGGCGTCGAGCTGACGGAGCCGGTGCTGACCGACGCGGCGCGTGCGGAGAACTTCACGCACGAGCTCGGTGTCGATGGGCGCTTCCGTTTCCTGCACAACGTCACGGGGCTCTGGCTGCTCAGCGAGACGGTGCGGGCGTGGGAGGCGGAGGACGGCGCACCCGTCGACCTC
>JAGIAK010000110.1 GCA_017744855.1 Microbacterium sp.
GGTAGGTACCGGCGGGAACCACCGGCACCGGCACCGGCGTCTCCCCCGGCAGCACGGGACCGATCAGCCGCCACGGGGTCTCGAACTCCTGCAGCACCGGATTGTCGGGCAGATCGCCCTTGGTCCACCACTTCGCCTCGTACACGTTGCCGTGCAGCACCACGCGCGTGCCCGACCGGTACGACGCCTCCTCCGACCAGATCGGGTACGGGCTCCTCTCCGGATCGTCCGTCACGACGGGCACCGGCTCGGGCGTCGTCTCCACCCCCGCCGCAGCGAGCGGACTGCCGCTCAACCCGCCGCCGAGAACCGAAGCGAACCGGCGGTCGCCCTGCGCGATGCCGCTGCACGAGTCGGACACCCGCCGCAGATCCACGACGTTGGGGCCGCACGTGACGTCGCGGTTCAGCGACCACATCGACGTGCGCCCGATGCCGTGCTCGCGCACGAACGCGTTGACCGTGTCGGCGTCGTCGAGGCCGAACACCTCCGCGCCCACGTCGTTCTGCCCGATCATCGGCGTCACGCCCAGCTTGTTCCACAGGGTCGCGTCGGTGAGGCTGATGCCCTGCCCGCCGTAGATCACACCGAGCTGCCTCTGCGCACCGGTCAGCGCCGAGACGGATGCTGCACCCATCGTCGTGCCGTCGTCGAGCCCCGAGCCGAAGTTCATCGTCATCACGTTCACGCCGGCGAGGTCGACCCCGGCCGAGAGCATCGCCGTGACGGCATCCGCCCCCTCGTCCGCGAGACCCGTCATCGCGACAGGCAGCGTGAGCCAGACGGCGATCGGCCTGCCCGCCGCCGCCCGCTCCTTCTGCAGGGCCGCGATCGCCTCGGCGCGACGCTCAGCGGCCGCCGCGCTGCGCAGCGCCTCACCCTCGACGTCGAGGTCGATCACGTCGACGTCGTAGCGATCGACGACCGCACGGTACGCGGAGAGCAGGCGCGAGGGATCGGTGCACACGCTCGCGAGCTCGTTGTTCGCCTCCCCGCCGAACGAGATCACGGCTTCGCCGCCCTGCTGCGCGAGACGCGCCAGGCGACGGTCGAGGTCGAGCGCCGTCGCCGCCTCGGTGAGACCGTAGGCGCCGCCCCACGAGGGGGTGCAGGCATCGTCGGGGTCGGCGACCACGAAGGAGAGCACGACGTTCTTGCCCTGCGGGGTCACCGGGTTCTCGAACGCGTACGCCGGGGTGGCCGTGACGTCGACGTATCCGGCGAACCAGGGCTTCGCGACCACGGATTGCTTGTTGGTGAACCACTCCCAGCCCTGGAAGCCGGCGAACACGAGGGCTCCGACGATCACCACGAGAAGGGAGAGCCGCCAGGGCGAGACATGCCGACCCGGAAAGCGCTGCGACATGTTCTGTTTCTCCCGTGCAAGACCGGTTCGGGCCTTCGGCACGGGGCAGCGAAGGCGAGGGGCGCGTCACCGATATTCTACGGGTGACGATTCGACGATACCGGCAGCCGCGAGAGGACCCGTCGTGACCGAAGTGCTCGAGCAGCCGAAGACCCGCCGACGCCAGTGGGGCGCCGAACGGCGCTCCGAACCGATGTCGATCGTGCATCCGCGACCGGGCGTCTCCAAGGTCGCCTGGGGTCGCATCGGCATCGTCGCCACGATCGTGTTCTGGATCGTCTACGTCGTCACCACGATCATCCGCGAGTTCATCGAGCAGCCAGGCGGCTTCCGCTTCACGATGGAGGCGATCGGCTACCTCGTGGTCGTCACCTTCCTCACGTTCTCGGCGCTCATGTACCTCGTCGCCCGGCAGGGCGCCCTGTACCGGTTCCGCGACCACCAGCGGGTACCGAGGGCCGAACTCGACCGGCACTTCCGCGATCACGCCGGCGGCATCACCGTGCTCGTCCCCTCCTACGCCGAGGAGCCTTCCGTCGTGCGCGGCACGCTGTGGTCGGCCGCCCTGCAGGAGTTCGCCGACCTGCGCATCGTGCTGCTCGTCGACGACCGTCCAGACCCGGCCGACGAGGCCGACCGCGCGCGCCTCGACGCCACACTCGCGCTGCCCGCAGACATCGAGATCGCCCTGGAGGCCCCTCGTCAGCGCTTCGCCGACAGCCGGGTCGCGTTCGAGACGGAGGCGCCCTCCGACGCGGAGATGGATGCCGAGCTCGCGGCGCGCCTGCTGGAGCGACTCGCCGACGACTACGAGGCCGCGGCCGTCTGGCTCGAGGAGATGGCCGAGGCAGAGCCGATGAACGACCACGTCGACGAGTTCTTCATCGACCAGGTGCTCATGGGACTGGCATCCGAGCTGCGGCTGAGCCTGCTCGCGCTGCGCGCCGCGATCGAGCAGGGCCAGCATCCCGACCGGGAGCGGATGCGGGAGCTGCACCTGCGCCTGGAGCGGATCTTCACCGTGCGCGCGAGCGTGTTCCAGCGCAAGCGCTACGCCTCGCTGTCGCACGAGGCCAACAAGGCCATGAACCTGAACTCGTACATCGGGCTGATGGGCACGGCATGGAAGACGGAGGAGACCGTCGCCGGCACGCTGCTGCGCCGCGCCGAGTCGCGCGCGGAGGCAGACCTCGTCGTCCCGGACAGCCCGTACCTGCTCACGCTCGACGCCGATTCCCTGCTGCTGCGCGACTACTGCCTGCGGCTGGTGTACTTCCTGGAGGAGCCGGGCAACGAGCGCGTGGCCGTCACCCAGACGCCGTACTCGTCGTTCCGCGGAGCCCCCACCCGCATCGAGCGCGTCGCCGGCGCGACCACCGATCTGCAGCACATCCTGCACCAGGGCATGAGCTATTTCGGCGCCACGTTCTGGGTCGGTGCCAACGCGGTGATCCGCAAGCCGGCGCTGGAAGACATCGTGCAGCTGGAGACGGTCGGCGGGTTCGAGATCGCGACCTACATCCAGGACCGCACCGTCATCGAGGACACGGAGTCGAGCATCGACATCGGCGCCCGTGGCTGGACGCTCGTCAACTACCCCGAGCGCCTCAGCTACTCGGCGACCCCGCCCGACTTCGGCTCGCTCGTCGTGCAGCGCCGCCGCTGGGCCAACGGCGGTCTGCTGATCCTGCCGAAGCTGCGCGATCAGCTGCGCGAGCGCCGTTTCCGCCGCGAGCGGGTGGCGCTGCGCGAGGTGTGGCTGCGCGTGAACTACATGGCGTCGATCGCCTGGGCGAGCTTCGGGCTGCTGTTCCTGCTCGCCTACCCGTACGACAGCCGACTGCTGTCGCCGGTGGTGTTCCTCGCGGCGCTGCCGTACTTCCTCGCGATGGGCAGCGACCTGCGCTACTGCGGTCACCGCTTCAGCGACATCTTCCGCATCTACGGCTTCAACCTCATCCTGCTGCCCGTCAACCTCGCCGGCGTGCTCAAGTCGATCCAGCAGGCGTTCACAGGAGAGAAGATCCCCTTCGTGCGGACGCCGAAGGTCAAGGACCGCACAGCAGCGCCAGGGCTCTACGTGGTGGTGCCGTACCTCATCGGCGCGTTCTCGCTGTGGACCCTGTGGCGCGACGTGAACGCGCAGAACTGGGGCAACGCCGCGTTCGCCGCATTCAACGCGACCCTCGCCGCCTACGCGATCTGGGCCTACATCGGCCTGCGCGACTCCGTGGTGGACATGTGGCTCGGCCTGCTCAACTGGCTGTACGTGCCCGACCGGAAGCCCAAGGCTTCGACACCCGCACGGCCGGCGACCCCGGCGCCGGTGGACTGGGCCGGCATCCTGTACCACGGCGACCGCCGCCTGAACCGCGACCTGCGCGGCGGCAACGACCGCCGGCGGCGCGTCGGCACGCGGCGGCCCTAGGGGTCCGCATCCGCCGTCCGCTCCGCGAGGCAGAATGCGCTTCGGAAGGACGGATCGAGAGATTCCGTCCTTCCGAGGCGCAGATCACCGCGGCTGGCGAGAGCGCGTCGCTCAGCCCAGCACGGAGCCGAGGATGCCGGCGGCCTCGGCGAACCGCGAGGGATCGGCGTTCGCGTAGTTGAGGCGCACGAACGGGCCGGAGGGCTCGGCGGGGAACCACTCCCGTCCGGGCGAGATCACCAATCCGCGCAGCTCGCACTCGCGCACGACGGCATCCGCTTCCCGTCCGTCGGGGAGCCGCGCCCACACGTTCAGCCCGCCGGATGGCACGGTCTCGACCGTCGCCTGAGGCGCGTGTGCGGCGAGGCTCCCGAGCAGCAGGTCGCGGCGCGACCGCAGCTGCTCGCGGAACCCGCGCAGATGCGTACGCCACCCCGGCTGGGTCACCACGTCGAGCGCGGCGCTCTGCAGCAGCCCGCTGACGTACATCGACTCGGCTGCCCGGTCGGCGAGGATGCGCTCCCGTGCCGGTCCGCGCGCGATCACGGCGGCGACGCGCAGCGCTGGCGAGACGCTCTTCGTCAGCGAGCGCAGGTAGATCGCGTGGCCGTCGTCGTCGAGCGCAGACACCGGGGTCGCCTCCGCGTCGATGCCGAGGTCGTGCGCCCAGTCGTCCTCCACCAGGAAGGCGCCGTGCCGGCGCACGATGTCGAGCACCTCGCGCCCGGTGTCGCGCGACCAACTGGCACCGGTCGGGTTCGCGAAGTTCGGCTGCGCGTAGAACGCCCTGGCTCCGGTGCGCACGAACGCGCGCTCGACCTCCGCCGGATCCGGCCCCTGCGGCCCCGTCGGCACGGGCACCAGCCGCACCCCCGCCTGCTCGGCGGCCAGCATGGCGCCCCAGTACGTCGGCGACTCCACGATCAGCGGCCGGCCCGGCCCGACGAGGGCGCGGAAGATCGAGCTCAGCCCGCTCTGACTGCCGGAGATGACGAGGGCGTCGCGGGCGGACGCCGGGGTGATGCCGGCGGGGGCGGATGCCGCCAGCTCGCTCGCGAACCAGGCCTGCAGCTCGGGGATGCCGGCGGCCGGCGTCCTGGTCACGGCGGTGTCGGTGCGCGCCGCTCTCGCGAGGGCCTGACGCACGAGCCGCTCGGGGAGGAGGTCGACCGAGGGGTAGCCGGAGTGCATGCCGATCGCGTCGGGGGTGGCGGTGCGCTGCGTCGACGACAGTGCGCCGGTGCGGGAGGCCGGCGCCCCGAGTGCTGCGGTCTGCCAGCCGTAGTCGACCGGCCGCACAGCGCGGGCCGCACGCACGAAGGTGCCGACGCCCGGCCTCGTCTCCACGAGGTCGAGGGCGACGAGCCGGCGCATCGCCTTCTGCACGGTGACGGGACTCGCGCTGTACTGCGCGGTGAGCGCGCGGTTCGACGGCACCCTTGCTCCGGGCGGCGCGGCGGCGATCCACGCGCGCAGCCTCTCGACGATGCGGTCGGTGCTATCCTGACTCATGAAAGAACAGAGTAGCGTTATCCTCCCTCGACCGACAGCGCTATCCACGCGCGCCGGCCTGTGGTGGGGACTGATCGGCATCCTCGCCTTCTCGTTCACCGTCCCGTTCACCCGCGTCGCCGTGGGCGGGCTCTCGCCTCTGTTCATCGGCGCGGGCCGCGCCGTCGTCGCAGCCGCCCTCGCCGCTGCCGCGCTCGCCCTCACGCGCCAGCATCCGCCGACCAGGGCGCAGTGGCTGCGGCTCGCCGTCGTCGCCGGCGGCGTGGTCGCCGGCTTCCCCCTGCTCACCTCCTTCGCCCTCACCAGTGCGCCGGCCGGACACAGCGCCGTCGTGATCGGGCTGCTCCCCGCGGCCACGGCCGTCGCGGTCGTGCTGCGCACGCGCGAGCGTCCGAGCCGGTCGTTCTGGGTGTTCGCGGCGCTCGGGGCCGTCGCCGCCGTGACGTTCGCCGCTCTGCAGAACGGCGGGCTCGGCTCGCTCGGCTGGCCCGACCTCCTGCTCTTCGGAGCAGTCGTCGCCGCGGCCGTCGGATACGCCGAGGGCGGGCTACTGTCGCGCGAGCTCGGGTCGTGGCAGACCATCTCCTGGGCGCTGGTGCTCGCCGCACCCCTGATGATCGCCCTCACCGCGGCATCCGTCGTGGCCGAGCCTCCGTCTGCGACGCCCGTGCAGTGGCTCGCCTTCGCCTACCTGGGCGTGGTCAGCATGTTCCTCGGGTTCTTCGCCTGGTACCGCGGCCTCGCGATCGGCCCGATGGCGCAGGTCAGCCAGGTGCAGCTCGCCCAGCCCGTCATCACCATCCTCTGGGCGTGGATGCTGCTGCACGAGCCGATCGGCTGGCCCACCGCGCTCGGCGGACTCGCGGTCGTCGCCTGCGCCGCGCTCGCGGTGCGCATGCGGCTGCGGGCCGCCCCGGCATCCGCCCTTCCCGCTGCATCCGCAGCATCCACCCCCACCACATCCACCGAGGAGTCCTGATGCGCCACACGCCCCGTTACCTGATGACCGATGCCGACGAAGTGAAGCGCCTCATCCGCGCCCACCCGTGGGCGACGATCGTATCCCCGACGAGCACCGGACTCGTCGCCTCGCACTACCCTGTGCTGCTCGTGGAGGACGAGCACGACATCGTCATCGCGAGCCATTTCGGCCGCCCGGACGAGGAGCTGCACGAACTCGGTCAGCACGAGGTGCTCGTGATCGTGCAGGGACCGCACGACTACGTGTCGCCGTCGCTCTACGCCCCTGGCGAGGTCGTGCCCACGTGGAACCACGTCACCGCGCACCTCTACGGCGTGCCCGAGATCCTCGGCGAGGAGGAGAACTACGCGATGCTGTCGCGGCTCACCGACCACTTCGAGCAGCACCGTCCGCACGGGCGCAGCCTGCGCGACGACGAGGCGGGCACCCGGCGGCACGCGAAGGGCTCGGTCGGGCTGCGGATGCGGGTGGACCGCTTCGACGCACGGGCGAAGCTCAGTCAGAACAAGTCGCCGGAGGTGCGCGAGAACATCACCCGCAGCTTCGTCGACACGAACCCCGCCCTCGCCGAGGAGATGCGCCGGATGCTGTGAGCATCGCGCATGGGTCGCCGGGCGGAGCCGTAGGGGAACCGTGAGGATCGTCGTTCAGACCGGAATGCCGGAGTTTGATCGAGTCCGTGCTCGACATCATCTACATCGCGCTGACACTCGCCGTGTTCGCCCTCGTCGCCCTCGCGGCGTCCGGGGTGGAGCGGATGGGCCCGCGCGCCAAGACCTCCGCCCGCCGTGACGCCGCCGGGGAGGAGACACCGTGATCGTCTTCCAGATCGCCGCCGCGGTGCTCGCCGTCGCCGCTGTCGTCTACCTGCTCGTCGCCCTCATCGCCCCGGAGAAGTTCTGATGGGCGGCGAGATCTGGTTCGGCGTGCTGCAGGCGCTGGCCGTGGTCGTGGTGCTCGTGCTGCTGTACCGCCCGCTCGGCGACTACCTCGCGTTCGTCTACAGCACCCCGAAGGACCTCCGCGCCGAACGCGGCCTGTACCGGCTGATCGGGGTCGACCCGGCATCCGAGCAGACCTGGCGCTCGTACCTGCGCAGCGTGCTGGCGTTCTCGGTCGTCGGCCTGCTGCTCGTCTACGCGCTGCAGCGGCTGCAGGGCTTCCTGCCGGAGTCGCTCGGGCTGCCAGCCGTGCCGGAGGGGTTGGCGTTCAACACCGCGGCATCGTTCGTCGCGAACACGAACTGGCAGTCGTACTCCCCCGAGCAGACCATGGGCTACACCGTGCAGCTCGCGGGGCTCACCGTGCAGAACTTCGTCTCAGCGGCCGTCGGCCTCGCCGTCGCCGTGGCACTGATCCGCGGCTTCGCCCGCCGCGGATCGACCACCATCGGCAACTTCTGGGTCGACCTGACCCGCGGTCTCGGCCGCGTGCTGCTGCCGATCGCTCTGATCGGCGCCGTCGCCCTCCTCGCCGGCGGTGTCATCCAGAACTTCGCGGGATTCACCGACGTGCACACGGTCGCCGGCGGCACCCAGTCGATCCCCGGCGGTCCCGTGGCCTCGCAGGAGGCCATCAAGCTGCTCGGCACGAACGGCGGCGGCTTCTTCAACGCCAACTCCGCCCACCCGTTCGAGAACCCCACCGGCTGGACGAACCTCCTCGAGATCCTGCTCATCCTCGCGATCCCGTTCGCCCTGCCGCGCGCGTTCGGCCGCATGATCGGCGACGATCGCCAGGGCTACGCCGTGGTCGCGGTGATGGGCACGATCTTCCTCGTGTCGACGTTCGCCCTCTCGGCTCTGGAACTCGCCGGGAACGGCGCCGCTCCTCAGCTCGCCGGGGCCGCGATGGAGGGCAAGGAGGCGCGGTTCGGCATCCTGGGGTCGACCCTGTTCGGCAGCGCGTCGACGCTCACCTCCACCGGAGCCGTCAACTCCATGCACGACTCCTACACGGCGCTGGGCGGCATGATGCCCATGCTCAACATGATGCTCGGCGAGGTCGCACCCGGCGGCGTGGGATCGGGGCTGTACGGCATGCTCGTGCTCGCGATCATCGCCGTGTTCGTGGGCGGCCTGCTCGTCGGACGCACCCCGGAGTACCTCGGCAAGCGCATCGGGCCGAAGGAGATCACCCTCGCGAGCCTGTACATCCTCGTGGTGCCGGCGCTCGTGTTGGGCGGCACGGCCTTGAGCTTCGCGATCCCCGGCATCCGCGAGGACGTCGAGTCGACCAGCATCCTCAACCCCGGGGTGCACGGCATGAGCGAGGTGCTCTACGCGTTCACCTCGGCCGCGAACAACAACGGCTCCGCGTTCGCGGGCCTCACGGCGAACACCCCGTGGTTCAACACGGCGCTGGGCGTCGCGATGCTGCTCGGCCGCTTCCTGCCGATCGTGTTCGTGCTCGCGCTCGCAGGCTCCTTCGCCGCACAGGAGAAGGTCCCCGCGACATCGGGCACGCTCCCCACCCACCGGCCGCAGTTCGTCGGCCTCCTCCTCGCCGTGACGATCGTCGTCACCGCCCTCACCTACTTCCCGGTGCTCACCCTGGGCCCGCTCGCCGAAGGACTCGTCTGACATGACGCTCATCACTACACCCGCAGAACACACGGATGCCGCGGCATCCGCCCCCGTCCCGCCCACCCGCTCCTTCGGCTGGCGCCCGCTCGTCCAGGCCCTGCCCGGCGCGCTGCGCAAGCTCAACCCGGCCGCCCTCGTGCGCAACCCCGTGATGCTGCTCGTCTGGGTCGGCGCCGCGTTCACCACCGTGCTCGCGATCGCCGAGCCGTTCCTCGGCGGACCGGGCGAGTCCGGCGGCACCCCGGTGCCCGCACCGTTCACCGCCGGCATCGCCGCATGGCTGTGGCTCACCGTGCTCTTCGCGAACCTCGCGGAGTCGGTGGCCGAAGGACGCGGCAAAGCGCAGGCGGCCAGCC
>JAGIAK010000111.1 GCA_017744855.1 Microbacterium sp.
CTCCAGGCGTTCGCGCTCGGCGCGGTAGCCGGGCTCGCGTGTGCGGGCGCCGCGGAGGCGGGTGAGGAGGTCGATGGACTCGCCGCCGGAGAGGTTCGGCCAGATGCTGACGTCGCCCGGCACATAGGCGATGCGGCGGTGCAGGGCGGTCGCGTCGCGCCAGGGGTCGAGGTCGAAGACGGACGCCTCGCCTCCCGTCTTGCGCGCGAGGCCGAGGAGGATGCGGATGGTGGTGGTCTTGCCTGCGCCGTTCGGGCCGAGGAAGCCGTGCACCTGCCCGGCGGAGACGTCGAGGTCGAGTCCGTCGAGTGCGTGCACGCGGCCGTAGCGCTTGGTGAGGCCGCTGGTGCGGATCACGGTGTTCATGTCGAGCGACGCTACGCCGATTTCACAATTTTGTGAAGAACTTAAACGGAATCCTTACGCTGGGTCAGGATGCCGTGCGCCGCGCGCGGTACGCGGCCACGGCGTTCCGGTTCGCGCAGGTCGTGGAGCAGTAGCGCTTGGAGCGGTTGCGGGAGAGGTCGAGAGCCAGAGCCTGGCAGGTGTCGTCGGCGCACACGGAGATGCGCGAGCCTTCGTCGGAGCGGATGACGTCGACGAGCGCCATCGCCGTCTCGACGAGGATGCGGTCGGCGAGCGGGCTGTCGTCGGCGATCGCGTGCAGGTGCCAGTCCATGGCGCCGTGCCTGGCCAGTCGCGGTGTCACCGTCACAGAGGCGAGCGCCGCGTTCACGGCGTCGGCCATCTCGTCGCGCGGAGCGAGGAGCATCGCGCGAAGCCCAGGGCGCAGTGCTCGCAGCGACGCGCGCTCGACCTCATCGCGGTCCAGTCGGCCGGTATAGGGGAACTCGGCGAGGAACGCGTCTTCGTCGTCGGCATCCGCCATCGTCTCGGGATCCTCCGCGGTGTTGACGAGCCGGACGGCCGCGCGCAGGGCGTCTTCGGTGTCATCGGTGAAGATCATGTTGACACCTTACATTGCTGGCGAGTAGCGTCACATCTCATGAGCACCATGACGCATGACAGGGGTGTGCGCCTCGGTCTGCCGCTGGCGATCGGCGCCGCCTTCTCGTTCGGCATGTCCGGCGCCTGGGCGCGGGGGCTCATCGATGCCGGGTGGACCCCCGGCGCGGCCGTCACGGCGCGCATCTGGGTCGCCGCCCTCGTGCTGTTCGTGCCCGCGATCCTCTCGCTGCGCGGACGGTGGGGCCTGCTGCGCAAGAACGCCGGCATGATCGCCGCCTACGGGCTGCTCGCCGTCACCGCCACGCAGCTCTGCTACTTCCAGGCCGTGGCCGTGATGGACGTCGGCATCGCCCTGCTCATCGAGTACACCGCCCCCATCGCCGTGATCATCTGGCTCTGGCTGCGCCGCGGCGAGAGGCCGAGCCGGCGCAGCATCATCGGCGCCGTCATCGCGTTCGCCGGCCTCGTGCTCATGCTCGACATCGTCACCGGCGCCACCGTGAACGCCGCCGGCATCCTCTGGGCGCTCGCCGCGATGGTCGGCGCTGCGACGTACTTCGTGCTGTCGGCGAAGCAGGACACCGGGCTGCCGCCGATCGCCCTCGCCGGCGGCGGGCTGCTGCTGGGCGCCGTAGGGCTCACGGTCGCCGGAGCCGTCGGCGTCCTCCGGCTCGCCTGGTCCACCTCCGACGTCGCCTATCGGTTCGGCACCGTGCCGTGGTTCGTGCCCGTGCTCGCGATCGGCCTCGTCGCCACCGCGCTCGCCTACCTGCTCGGCATCGCGTCGACGCGGATGCTGGGTTCCCGCCTCGCGTCCTTCGTCGCCCTCGCGGAGGTGGTCGCCGCGCTGCTGTTCGGCTGGCTCCTGCTGGGTCAGCTGCCCGACCTGCTGCAGGCGTTCGGCGGCGCGCTCGTGCTCGCTGGCGTGATCGTGGTGAAGCTCGGAGAGCCCCAGCCGGTTCCGGCGGATGCCGAGCTCGTGGTCGCAGTGCGCGACTGACTCCCATCACGCGCAAAGGCGGTGCTTCCCATCGCGAGGGGTTCGGCGCCCACCTAGGCTGACGTCGGCAGGGGGACGACATGGCTGACGGGGTGGACATTCCGCTGCGCTCGATGAAGGAGCTCAGCAATGCGCTGGGCGAGATCTTGACCGAGTTCGGAGAGCAGGGCGCCGGTGCACGCACCGGCGGGCTGGTCGAGGCGATCGATCATCCGCTCGGCGACTCGCGCCTCGCGCGGGCGGCCGACGAGTTCGAATCGGCCTGGGACGACAAGCGCGAGACGCTGCGTCGTGACCTCGAAGAGATGAAGAAGCGCCTCGACGATGCCGGCGACGGATGGCGCGATGCCGATCTCGAACTCGCCAGGAGCCTGGAGCCCGAGAAGTGACCGAGAACTCGTACATCTACTCGCAGGAGGAGATGCCGCACACGCCCGGTCGACGCCGGGTGCGCACGCTCGCCGGCTCGCCCGAAGCGATCGCGGTCCACGCACAGGACATCGAGGAGATCGGCGAGAAGATGGCGCGCGCCGCGCGCACGCTCGAGTTGTTCGCCGACGGCACCGTGGGCAAGGGCGCGTCCTTCGAAGCGGTCCGCGAGCAGGCGAAGGAAGTGCATGCCGACCTCTCCACGGCCGCCGAGCGCTACCTGCCCAGTGGCCAGGCGCTGGCGCGCTACAGCACCGCGCTGAGCACGGCCCAGGGAGACACCATCTGGCGCGTAGCCGGCGCTGAACGCACCTGGGAGGAGGTGCGGACCGCCTCGCGCGCTCTGAGCGGAGCCTCCGCCGAGAAGACGGAGTGGGCGTGGAACGACAACCACGACGTCGAGCAGACCGGCGCCGCCCCGTCCGACGACGCCGAGCAGGCGGCGTTCGACACGGCCGTCGAGAACTGGGAGTACTACTGGGGTTCGTACGACGCTCCGGTGGAGACGTGGGAGCACGCGTACGACGCGGCCTGCGCCGGACTCGAGAAGGTGAACGCCGACGGCGTCTCCGACAGCTTCTGGGACAACACGATGCCCTTCGTCGAGGCCATGCTCGACGTGTTGCTCTGGGTCGGCATCGCGCTGCTCGTCGTCGCGTTCGTGGTGAGCGGCCCCTTGGCGCTTCTCGCAGGCGTCCTCGCCGCCGTCGCCGGTGTGCTGAGCCTGCTCGGTGAGATCTGCCGGTATAACGCTGGTCGGGGCTCCTGGCAGGACGTCGCCCTCGCGGCCTTCGGGATCGTCCCCTTCGGGAAACTCGCCAAGTTTGCGACCTTTGTCGCCCCCGGCAAGCTCGGCAAGTTCACGGCGGTGTTCCGGATCGCTGGCGACGACTTCGCCCGGTACGGGGGCAAGCTCGACAATTTTCTGAAGACGAAGATTCCCGGACTCTTCAACGAGGTCGGCCCGAACGGAGAGATCGTGAAGTTCAGCCCGCACGGCCTCAACTCCCAGAACCTCATTCGGATGCTGTACACGCCGCAGTTTCTTCTGCAGGGCAACCACCGTGTCGGCGGTTGGCGGGCTGGCTGGTTGGCGCTCGCAGGCAATCCGACGAACGCCGCTGAGGCCATCGGGGGCACCGTGGACGTGATGACCGACGTCATCGGCTTTTTCTCCGGACTCAAGGACAGGGTGGAATCCGCCCGATAGGCGGTCCGTCGCGGAGAAGGAGGAGCGCATGGACGACGACGAGTTCACTACTCAACTCGCAAAGGTGCGGTCGAAAGTGCCTCCTGTGCGGAAGCACATCGACGCGATGCCCGTGGAACAGGCGGCCTTCATCGCGGTCGGAAGAGAGCATCTCGCGTCGTGGCTGTGGGATCGCGCTCGGGAGGCTGCGGACCAGGCACGGGGCGACTTCGGTGCCGGCTTGCATGCGCAGTACGGACTACGGGATCCACGCAGGGGGTGGCCCATCTTCGTCCTCTTCGTAGCTCTGCTGTGCGCGGCGTTCTCGGTGGCGCTGACCGCGGGGGTCCGCTCGGAACCGGAAGGGACGGCGCAGATCTTGGCGGTTCTCGTGGCGATAGCCGGGGTGGGCGATCTCGTGGTGATGATCGCCGTGGGGTTTCGGCCGCTGAACTGGGGGACGGCGCGGATCCAGGTCGCCATCGGGGTTGTTCTGGCCGCGGCGGCCGCGTTTCAGCTGGCGCGACCGGTCGCGCCGGTCGCGCCCCTCGTCTTCGGTGCGGGCCTGGTCGGCATCCTTGGTCTTGTCCTCGTCCTGCTGGTGCGTGCGCTGCGTCCAGCGGAACGGGAGGAGGTCGATGCCGCGATCAACGTGGCTTTGGTTAAGACGAAGATCGAGGTCGATGCTGCACAGGCGCAGCTTCAGGACGACGTATCCGCGCAGTTGAGCGGCGATGAGCGGGCGCGAATCGTCGCTCTGCGCGACGCCGCGTTCGCGGAACTCGCTGAGGAGGGAGCCGCGCTCCGGAGGCCCCACGACGGCGCGCCCGCGGGCAGCGCGATCCTGACGCGGATGATCACCAGTTGGGTCCCCGACTCGATGCGAAGCGAGGTCTATCCTGACTGACCAGGTGCAGCGCTTCCGGTCGGTCGGCTCGTCGTCCTCCGAAGCATCCGTCGCAGCCGATTCCTCGCCGCCACACACTCCAGGGGGCTAGGAGATGTCATTGCGTGCCGAGCTCGTCGGCGCCTCGGGAGGGATGCCGTCGTTCGCCGTCCTCCTCCCTGCCGGGTGGGAGGCCACGGAAGCCTCGTTCTCGGGCCTGCGCCCGAGGGTCGACGCGATGTTGGACCTGTTCCCGGTGGCCAATTGCGCCGTCGTGCGCACTCGCCTCGAGGAGATGATGGCGTCGGCGCGCGCCGAGGCGAGTCGCGCCGAGATCGTGCGGGTCTTCGCCCCCACGGGATCGACGCCCGAGGACTACGTGCCGGTCAGTCTCGTCGCCTCGTGGCTGCGCGCCCCCGCCGGCGGGTCGCTGCAAGACCTCGGCGGCGGTCTGATCTCGAACCGCGGCGCCGCGCCGATGGACCAAGGGGGAACTATCCTGCGCTGGACGATGGATCAGACGACCTCCGTGGAGGACGGCGAGGTCGAGATCGCCGGGGCCGGCTACCTGCTCCCGGTGCCAGGGCATCCGGCGGTGGGACTCATGTTCCGTTCGCAGATCCTGCGTGGGGCCGGCGGCTCCACGCTCCCGGAAGAGGGCGAGCAGGCGCTGTCGCTGCTGTGCGACGCGATCGTCGCCAGCGTGAGGTGGCGTCATGGCTGAGCTGTCGTTCCGGGCCGATCCCGACGTCTGGCAGGTCGTTCCGGGGATGCCGGAGCTGCCCGCCTGGTACGAGCGGCAGGTCGATGCGGCGCCTGAGGATGCGCGCGATGCGGTGGTCACGGCATCCGCCCTCGCCCTTTCGGCGCGTGTCGACGCGGACCTGACGGCGGTGCTGCTGCTGTGCGATCCCGCGGCCGACCTGTACGCGATGCTCGGTGTCGTGGCACTCGACGGCGTGCCGGCCCCCGATTCCGCGGCGGGAGCCATCGGCATCGCCGAGGCGCTGGCGCCGTCTCCGTGGCCGGGGGAGGCTCTGGCCTTCGACCTCGACGGCGTCTCCGGATGGCGCGTGACGCTGCTCGATGAGGCGGCGGCGGGCGCCGATGAGAGCGTCGCGCTGCCCCAGACGGTGACGACCGTCTACGTCGCAGACGTGCGCGGACGCTGCGTGGTGGCAGCCCTGTCGCCGCTGACACCGCTCGCTGCGGCGGTCGTGCAGGTGCTCGCCGAGCGCGTGATCTTGACGTTCGACGTCGAGGACGGCGACGGGGAGTCGCAGGAGGGCGAGGAGCCGGCGTGAGTCAGCGATCGGATCCCAGGGACATCGAGCGGGTCGCCTTTGAGGAGGTCGGTCGGAAAGAGCTCGGGCTGCGGGTGTGGGATGAGTCGCGGGAGGCGGCGGAGCAGGCGTGGCGGGAGTGCCGGGGGCGGCTGCGCGCGCGATATGGCGGGCGTGACCCGCATTGGGGGTGGATGGCGTTCGCGCTGCTCGCGGCCGCGCTATGTGCGGCGGTCGCAGCGGCGATGACGAGCGGGTTCCGTTCCGATCCGGCGGACAAGGACGTCGTGGTGCTGGTGCTGGTGAGCATTGCGGCGGTGTTGGAACTCGCGGTGGTCGCGGGTGCGCGGACGCGGCCGTTGGGTGCGGGGTCCTTCCGCTCGCAGCTGGTGGTCACCGTGGGACTGGTCGTTGCCGCCGCCTTCCAGCTGTCGCGAGGCGGGATGCCGTCGACGCCGGTCGTCGTCGCGGCTGCGCTGGTCGGCGTGGGCGGCATGGCGCTGTTCCTGTTGGTGCGGGCTTTGCGTGCGGCCGAGCGGGAGGAGATCGACACGGCGATCAACGTCGCGGTCGCGGAGATGCGGCCGGAGGTGGACGCGGCGGCGGCGCGGCTTCAGGCGCAGGTGTTGGCGGAGCTGAGCCCGCCGGAGCAGGAGCGCATCGTCGCCCTACGCACGCAGTGGGCTCCGAGTGTCGACCCGCAGGTTCCCGCCGGCGGGGTGATCATCGCCTCCTTCCTCACCGACTGGAACAGCTACCTGAGGAGCGAGCGAGAACGAGTGTAGAACGGCGCGCATTGAATGTATACCATGATCTGGTGATCCCCGATCCGGGTGCCACATCCTGCGGTTTGTGTATACACTGAGGCCATGACTCTCGCCGCCGATCGCATCACGGCGAGCGATCGCGCCTACGCGGACCTGCTCGACGGCATCCAGTCGGGGGCACTGCCCGCAGGCTTCGTGCTGGCCGAGGTCGAGCAGGCGGAACGCCTCGGCATCAGCCGCACCCCTCTGCGGGAGGCCCTGCGTCGCCTCGCCGCCGACGGTCTCGTGGTGCAGCAGTCGCCGCGCGTCACGGTCGTCGCCGATCTCGACGCTGACGACATCCGCGCGCTCTTCGAGATCCGCCGTGCGCTGGAGGAGACCTCCGCCCGGCTCGCGGCCGTGCGCGGGGACGCCGCCCTGTTCGCCGAGCTCGCCTCCGAGTTCGCCGCCGTCGACCTCGACCGTGCCGCCGGACGCGACGCCTACTACGCGCTGATCGCCCGCTTCGACGCCGCTCTCGACGCTGCCGTCGACAACGACTACATCGCCTCGGCCCTGCGCACCGTGCGCACCCACCTCGTGCGGGTGCGCCGCATGGCCCGCGACAAGCCGGCCAGGCTCGCGGCCTCCGCCGCCGAGCACCGCACCATCGCCGAGGCCCTCGCCCTGCGCGACGGCGACCTCGCCGCCCACGCCACGCACGTGCATCTGCACAACGCGCTCACCGGCATCCTCGATTCGCTCTCGGAAGGAACGAAATGACCGTCACCCACCACGTCCGCGTGCACCGCAGCGATGAGAACCTGGCCCGTGAGGACCAGCTCGCCTGGAAGATCGCCGAGGTCGCCGTCGACGCCGTCGAGGTCGAGCCCGCTGTCGTCGACATGATCGTCAACCGCATCATCGACAACGCTTCCGTGGCCGCGGCATCCCTCACCCGCGGACCCATCAACGCGGCCCGCGCCCAGGCGTTCAGCCACCCGGTCTCCACCGGCGGTGTCGGCTCGACCGTGTTCGGCGCGGCCCTCGACCACCGCACCAGCCCGGAGTGGGCGGCGTGGGCGAACGGCGTGGCGGTACGTGAACTGGACTACCACGACACCTTCCTCGCCGCGGAGTACTCGCACCCCGGCGACAACATCCCGCCGATCCTCGCGGTGGCGCAGCACGTCGGCGCCGACGGACGTGCGCTCGTGCGCGGCATCGCCACCGGCTACGAGATCCAGATGGACCTCGTGCGCGCGATCTGCCTGCACAAGCACAAGATCGACCACGTCGCCCACCTCGGCCCGTCGGCCGCCGCCGGCATCGGCACGCTGCTGGGTCTCGACGCCGAGGCCATCTACCAGGCGGTCGGCCAGGCGCTGCACACCACCACCGCGACGCGGCAGAGTCGCAAGGGCGAGATCTCCACGTGGAAGGCGCACGCCCCCGCCTTCGCCGGCAAGATGGCCGTCGAGGCCGTCGACCGTGCGATGCGCGGACAGACCAGCCCCGCGCCGATCTACGAGGGCGAAGACGGTGTGATCGCCTGGATGCTCGACGGCAAGGATGCCGCCTACGAGGTGCCGCTGCCCGCGGTCGGCGAGCCCAAGCGGGCGATCCTCGACTCGTACACGAAGGAGCACTCGGCCGAGTACCAGGCCCAGGCCCTCATCGATCTCGCCCGCAAGCTCGGCACGGCGAACCCTGCGCTGCGCGACCCGGCGAACATCGAGTCCATCGTCATCCACACCAGCCACCACACCCACAACGTGATCGGCTCGGGCGCGAACGACCCGCAGAAGTACGACCCGACGGCGTCGCGTGAGACGCTCGACCACTCGATCCCGTACATCTTCGCCGTCGCGCTGCAGGACGGCGGCTGGCACCACGTCGACTCCTACACGCCGGCCCGCGCATGCCGCCCCGACACCGTGGAGCTGTGGCACAAGGTCACCACGGCGGAGGACCCGGAGTGGACCCGCCGCTACCACTCCGAGGACCCCGCCGAGAAGGCGTTCGGGGGTCGCGTGGAGATCCACCTGACCGACGGCTCGACCGTGGTCGACGAGATCGCCGTCGCCGACGCGCACCCGCTCGGCGCCCGCCCGTTCGTGCGCGAGAACTACATCGCCAAGTTCCGGCTGCTGGCGGAGCCCGTGCTCGAGCCCGCCGAGATCGAGCGCTTCCTCGACCTCGTGCAGCGCCTGCCGGAGCTCACGGCGGCGGAGGTCGGCGAACTGTCGATCATCGCGAAGCCCGGGCTGCTCGAGGCCGCTCCGGCACCGACGGGCCTGTTCTGATGCGTTTCGACTCTGCGTTTCGACTCTGCGTTTCGACTCTGCGTTTCGACTCGCTTCGCTCGCACAACGACCAGAGGGTGCTCGGTCGTTGAGCGAGGAGCGAAGCGTCGTGACGAAACGTACTAGCGAGGTGCTCGGTCGTTGAGCGAGGAGCGAAGCGACGAGACGAAACGCACTAACGAGAAGGAGAGCTGATGCTGTACTCCACTGTGACGCCCGCCGAGAAGCGGCGACTGTTCCGTGAGCGGCTGTCGTCGGGGGAGCTGCTGCGCTTCCCCGGCGCGTTCAATCCGCTCAGCGCCCGGCTCATCGAGCAGAAGGGGTTCGAGGGCGTCTACATCTCCGGGGCCGTGCTGTCGGCCGACCTCGGGCTGCCCGACATCGGCCTCACCACGCTCACCGAGGT
>JAGIAK010000112.1 GCA_017744855.1 Microbacterium sp.
GAACGGGAAGATCGCCGACTTGCTGATCGCGCCGATGAGCAGCATCACCACGGCCGCGTCGACCAGCGGCCCGGTCGGAGCCATCTCCAGGATCAGGCGGATGCTGGAGGTGCCGGTGGCGACGACGAGCAGCACCACGCCGACGAACATCACGAGACCGCCGAGCGTGGTCACGAGCAGCGCCTGCAGTGCGGCACGACGGCTGGCCGCGCGCCGACGGTAGTGGCCGATGAGGAGGTACGAGAGGATGCTCGTCACCTCCCAGAACATGACGAGCATGACGAGGTCGTCGGTCAGCACGAGGCCGTACATCGCCCCGGCGAACCCGAGCAGGACACCGGAGAACTGGCCGATGCCGGCGGTGTCGTCGAGGAAGTACCAGCGGCAGTAGAGCAGGACGAGCGCGCCGACGCCGGTCACGATGAGGGTGAGCACCCAGCTCAGCACGTCCATGTCCATCGACAGCTGGAGCCCGAGCTGCGGGATCCACGGGACGCCCTCGTAGGGGGTCGTGCCTCCGCCGATCACCTGCGGGGTGAGCACCAGCGCGTGGACGAATGCCGCTGCGGGAATGAGCGCAGCGACGAGGAATGCCTGAGACCCCAGCCAGCGCACCAGAACGGGCATCAGGAGAGACCCGAGGAGGAACGCGGCGAGGAGAATCAGCATATACGCGGCTCCTCGAGGGCTCGTCGGCCTTCCGGCTCAGGCGGGCGGGTGTAGGTCCAGTTTACCGGTGCGCCGGGCTCGGCGGGTCCGCCTCCGTGTTTTCGAGTAGCGCGAATGGCTCTGTTTTCCGCGCACGGAGAGCCAATCACGCTACTCGAAACCGGGGTCGGTCGTGCGAGAGTTGTCCCATGCGACGCGCGTGGGTGCGGGAGACCGCCGGGTGGGCCGCCGCGCTCGGGATCTCGCTCGCGGTGGCGGCGCAGGTCGCGGCGTCCGCACGGTCCGAACTGCTCTTCCGCGACGGCGACTCCCTCGTGGTCGCGATGTTCGTGCGCTCCGTGCTCTCCGGCCAGCCGCTGGACTGGGCGATGTCGAGCGTGCTGTTCGTGCCCGAGTCCGTGGTGCTCGGCGGTATCGACGCCCTGACCGGGGCGGATCTCGGCACGCTCCTCGCCGTCAACGCGGTCGTGAACCTGCTCGCCGTCTACGGCGCGCTGCGGATGGCAGCCGGGCGACGGAGCGACGGCGCGGCCCCTGCGGGCTGGGCGCTCGTCGGGCTGGCGGTGTTCGGGCTGATCTCCGTGACCGAGACCTCGGCCTCGCGCGATGCGCTCGAGCTCGCCTCGCTGCAGCTCACCACGACGTACTACTCCGCGACCGTGGTCGGTGTGATCGTGGCGATCGGCCTTGTCCGCCGCGCCCTCGACCGCACCGACCTCCGCATCGGGTACGGCCCGGTCCTTGGGCTCATCGCCGTCGCCGCGATCAGCACCCTCAGCAACCCGCTCTTCGGCGTCTGGGCCACCGTGCCGCTCGGGCTCCTGCTCGCGGTGACGTCGTTCCGCGCCGAGAGGCGGACGCAGACTCTCGTCCTGTTGTCCGCGCTCGTCGGCGGTACCGCACTGGGCGCCGTCGCCCGTATTCCGTTCGCGGCATGGATCGCCAACACCGGCGCAGGGTACGCGCAGCCCGACCGGTGGGCGGCGTCGCTGCAGTACTACGGCGAGCTGCTGACCGACCGGCTCTCGACGCCGCTCGGCATCCTCGGCACATCGATCACCGTCGCGCTGCTCGCCCTCGCGACGGTGCGGACCGTGCGCGCCGCGACGCGCGGCGCGCGATTCGTCGCGGCATCCGCGTGGGTGCTGCCGCTGCTGGTCGTTTTCGGGGCGATCGCCCTCGGCACCCACGCCGCACGGTACCTGCAGCCGGTCGTGTTCGCGCCGGTGCTCGCTCTCGTCGCCGCTCCGCGCGCGCTCCGCCTGCCGCGCGCCGTGCTGCGGACGGCGACAGCGGTCGTCGCCGTCGTCCTGCTCGTCGGCGGAGCGCTCGGCATTCCGCGACTCGCCGCCGCCGCGCACCGCCCCGACGCCGACCTGACCTGCGTCACCGAGTGGGTCGACTCCTCAGGACGGACGGGCGCCGGCCAGTTCTGGACAGTGCGGCTGCCCAAGGCGCACCTCGCCGACCCGTCGCAGCTCGTACAGGTCGACCATCAGCTGAACGGGTACGCCTGGCTGGTGAACCGCACCGATCTGGACGTCGGGTCGGTGTCGTTCCTCCTGGAGGACGCCCAGACGGTCCCGTGGCAGCTGCCCGTGTCGGCGGTGCCGGACGAGGTGATCGAGTGCGGCAGATACCGCATCCTCGACTTCGGCGCCCAGCGTCTGCCGCTCGGCCCCGCGCACAGCTGAGCTCGGCGAGTCCGCGGGCGCTGTCGAACCGCGTCGGTTCGGCACCCGCGAGAGGGCGCCTAGCGCGACGGCGGCGCGGTGGTCGTGCCGACGCGGAACCGGCAGGTGAGGTGCTGGGTCTCGCCCTTTTCACCGCGCAGCATCCTGGCGACCTGTTCGCCGGCCGCCCTGCCCTTCTCCACGGCGGGCTGCACGCTGGTCGTGAGCACCGGACCGCCGAGCCCGTCGACCGCGATGCCGTCGAAGCCCGCGACCGAGAGGTCTTCCGGCACCCGAAGGCCCAGTTCCTCCGCCGCGCGGATCACCCCGACGGCCAGCAGATCGCTCTGCGCCATGATCGCGGTCGGTCGCGTGGCGGGATCGGCGAGCAGCATCCGTCCGACCAGCAGCCCCTCGTCGATCAGGCTGCCGGACGCAGAGATCGCCAAAGCGTCTGGGAAGACCGACCGCATACCGGCGAGCCGGTCGACCGTGACGTCGACCGTGGCCGTGGCGATGCGCTCCGGGGTCACGGGAATGCGTTCGCGCGCCGGGTCGAGCGCGAGAGTGACGAAGGCGACGTCGGTGTGGCCCAGGTCGCGCAGATGGCGGGCGACGTCGGCCGCCGCCTCGGTGTTGTCGAGCGTGATGCGCGGGATGCCCTCTCCCGCGTCGCCCTCGATCACCACGACGGGGAGCCCCCGGCCGCGGACGATCTCCAGCGACGCCTTCGTGCGCACCGAGCATCCGATCAGCACGACCGCGTCGACGGGGGCGTTCGCGAGAGAGGCTCCTTCGCCGTGCTCGTCGTCGCGCATGAGGAGGATGCCGGCGCTCAGCGAGGCGAGGCCATCGGTGAGGCCGTCCATCATGGCTGTGGTCACCGGGTCGAGGAACGCCGCGCGGAGGTGGCCCTCCAGCACCACGGCCACGATGCCGCTGCGTCCGCGGCGCAATGAGGCGGCGCGCGGGTCGGGTCCGGCGTAGCCGAGGTCGGCGGCGGCGGCGAGCACACGCTCGCGGGTGGCCGGGGCGACTTTGGCCTTGCCGCTGAAGACGACGGACGCCGTGGACGTCGCGACGCCCGCCGCGCGCGCGACGTCGGCGATCGTCGCTCGGCGCGGGATGTCGGACGTGCTCATACTCCGAGGATAGTCCCCCGGTTTCGCAGAGTCGAATCGATTCGATAGGCTGTCGCGCATGGACACCGCCCTCACCCGCCCCCAGTTCGTCCGCTGGCGGCTCGCGATCTTCGCCATCTTCCTCGCGAGCGGTCTGTCGGTCGCCACCTGGGCGTCCCGCGTGCCCGCCATCAAGGCGGACCTCGGCATCGACAACGCGCAGATGGGTCTGCTGCTGCTCGGGATGGGCATCTCGTCGATCGTCGGCATCTCCACGAGCCCCGCCGTGATGGCCCGCACCGGCGCGCGCCTCGGGATGCTCGTCACGATGCTGTGCTTCGGCACCGGCGTCGCGCTCATCGGCATCGGCACCAACGTGCTGGGCTCTCTGCCCGTCGTGGTGGTCGGCCTCGTGCTGTTCGGCCTGGGCAACGGGTCGGTCGACGTGATGATGAACGTCGAGGCCACGGCGATCGAGCAGCACATGGGCAAGACGATCCTCCCGGTGTTCCACGCCTTCTTCAGCTTCGGCACCGTGGTCGGCGCCGGTCTCGGCGCCCTCGCCGTGCAGCTCGGCGCCGACGTCGCCGTGCACGCGATCATCGTGGCCGTCGTCATCGCCGTCGCCGCCGTGATCTGCTTCCTCAACGTCCCGTCGCGTGAGGAGGCGCTCGACCCGACACCGGCGGAGAAGCCGCACTGGCGTGACCGCATGCACGTCGCCCTCGCCGCATGGCGCGAGCCGCGCACGTATGCGCTGGGCGTCGTGATGCTCGGCATGTCCTTCGCCGAGGGCGGTGCCAACGACTGGCTGGCGCTCGGCGTCTCCGAGGACCACGGCGCAGGGCCTGTCGCCGGTGCCGCCGCCCTCGCCACGTTCTCGGTCTCGATGACGGTGGTCCGCCTCTTCGGAGGACCGCTCGTCGACCGCTTCGGCCGTGTGATCGTGCTGCGCATCCTCGCGATCACGGCCGCCGGCGGGATCCTGCTCTTCATCCTCGCGCCGAACACACCGCTGGTGTTCGTGGCCGCCGCGCTCTGGGGTATCGGCGCCTCGCTCGGGTTCCCGCTGGGCATGTCGGCCGCCGCAGACGACCCCGCCAAGGCCGCCGCCCGGGTCAGCGCCGCCGCGACCATCGGCTACATCGCCTTCCTCGGAGGGCCTCCCGTGCTCGGCTTCATCAGCGAGCACATCGGCCTGCTGAACACGCTCTACATCCTCGTCGCGCTGGCCGCGCTCTCCGGGCTGTTCTCCGCGTCCGCACGGCCCCTGCGGGACGACGAGATGACGCCGAAGGACTGACCGCTCAGGCGTCGTCGCCGCGCACGAGGGCGGCGGCGTGGGAGCGGCTGCGGGCGCCGAGCTTGGCGAGCACGTTCGACACGTGCGTCTTCACGGTGGGCACGCTGATGCCCAGCCGCTGCGCGAGGGCGGCGTTCGACCAGCCCTGCAGGATGCCGTCGAGCACGTCGCGCTCGCGGGCGGTGAGCTCGGGCAGGGAGGCGGGCTCGTCGATCGCCGACCGCGTCGCCGCGGCGGCTGCGGCGAGCGCCCTCCTCGTCACGCGCGGATCGAGGGCTCCGTCCCCCGCGGCGACCGCGCGCACCGCCGACACCAGCGAGGAGGCGTCGACGGTCTTCAGCAGGAACCCCGCGGCTCCCGCGCCGATCGCCCCGTAGACGAGATCGTCCTCGTCGAAGCTGGTGAGCACGAGCACGTCACCGAGCTCTCGCTCGACGATCTCCCGCGTCGCAGACACCCCGTCGCGCCCCGGCATCCGCAGATCCATGAGCACCACGTCCGGACGCAGCGCGGCGGCGTTGCGCACGGCGACGTCGCCGTCTGCGGCCTCGCCGACCACGCGGATGCCGTGCGACTCGAGCATGATCCGCAGGCCGGCGCGGATCGCCGCGTGGTCGTCGGCGATCAGCACCGTCGGCGCGCTCACGACGCCTCCCCTGGAAGCCTGGCTTCGACGAGCCAGCCGCCCGCGAGCGGGCCCGCAGAGAATATGCCGCCGAGGGCATGTATGCGCTCCGCGAGCATGTCCAGACCCCATCCGCCGCCGGAGTACGCCGTCGGGACCGGCCCTGAGCCCCCGCGCGTCTCGACGCGCACCCGCACGCCGTCGACCGTCCGGCGGATCTCCACGTCGGCGTCGGAGCCGCTCGCATGACGGATGCCGTTCGCGAGAGCCTCGCGCACCACGCGGACGATCGCCTGCTCGACCGCACCGGGGAGCGCACCGAGGTCGTCGCTCGTCAGCGTCACCGTGAGGCCGGCTCGTCGAGCATCCTCGGCGAGATCGTCGATGTCGGCGATCCGAGGCGTGGGCGATAGCTCCCCCTCACCGCGCCGCAGCACCGCGATCATCGAGCGCAGCGCGCCGTGCGCGTCGAGGCCCGCATCGCGCACCGCCTGGAGCGCCGCCCTGTCGCCCACCGCATCCTCCGGCGTGGACAGCGCCGCCTCCGCGCGGATCGCCATGGCGAGCACGTGACCGGCGACCACGTCGTGCAGTTCTCTCGCCATCGCCTCCCGCTCGCGCTGCACCGCCTCCTCCCGATCACGGTCAGCCGCGGCCGCCGCCTCCTCCGCGCGCTGCCTGTGCAGCTCGGCGAGCTCATGCGCCTGCGACACCGCCACGGCCCACCAGTAGTCGGTGCCGATGAAGGCCCCGAACTGCACGGCCACGAGCATCGCGACGGCGGGCGTCTGCGTCCGCAGCAGGGCGATCACGAAGAGGACGACCACGCCGACGGCCATCGCGATGAGGATGCGCTGCCGCCCCCGCTGCCGTGCGACGAACGCCACGGTCCACAGCACGTCGAGGAGCACGACGAAGGGACCGAGACCGCCGGTCGTGAACAGATCGACGGCGAAGAGGACGGTGGCGAGCACCAGCGAAGTCCACGGCGCCTTCTGCTTGGTCAGCACCAGCACGCACGCCGGCAGGGCCGTCGCGAGCGTCCACCAAGGAGACGTTCCGGCGGGGATCACCGAGAAGACGCCCCAGATGCCGCTGAAGCCGAAGAACGCGGCGAACACGCCGAGCACGGCGATCAGCACGGCGTCGACCGGTCGGCGGTGCGCGCGGTACCACTCGCGGATACCGTCAGCCGTCACCTGCTCCATCCGCTCATGCAACCACGGCCGCGCGGCCGCCGCATCCGACCAAGGGATGAGGAACCGGTCTGCGCGCCCGCGACCTTCGCCCGATCCGCGGGCCCCACGTCTGGGGCGACGCTGGGGGCATGGAACTCCTCGGCGGTCTGCCGCTCCCCCTCGCCCTGGCCGTGCTGGCGCTCGTCGACGGGCTGAGCGTCGGCACCCTGCTCATCCCGGTCTTCCTGCTGCTCAGCCCCGGTCGGGTGCGGGCCGGCCGCATCCTGCTGTACCTCGCGACCATCGCCGTCTTCTACCTCGTCGTCGGGCTCCTCTTCCTCTGGGGTCTCGTCAACCTCGTCGACGTGGCCGCAGACTTCCTCGCGTCGCCGGCCGGTGTGACGGTGCGCCTCCTCGTCGGCGTCGCCCTGATCGTCGTGGCGTTCGTCATGCCGACGAAGCCCGCCGCTCCCGCCGCACCCGGCGTCGCCGCGCCCACCCCCGGTCGCATCACGCGCTGGCGCGAACGGTTGCTCGACCCCCGAACCCGTGGCACCGCGGTCATGGCGGTCGCGGTCGCCGCAGGTCTCGTGGAGGTCGCCACCATGCTCCCCTACATCCTCGCGATGACGATGCTCGCGGATGCCGGCGTCACCACGCCGTTCCGCGTGATGGCCCTCGTCGCCTACTGCGCGCTGATGGTCGCCCCCGCCGTGGTGCTGCTCGTGCTGCGCCTCGTCGCCGCGCCGCTCGTGCAGAGGCCGCTGGAGCGGTTCGCGGCCTGGATGGAGCGCACGGGCGCCGAGAACACCGCCTGGATCATCGGCATCATCGGCTTCCTCGTCGCCAGGTCGGCGGCTGCGGAGCTGGGGATCTTCCAGGCTCTCGACGGCTTCTTCGGACGCTGATCGCCCCGGCGACGAAGTAGGCTCGTCGGGTGCGTCTCGTCATCGCCCGCTGCTCCGTGGACTACACCGGGCGGCTCAATGCCCACCTCCCCCTCGCCACGCGCCTGCTGGTGCACAAGGGCGACGGGAGCCTGCTCGTGCACTCCGACGGCGGCAGCTACAAGCCGCTGAACTGGATGAGCCCTCCGTGCTCGCTCTCCCCCGAAGAGCCGGGCGAGGAGGAGGCCAGCGCCGGCGTCATCGAGGTGTGGCGCGTCACCCACAAGAAGACCGGCGACGCGCTCCGCGTGCAGATCTACGAGATCATCCACGACTCGAACCACGACCTCGGCGTCGACCCCGGTCTGCAGAAGGACGGCGTCGAGGCCGACCTGCAGCGTCTGCTCGCCGAGCAGGTCGAGCTGATCGGCGAGGGCACGACGCTGGTGCGTCGCGAGTACCCCACGGCGATCGGTCCCGTCGACCTGATGGTGCGGGATGCCGACGGCGCAGCCATCGCGATCGAGGTGAAGCGCCGCGGCGACATCGACGGCGTCGAGCAGCTCACCCGCTACCTCGAGCTGCTGGGCCGCGACCCGCACCTCGCCCCCATCACCGGCATCTTCGCCGCCCAGGAGATCAAGCCGCAGGCCCGCGTGCTCGCCGAGGACCGCGGCATCCGCTGCCTGGTGCTCGATTACGACGACATGAAGGGCATCGAGTCGGGCGCACCCCGCCTGTTCTGAGGGCCCCGGGCACGCCATCGGGCGGCGGAGCACAGCGCCCCGCCGCCCGATGACCGCTATCTGCCCTTCGTCGTGCCCTGCGTGGACGGACCGTCGGCGGTGAGCGAGCCGTCGGCGTGGATGGCTTGCACGGTGAATGTGTAGGTCTTCCCCTTGTCGAGGCCGCCGACCGTAACGGACCGCGCTGACGACGGCACCCTGGCGACCTCGACGCCGTCGGCGAAGACGGCGTATCCGACGACCGCGGCCGTCGCCGCCGCCGCGCTCCAGCGCAGGTCCGCCTTCTTCGCCGCGGTCTTCGTGACCTCGACGGCGCTCCCGGCCGGCCAGACGACCGGCGTCTCCACGATCACGGCATCCATGATCGCGATCTTCCGCGTCTGCTCGTACGACGTGAGGTTGACCACGCGGATGGTGTGCGTGCCCATCGGCAGCCCGTCGGCGCGGAACACCATCTGCTGGGCCGACCGTGTCGAGGCGAGCGGTTCGACCGTCGCCGCGAGCACATCGTCGATGTAGACCTCAACGGGCCCCATGTCGGTGTACTTCTCCGTGAGGTATCCGATCCCGGTGCCCGTGAAGGTGTACGAGACGGACTCGCCGGCCGTGATCGAGTAATGGAGGTCGCCGAGGTAGTCGCCGAACGGGCGGTTCGAGTCCGCACCCCAGACCCCCTGGTAGACCATCCCCGGATCGTCGTCGTTGACGTAGGTGAGCACGACCGACGGATCCGTGACCGCCACCGGGTACGCGCCGGCCCGGCCGTCGAGCGTCGCCGTGATCGTCGCCGACCCCCAGCGCACGCCCGTCACCTGACCGTGCTCGTCGACCGTCGCGACCGTCGGGTCGGACGAGGAGTACCGCACGCCGTTGGTGACGATGCTGCCGCTGCCGTCGGCGCCGATCGCCGTGACGACGGTGCCGCCGCTCGCGCCGACGTCGAGCGACGCGGGTCCCG
>JAGIAK010000113.1 GCA_017744855.1 Microbacterium sp.
GTCCTCGCCGATCGAGGTCAGGAGCGTCGCCGGCACGCCGGGGATCGCGAGCCCGATCGCGACGTTGAGCGCCGAGCCGCCGGGATGCCGGGTCGTCGTGCCGTCGACGACGACCTCGTCGACGAGCGCGTCGCCGATCACGACGACGCGGGGGCGTCCGGTCGGCGATCCGTCCCGGTGGGACCGGGTGCCTGCGGCGTGCGCTTGCTCCTGCATCGTCTTCTCCTGGGAATGGGCGGCGGGCCCGGCCCGGCTAGGCCCGGTCGGCGATCGAGCTGCGCCGGATGACGGGCATGTCGATCAGCGTCTCCCCGCCGGAGGCCCCGGCCAGGAGGAGCTCGACCGCTCTGCGGCCCATGGCCTCATGCGGCAGCGCGACCGTGGTGAGTCCGGGCCGCAGGTATGCGGCGATCTCGTCGTTGTCGAAGGAGACGATCGAGACGTCGTCCGGGATGGCGCGCCCGAGCTCGGTGAGCGCCTGGTACGCGCCGAAGGCGAGGCGGTCGTTCATGCACAGGAGCGCGCTCACGTCGCCGCGCCGGGACACGAGCGACCTCGTCGCCTGGTAGCCCTTGTCCGGCTCCCACAGCCAGATCGACTCCTCGGCGACGAAGGCGAGGCCGTGCTCGGCCATCGCGTCGCGGATGCCGGCGACTCGCCTGGAGACGGTCTCGGATCGGAACACCTCACGCTCGGCCTCGTCGCTCTGACCGATGAGCGCGATCGTCCGGTGGCCGTGCTCGACGAGGAGCTCGACCGCGCGGCGACCGCCCGCGTACTCGTCGGGGAGCACGCAGGCGGGGTGGCGGTCGTTGGTCGCGTTCAGCATCACGACACCGGTGCCCTCGGGGATGTCCGGCACGAAGAACTGCCGGGCGCGCATGCTCGCGAAGATGATCCCGTCGACCTGGCGGTCGAGCACCGCGGCGACGGCCTCGGCCTCGCGCGCCGGATCGCCCCCGGTCTCGAGGACGAGCATCACGTGCCTGGCCGCCTCAGCGGCCTCGAGGGCTCCTTTGATGAGGCCGCTGGCGAAACGGGTGGTGGCCACGACGTCGGAGATGAATCCGATCGTGAGCGTCTTCTCCGTCCGCAGGCCGCGCGCGGCGACATTCGGCCGGTAGCCGAGCGTGCGCGCCGCATCGAAGACGCGATCGTGCGCCTCCTGGGACAGGCGCGTGTTCGGACGCCCGTTCAGGATCATCGAGGCGGACGTCGGCGAGAGGCCCGCGAGCCGCGCGACGTCGGCGAGGGTGACCCGTCTGCTCGACATGCGTCACTCCCTTCGAACCGACGCGCCCGCCGCTCGGCCTCCGTACCCAGTCTCGACTGGCTAAACCCATTTAGCCATAGGATCGCTGTTGATCCGCCCGCCTGTGGCTCCGATGGGACTCTACGGGCTGCCGGACGGATCCGCCCTTCGCGACACTGAACATCGGACTCACATGACCTTCGCCCTCGACACGCACTGGGTATGGGACTTCTGGCTCGCCGACGACGGCGAGTCCTTCCACCTGTACTACCTGCACGCCCCCCGCACGCTCGGCGACGAGCGCCTCCGCCACCGGAACGCGGTGATCGGGCATGCGGTCTCCCAGGACCTCTCGACCTGGCGCGACCTCGGTCCGGTGCTGGGGCCGGGATCGGACGGAGGATTCGACATGTCGGCGACATGGACCGGCAGCGTCGTGCGCGGCGCCGACGGCGTGTGGCGGATGTTCTACACCGGCGCGCGATTCCTCGATCCGATCGCGATGACGAACGTCGAGACCGTCGGGGTCGCGACCTCGACGGACCTGCACACCTGGGTGAAGCAGCCGGGCCCCGTCGCCTCGGCCGATCCGCGCTGGTACGAGACGCTGCCCGACGGCACGTGGCGCGAGGAGGCATGGCGGGACCCCTGGGTGTTCGCCGACGCCTCCGGACGCTGGCACATGCTCACGACGGCGCGGGCGCGGTCCGGCGCCGGGGACGATCGCGGGGTCGTCGGCCACGCCGTCTCCGATGACCTCGGGACCTGGACGGTGCTGCCGCCCCTCAGCGAGCCGGGAGCCGGCTTCGCGCACCTCGAGGTGCCCCAGATCGTCCGCGTCGACGGCGAGCAGGTGCTGCTCTTCTCGTGCGACGGACCGGCGCTCGCCGGTCCGCGGGCGGGCGGGCGCGGCGGGATCTGGGCGGTCGCCGGCGTCTCGCCGACCGGGCCGTTCGCGGTGTCCGGGGCGCAGCTCCTCGTCGACGACGCGCTCTACGCCGGCAGGATCCTGGCGGACCGGACGGGACGCGCGGTGCTGCTCGCCTTCGAGAACCGCGACGCAGCGGGCGGGTTCCCCGGTCGGATCTCGGATCCGATCCCGGTGCGCTGGGACGCCGCGGCCGGCCGGCTGTCGATCGCGACCGGGGCGTCGCGCGCATGAGCGCCGTGATCCACGGCCATGCCGCGCCCGGCCTGGAGGCGGTCGCCGCCGCCTTCGAGGAGAGCTTCGCCGGGAAGCCCGAGATGGGCGCCGCGCTCTCCGTCCGCCATCGGGGCCGGGTCGTCGTCGACCTCTGGGGCGGCTGCGCCGACCCGGGATCCGGGACGCCGTGGGGCGAGGAGACGGCGAGCGTGATCTTCTCCTGCACCAAGGGGCTCGTGTCCGTCCTGGCCGCGCAGCTCGTCCAGGAGGGGCTGCTCGACTACGAGGCGCCGGTGGTCGACTACTGGCCGGAGTACGGGGCGGCCGGCAAGGCCGCCACGCGGGTGAAGGACGTGCTCGCGCATCGGGCGGGCCTCTCCGCGCCGCGTGTGCCGATCCCGCCCGAGCGCGTGACCGACTGGGCGGCGGTGACGGCGCAGCTCGCGGCGCAGGAGCCCCTCTGGGAGCCGGGCAGCGCCTATGCGTATCACGCGATCACCCATGGCTGGCTCGCGGGCGAGCTCGTCCGCCGGGTCGGGGGCGAGTCCGTCGGGGAGCGCTTCCGCCGGACGATCGCGGAGCCGCTCGGCGCGGCGGCATGGATCGGCCTGCCGCCGGGACTCCACGACCGGGTCGCGCACATGACTGCGGGACCCACGCTGCTCCGGCTCAGCGCGGATCAGGAGGCGGCCGCACCGCATGACGGGCCGGATTGGCTGGCCCTCGCGATGACCCTCGGCGGCGCCTTCCCGCGCGAGCTGGTGGGCGAGGACGCCGGGTTCAACGACCGCCGCATCCGCGAGGCCGAGATCCCGGGCGCGGGCGGGATCGCCACGGCCCGCGCGCTGGCGACGATCTGGTCGGCGACGTTCATCGAGACCGACGGCGTCCGCCTGCTGGGCGACGCGACGATCGAGGCCGCGACCGAGCCGCAGTCGGGCGGCGAGCCCTTTTTCGCCGTTCCCCCGCCGTGGCCGAGGTGGGGGATGGGGCTGCAGCTCGACAGCGAGGCGCGCCGCTACCTGACCCCGTCCGGCTTCGGGCACGACGGCGCGGGCGGGCAGGTCGCGTTCGCGGACCCGACGAGCGGTGTCGGCTTCGCGTTCCTCACGAACCAGATGGAGGCGATCGACGACGTCCGGGCGACCCGTGTCGTCGATGCGCTGCGCGCCGCGCTCGCATGAGCGCCGTCGCCGCCTGTCGATCCCGGCCGCGTTCCGGCGTTTGACAAGCCTCTCGATCATCCTTGATGATGTGTTTGCTAAGTCGATTTAGCAACGCCTCGGGCATAACGCCCGGGCGCCACGGTTCCCTCTCCAGAAGGGAGACAAAGGTGTCTCAATCACGCAATCACAGACTCCGCGCGATCGCCGGAGGCGGGCTCGCGCTCTCCGCCGCGCTCGCGCTCGCCGGCTGCACGCCGCCCGGCTCGGGCGGGCCCGAGCCGACGAGCCCGGCCGCCAGCGGCGCCGCAGGCGGCGAGATCTCCTGCGGCCCCGAGGACGTCGTCCTCAGCGCCTACATCGAGACGGGCTTCCCGCTGCCGAACGAGCTCTTCGCGGAGTTCACGAAGCAGTACCCGAACGTGACCTTCGACGTCCGCGAGGACCAGTTCGCGGTCATCACGCAGAACGCGCCCCGCGTGCTGCAGGACGACCCGCCGGACCTCATGCGCATCCCGCAGATGTCGGAGCTCGCCTCGGGCGGCCTGCTCCTCGACCTCGACCCGTACGCCGAGGCCTTCGGCTGGACGGAGTGGCCGGCTTCGCAGCTCGAGCAGCTGCGCGTCGACGACGCCGGGCGCCGAGGCGATGGCCCGCTCTACGCGATGGGCCTCAACTTCTCGATGACCGGCGTGTTCTACAACAAGGAGCTCGCCGCGCAGATCGGCATGACCGAGGCGCCGAAGTCGCTCGCGGAGCTGGACGGCTACCTCGCGGACGCGAAGGCCGCCGGGATCACCCCGATCGCCCAGTTCAACGGCGGCGCGACGGGCGGGCTGCTCTTCCCGCTGCAGGCGCTCATGGCCTCCTACGGGTCGACCGCGCCCATCAACGACTGGATCTTCCAGGTCGAAGGTGCCAGCATCGACACGCCCGACAACCTCGCGGCGGCCGAGCACCTGCAGAGCTGGGTCGAGGCGGGCTACTTCGCCGAGGACGTGAACTCCATGGACTACGCCCAGATGATGAGCCGGTTCATCGGCGGCGAGAGCCTGTTCATCTTCGACGGCGACTGGGAGTCGGGCAACCTCGACACGAACATGGCCGGCAAGGCGGGCTTCTTCCTCATGCCTCCGCTCGAGGAGGGCGGCACGCAGTTCGGCGCGATGTCGGCGCCGCTGACGTACGGGATCTCGGCGAACGCCGAGCACCCGGACTGCGCCGCCTTCTTCCTCGACTGGACGGCCACCAACGAGGAGGCGCGCACGATCACCGTCGAGGTGGGCGGGTCGCACCCGATGGGCCCGGCGGACGCCTTCATGCCCGAGGTCGACGCCGACTCCGTGACGGCGGCGACGCTCGCCGCGGGCACGCAGGTCAACGCCGTCAACGGCGCGATGGACTTCATCGCGAACGCCACCGGCTCGATCTACGCCCAGAGCTGGACGCCGAACATCCAGCAGCTCGTCGCGGGCCAGCAGACCGCGGCCGGGATGCTGACCGCGGTGCAGGCCGACTACGAGGCCGAGGTCGGCGACTAGTCGCATGAGCTCGATCCACGAGGGTGCTGCGCCGGTGCGCGCCGGCGCAGCACCCTCCTCTCCGTCTCCGCGCGCGGCGCGCCGCCGCCGCGTCCGCCGCCGGCTCTCGGGCGCCGCCTGGGCCTATCTGCTCGTCGTGCCGGCCGCCGCGTTCTACGCCGTGTTCGTCCTGCGGCCGATCGTGCTCACGGCGCAGTACTCCCTCTACGACTGGAACGGCATCAAGCCGGCGGTCTGGGCGGGGCTGGACAACTACGTGGAGGTGTTCACGAACCCCAAGCTCGTGGGCGCCATCCTGAACTCCTTCGAGCTCATCATCTACTTCAGCATCATCCCCGTGGTGCTCGCCCTGTTCGCGGCGAACGTCATCCGCGGCATCGCGACGAGCCGCCTCGCCGGCGTCGCGCGCACCATCCTCTTCCTCCCGCAGGTCATCCCGCTCGTGGCCGCCGGCATCATGTGGAGCTGGCAGCTCTCGACGAACGGCATGGTGAACCAGCTGCTCCGGGCGGTCGGCCTGGGGTTCCTGGGCCGCGCCTGGCTCGGCGACTTCGAGACGGCCCTGCCCGCGGTCGGCGTGATCGGCGCGTGGGTGCAGCTCGGCCTCTGCCTCATCCTCATCCTCGCCGGCATGTCGAAGATCGACCCGACCCTCTACGAGGCCGCCCGCATCGACGGCGCCGGCCCGGTCCGCGAGTTCTTCTCGATCACGCTGCCCGGCGTGCGCCAGGAGCTCGCGGTCGCGGTCACCGTGACGGTCATCGCGGCGCTCGCGAGCTTCGACATCATCTACATCTCCACGCAGGGCGGGCCGGGCAACAGCACGCTCGTGCCGGGCCTCCAGGTCTACTACCTCGCGTTCTTCGACCGCGAGATCGGCACCGCCTCGGCACTCGCCCTGACCCTCATGGTGCTCGTCCTCGCCATCGTCATCCCGCTGCAGCGCATCCTCCGAGGAAGAGAATCGTGATCGTCTCCAAGCCCGAGAAGTGGCTGGGCCGCGTCCTCCTGATCCTCCTGATGGCGGTGACGATCATCCCGTTCATCAGCCTGTTCATCACGGCGCTGCACCCCTCGGGCACCTACCCGCCCGGTCTGACGTGGCCGGAGACGCCGCACTGGGAGAACTTCGCCCTCGCGTTCCAGTCGGCGAACATGCTGCAGCTGCTCTGGTCGAGCCTGCTCATCGAGCTCGCGGTCGTCCCGTTCTCGATCCTCATCGCGACCTTCGCCGGCTTCGCGCTCGGCCACCTGCGCCCGCCGGGGGGCCGCGCGGTGTTCATCGTCTTCATCCTCGGGCTGACGCTGCCGCTCGAGGGCGTCATCGTCCCGCTGTACTACCAGATCCGCGAGATGGGGCTGCTGAACACGCGATGGGCGCTCATCCTCCCGCTCATCGGCCTGTTCATGCCGTTCGCGGTCACCTGGATGCGGGCCCACTTCGTCAACATGCCGCCCGACCTGTCCGAGGCGGCGCGCATCGACGGCGCGACGACCTGGCAGCTCTTCTGGCGGGTGCACGTGCCGCTGTCGGCGCCGGCGATCAGCTCGCTCGGCATCCTGCTCTTCCTGTGGACGTGGAACCAGTTCCTGCTGGCGGTGGTGCTCGTGAGCGATCCGGAGCAGCGCACGATGGCCGGCGCGCTCGGGGCGTTCCAGGGCCAGTGGGGCACCGACATCCCGCTGCTGTGCGCGGGCTCGCTGCTCATCCTCGCGCCGACGCTGATCGTGTTCCTGATCTTCCAGCGGCAGTTCGTCTCCGCGCTGCTGCAGGGCTCGCTCAAGGGCTGAGCGCCGGCGAGCAGCCGCCTCGGACGAGCGACGGCCGGGTCCCTGGGGGACCCGGCCGTTCGCATTCCCTCGGAGGGGATGACGGGAATCGAACCCGCGCTATCAGCTTGGGAAGCTGAAGTTCTGCCATTGAACTACATCCCCGGCGCACCGAAGTGCCCTACCACCATACCGGGTCGAGATGTGCGGAAGGCCGCCCAGGAGCGTTCTGGAAAAAATCTAGAACGATCTGTCTCTTTTTGCTTGACACGTCATCGGAGCGCGCGTACGTTCTTCCACAAGCAGAACGAACGTTCTAGCTACAAAGACCAGCACAGCAGGAACGACCACTCCAGAAAGGCAAGACCATGCACACCACCGCCATCGCCCCCGAGACCGCCACCGCCAAGGGCGGCCTCCCGCCGATCGTCCTCATCCACGGCCTGTGGATGACGCCGAAGAGCTGGGACACCTTCGCCGAGTACTTCCGGGCTAAGGGCCACGAGGTCATCGTCCCCGGCTGGCCCGGGGTCGACGGCCGCAGCCCGGCCTTCCTCCGCAAGGACGCCACCTCGCTCAAGGGCGTCGGCCTGCGGCAGATCGTCGACCACTACGAGCGCATCATCCGCGCCCTGCCGGCGAAGCCGATCATCATGGGCCACTCCTTCGGCGGCATCATCACGCAGATGCTCGCCGACCGCGGCCTCGGCCTCGCCGTCGTCGGGATCGCCCCCGGGCAGACGGCCGGCGTCCTGAGCCTCCCGCTCTCCACGCTCCGCAGCGGCCTCCCCGTGCTCTACAACCCCTTCGCGATCAACGGGGCGAACAGGCTCACGAAGGCCCACTTCCGCTACACCTTCGGCAACGACCTCACGCGGGCCGAGTCGGACGCGATCTACGAGGAGCAGGCGATCCCGTCCGTGAACCGGGTGTTCTTCGAGGGCGTGCTCTCGCTGCCGAACGAGCGGGGCGGCGTCACGCACGTCGACTACGCCAAGCCGGATCGCGCGCCGTTCCTCGTCATCACCGGGACGAAGGACCACGTCGTCCCGGCGGCGGCGGGCCGCGCGATCGTCAAGAAGTACCGCCAGGCGGGCCCCGCGGTCGTCGACTACCTCGAGTTCGAGGGCCGCACGCACCGGCTCGTCAGCCAGGACGGCTGGGAGGAGATCGCCGAGGCGGCGCTCAGCTGGGCGCTCGCGAAGGCGGGCGTGCCCGCCTGAACGCCCCCAGCTAAGCGGCGGCGCCCACCCGGGTGCCGCCGCTTCGTCATGGAGCCGGGGGCCTGCTCCCTGGCTCCCGTGACTCCTGCCCGAGCTCAGCAGCGAACTCGCGGTCGAGGTTCTCAAGCCGCGCACCGGCCGCGTATCTCCGCTCGATGACTTCCGCAGGGATCAGGTGCAATACCCCAGGTTCGTCATCGCTGATTCGCCAGAAGAACTCATCGCCGCCGTTGATGTTCAACTGCCGGGCCATGGCCACAGGCAGACGGAGCTGCAGTTTGCTACTGATCGGATGAGGCCCGTCGAGCGAAGGCACCATCACATCGTGCAGGACAGTTTACTTTTTTTACAACATGCCGACGAGAATCTACCTATTCCGGGCGAGTGGGCATAACTTGATCGCAAGCGCTGACCCGGGCCTTCTGGTCCGGCTAGGCACTTCCTTGCCCCCTCAGCCTTCGGGCTGGGGGGGCCCATCTTTGCTAGCGCAAGACGATCCCTGCCGCAGCTCGAGGCACGAGCCTCGATACGGCCGTATGCGTCGCTGAACCGATCTCAAGCCACATATCCTGCGGACAGATCGTGCCGATGGCACTCGATGGGGCTATGACCGAGCGAAACGCGGCGTAGGCGACCAGGTCCGCTAGCTGGATGAAATATGACTGTTCGGATCTTCTTGGGATCGGATCGTCAACGAGGAGTCGAGCTGGATTGGTGAAGGTGCCTCCCCCGAAAGCACTCCCAGCCGTCAAGAAACGTCGAGCCTTTCGTACCAGTCTGCGTACGGAGTCGTTTTCGCCTTCGTCGTGGTGAATTGAAAAGGTTGCTTGTTCGGCACTGCTTGTTCTCTCTAGGCGCTGCAAGAGGGTTTCCCAGG
>JAGIAK010000114.1 GCA_017744855.1 Microbacterium sp.
TCGTTGGGGGCGGACACGAGCCCGCCGCTGGTGGTCATCGCACGGCGGCGACGAGGTCGTTGATGAGCGTCTCCGCGTCGTGGTCGGAGAGGTCGTGCACCGTGAGCCGCAGGTGATACGACGGCTCGGTGCGCTCGGCGAGCGCGAACTCGTCGCCGGTTCTCGCGAGCCATCCGCGGCGCATGAGCTGCTCGGCCACGATGCGGGCCGCACGGGGGAGCGGCACCCACAGGCTCAGCCCGTCGGACGCGGGCACGTCGATGCCGTGATCACTCAGCCGGTCGGCGAATGCGGCGTTGCGCTCGGCGTAGTGCGCGGCGGCGCCGGCGATCTGAGCGGAGACGCCGCCGTCCGTCAGCTGAGCGAGCGTGAGTCGCTGCAGCAAGTGGCTCACCCACGTCGTGCCAGGGCTGAGCCGCATCGCCAGACGCTCGGCGGTCTCCGGGTCCGTCGCGGCGATCGCGAGGCACATGTCAGGGCCGAGGAACTTCGACACCGAACGCACCAGTGCGAAGCGCCGGTGGCCGGGACCGATCAGCGACTCGTACGGCCGCTGCGACAGCATCGAAAAATGGTCGTCCTCGATGATCAGTACATAGGGGTGCTCGGCGAGCACGGCGCGCAGCTCGGCGGCGCGCGACGCAGTGAGGCTGGCTCCGGTGGGGTTCTGCGCGCGGGGCGTGCAGATCACGGCGCGGATCCCCGCATCGAGCGCGGCGCGGAGCCCGTCAACCGTCATGCCCTGCTCATCGACCGGAACGGGGACGGCGCGGTAGCCGCCGAGACGCACGGTATGGATGCTGGCGAGGAAGCAGGGGTCTTCCAGGGCGACCGCATCGTCGCGCATGAGCGCCTGGGCGAGCAGACGTTCGACGGCGTCCACCGCGCCGCTGGTGATGGTGATGCGGAAGTCGGCGTCGAGGTCTGCGGCGACCCACGCGCGCGCCCACTCGTCGAGGGAGGCGTCGATCACCGGTTCGCCGTACAGCACCGGACGCCCGGCGACGGTGGCGAGCGCGGGAGACGGGTCGGGGATCAGCCGCGGATCGGGGTTGCCTGTGCCGACGTCGCGGAGCACCGTGTCGGGCGCGTAGCCCTCCTGCGCGACCGACTCGTGTCCGGCGATGACGGTGCCGGCGCGTCCGCGGGAGACGACGAGGCCCGCCTGGGCGAGCTGGCGGTAGGCCGCGACGGCGGTGTTGCGGTTGACGCCCAGCGTCGCGGCGAGCTCTCGCACAGGGGGGAGCGAGCCCCCGGGGCGCAGCACTCCGCGATCGCGCAGTCCGCGCACGCTGTCGGCGATCTCCGCCGCCGTGGTGCCTGTGATGTCGTCGCTCATGTGTCCTCGTGACGATTCTAGGTTGTTCGAGACGGTGATACTGTTTGGCATAGATCAAAAACTTCATTGGATGCACCCGAGGAGCTCCCCATGACCGAAGAGACCACCACTGGATCGTCGCGCGTCAAGCGCGGACTCGCCGAGATGCTCAAGGGCGGCGTCATCATGGACGTCGTCACCGCAGAGCAGGCGAAGATCGCCGAAGACGCCGGCGCCGTCGCCGTGATGGCGTTGGAGCGCGTGCCCGCAGACATCCGCGCGCAGGGCGGTGTGTCGCGCATGAGCGACCCCGACATGATCGACAGCATCATCGACGCGGTGTCGATCCCCGTCATGGCGAAGGCGCGCATCGGTCACTTCGTCGAGGCGCAGGTGCTGCAGGAGCTCGGTGTGGACTACGTCGACGAGTCCGAGGTGCTCTCGCCCGCCGACTACGTCAACCACATCGACAAGTACGACTTCACGGTGCCGTTCGTGTGCGGTGCGACGAACCTCGGCGAGGCGCTGCGCCGGATCAACGAGGGCGCGGCGATGATCCGCTCCAAGGGTGAGGCCGGCACCGGCGACGTCTCCGAGGCGATGAAGCACATCCGCAAGATCCGCGGCGAGATCGCTGCGCTGACCTCGCTCTCCAAGGACGAGCTGTACGTCGCCGCCAAGGAGCTGCAGGCGCCGTACGAGCTCGTCGCCGAGATCGCCGAGACCGGGAAGCTTCCCGTCGTGCTCTTCGTCGCCGGTGGCGTCGCCACCCCAGCGGATGCCGCCATGATGATGCAGCTGGGCGCCGACGGGGTGTTCGTCGGCTCCGGCATCTTCAAGTCGGGCAACCCTGCCGAGCGCGCCAAGGCCATCGTCAAGGCGACCACGTTCTACGACGACGCGAAGGTCATCGCCGAGGTGTCGCGCGGTCTCGGCGAGGCCATGGTCGGCATCAACGTCTCGGACCTCCCCGCCCCGCACCGCCTGGCCGAGCGTGGCTGGTAGTCCGCTCACCATCGGCGTGCTGGCGCTGCAGGGCGACGTGCGCGAGCACGCCGCCCTGCTCGCCGGACTCGGCGCCGACGTCGTGCTCGTGCGCCGGCCCGAGGAGCTCGTCGGTGTCGACGGGCTCGTCATCCCGGGCGGCGAGTCGAGCGTCATCGACAAGCTCTCCCGCATCTTCGGCCTGCGCGAGCCGATCCGCGCCGCGATCGCAGACGGCCTCCCTGTGTACGGCACCTGCGCAGGGCTGATCCTGCTCGCCGACGAGATCGAGGGGGCGATCGACGGCCAGCTCACCTTCGGCGGGCTCGACGTCACCGTGGCGCGCAACGCCTTCGGCGGACAGGTGGAGTCCTTCGAGACCGAACTCGCCGTCGACGGCATCGACGACGCCGTCGCGGCGACGTTCATCAGGGCGCCCCTGATCACACGCGTCGGGCCTGGGGCGACCGCCATCGCGGCCCTTCCGGACGGCGGCGTCGTCGCCGTCGAGCAGGGGAACCTCCTCGGCACGAGCTTCCATCCGGAGCTCAACGGCGAGACGAGACTGCACGAGCGACTGCTCGCCTCGGCGCGCCGTCGGAAGGCGGCGATGGAGGCGTGATCGCAGCCGGCGACGCGATCTTCTAGAATGGACGATGCCCTGCGGGCAGATCCGCCTGGGGGAAGACGAGCGGGAGACTTATGTCCGGGCATTCCAAGTGGGCCACGACCAAGCACAAGAAGGCCGTCATCGACGCCAGACGCGCGAAGTCGTGGGCCAAGCTCATCAAGAACATCGAGGTCGCTGCCAAGCTCGGCGGCGCCGACCTCCAGGGCAACCCGACCCTGTTCGACGCCGTTCTGAAGGCGAAGAAGACCTCCGTCCCCAAGGACAACATCGACCGCGCCATCAAGCGCGGCGCCGGCATCGGCGGCGAGGCCGTCGAGTACACCTCGATCATGTACGAAGGCTACGGACCCAACGGCGTCGCCCTCATGATCGAGTGTCTGACCGACAACAAGAACCGCGCGGCGGCCGAGGTGCGCACCGCGCTGAGCCGCAACGGCGGCACGCTCGCCGACCCTGGCAGCGTCGCGTACAACTTCAGCCGCAAGGGCGTCATCGTGGTCAGTTCAGACGGCACCACCGAGGACGACGTCATGATGGCGGCGCTCGAGGCGGGCGCCGAGGAGATCGAGCCGCACGCCGAGGGCTTCGAGATCGTCACCGAGCCGACCGACATGGTGTCGGTCCGATCGGCTCTCGTCGAGGCCGGCATCGAGTACGAGTCCGCCGACGTCGAGTTCGTGCCGAACCTCAAGGTCGAGATCGACGCCGACACGGCGCGCAAGATCTTCCGCCTCATCGACGCCCTGGAGGACAGCGAGGACGTGCAGAACGTCTTCAGCAACTTCGACCTCTCGGCCGAGGTCCAGGCGGAGCTCGAGAACGACGACTGACGGGCGCGCCGGGAGGCCGGCACGCTGTCGCACGCATAGCCTGGGGGAGTGACCTCCACCTCGCTGCGCGTGCTCGGCATCGACCCCGGCCTCACCCGGTGCGGTGTCGGCGTCGTGGACGTCGACAGGGCCCGTCGCGGCACGCTGGTGCACGTCGGGGTCATCCGCTCGGCGCCAGACGCCCCGATCGGCGAACGGCTCGCCGTGGTAGCAGCGGGGATCCGCGAGGTGCTGGAGATCCATCGTCCGGATGCCGTCGCCGTCGAGCGTGTCTTCGCGCAGCAGAACAGCCACACGGTGATGGGCACCGCGCAGGCCAGCGGCGTCGCCCTGCTGCTCGCCGCCGAGGCCGGCCTTCCCGCCGCGACGCACACGCCGAGCGAGGTGAAGGCCGCGGTGACGGGCTACGGATCCGCCGACAAGAGGCAGGTGCAGGCGATGATCGCCCGCATCCTCCGGCTCGACGCACCCCCGCAACCTGCGGATGCCGCAGACGCTCTCGCGATCGCGCTCTGCCACGCATGGCGCCGAGGCGCCGCATCCGTACCAGGGCAGGACGCTCTGACTCCCGCGCAGCGCGCCTGGGCCGACGCCGAGCGTGTCGCTCGAACGTATGTACGATCCCGCGCCTAAGCTGGAGCGATGATCTCCTCGCTGCACGGCACCGTTCTGCACACGACGCCGGACCAGGTCGTCATCGATGTCGGCGGTGTCGGATTCTCCGTGGCGGTGCCAGGTGATGTCGCGCACACGGCGGTCGTCGGCGAGCGGATGCTGCTGCACACGAGCCTCATCGTGCGTGAGGACGCCCTGTCGCTCTACGGTTTCGCTGAGCGCGATGAGCTGGAGATCTTCGGGCTGCTGATCAGCGTGACCGGGGTGGGGCCGAAGTCCGCCCTCGGCGTGCTGTCGCACCTCACGGTCGATCAGATCGCCGAGGCCGTGACCGCCGAAGACGACGCGCCGTTCCGCCGCGTCTCCGGCATCGGGCCGAAGACGGCCAAGCTCATCGTCGTGCAGCTGGCGGGCAAGGTGCAGGCCACGGCGCCCGCGGCGAAGACCGGAGCCGCGGCGAGCGGGGACGTCGTCGCGCAGGTGACGATCGCGCTCGTGGGGCTCGGCTGGTCCGAGAAGATCGCCGCGGAGGCGGCAGCGCAGACCGCGGCCGAGGCGACCGACGCCGAGCGCTCCGCCGTCGCGCCGCTGCTCCGCCGCACGCTGGCCCTGCTGGGACCCGCGCGTGGTTGACGTGCACGACGCCGGCGAGCCCGCCGACGAGACCGAGCTCGCGATCGAGGGCGCGCTGCGTCCGACCAGCCTCGGCGACTTCGTCGGACAGCAGAAGGTCCGCGGGCAGCTGCAGCTGCTGCTCGACGCGGCCCGCATCCAGAGCCGGCCAGCCGACCACATCCTCCTGGCCGGTCCTCCAGGACTCGGCAAGACCACTCTGGCGATGATCGTCGCCCACGAGAGCGAGCGCCCGCTGCGCCTCTCCAGCGGCCCCGCGATCCAGCACGCCGGCGACCTCGCCGCCCTCCTGTCGAGCCTGGTCCCTGGCGAGGTGCTGTTCATCGACGAGATCCACCGCATGGCGCGCTCCGCCGAAGAGATGCTGTACCTCGCTATGGAGGACTTCCGCATCGACATCATGGTCGGCAAGGGCGCCGGCGCCACCAGCATCCCCCTCGATCTCGCCCCGTTCACGCTCGTCGGCGCCACCACCCGCTCCGGGCTCCTGCCGAATCCGCTCCGCGACCGATTCGGCTTCACCGGCCACCTCGAGTTCTACGAGGAGTCCGAGCTGGAGCAGGTCATCGCCCGCTCCGCGCTCGTGCTCGGTGTGGACCTGCCGCCGGACTCGCTCGCCGAGATCGCCCGCCGCTCACGAGGCACGCCCCGTATCGCCAATCGCCTGCTCCGGCGGGTGCGCGACTACGCCCTGGTGCACGGCGGGGGAGCGGCCACTCTGGGCGACGTGCGCGCCGCTCTCGACCTCTACGACGTGGACCCGATCGGGCTGGACCGCCTCGATCGCGCCGTGCTCGACGCGCTGGTGCGTCGCTTCCGTGGCGGCCCTGTCGGGTTGAGCACCCTCGCTGTCGCGGTCGGCGAAGAGGCGGAGACGGTGGAGAGCGTCGTCGAGCCGTATCTCGTTCGGATCGGCTTCCTCGGACGGACCCCGCGAGGACGGGTCGCCATGCCGGAGGCGTACGCGCACCTCGGGATGCCCCATCCGGACGGGACGCTTCGCCTTGATGACCTATAATCACTGAAGACTTCCCCCGATACGCTGTGCGCCCAAAGGCTGGTGCGTGCACCTGAGAAAGGCGCTTGCGCAATGCCCATGGAATTCATCCTCCTCCCGATCCTCGGTGTGCTGATCGTGTTCATGTTCCTGAACACCCGCAAGCGCCAGAAGCAGATGAAGGCCGAGCAGGAGGAGAAGGCGACGAAGACGGTCCCCGGCGTCAAGGTCCTGCTCCAGGGCGGCATCTACGGCACGATCGTCGCGTACGACCATGACGACCTCGACAGCCCGGCGCTCGTGGAGATCGCCCCCGGGACCATCATCGAGGTGCACAGCCAGGCGATCCTCCGGATCGTCGAGCCGAAGGACGCCGTCGCCGAGACCCCGGCCGATGACGTCCAGGCCGACGCATCGCCCGCGATCGAGACCGCGGAAGAGACCCGCGCGCGTCTCGAGCGCGACGCCGACGACAAGTAACTCTCCTCTCCGCACCGACGCTCACTCCGGCATCGCAGAAAGCTGATCTCACGTGGCTTCATCCTCTCCGGTCCGCCATGCCTGGCGGGTCCTCCTCGGCCTCGTCCTGGTGACGGCCGTCCTCTTCGGCATCAACGCGCTCGGCGTCTTCGTCTTCAAGACGGATGCGGGCAAGCCGGCGAGCTCGTGGGCGCCTGAGCTCGCGCTCGACCTGCAGGGCGGCACGCAGATCGTGCTGCAGGCGCAGACCGAGAACGGCGCCGCCCCCTCGCAGGAGCAGATGGACCAGGCGGCGGCGATCATCCGCCAGCGCGTCGACGCATCCGGTGTGTCCGAGGCGGACATCACCACCGAGGGCGGCCAGAACATCGTGGTGCAGATCCCCGGTGTGGCCGACGAGGCCACGCGTGAGCGGATCAAGTCCAGCGCGCAGCTCGAGTTCCGCGCCGTCATCGCGACGAACGCCGCGACGAACGAGTTCGTGGGCGAAGACGGCAATTCCACGCCGTACCCGAGCCCCGACCCCTCGCTCAACGCCACTCCGACCGCGAAGCCGACAGACGACAGCGACCCCGCCTGGGTCACCGAGAAGCTCATGGCGGAGTTCCTCGCGTACGACTGCGCGAACCCGTCGACCGACCCTTCCCGCGCGCCGAAGGACCAGCCTCTGATCGCCTGCGACGACACCGGGCAGGCGAAGTACATCCTCGGCCCCGCCGAGCTCGACGGCACCGCGATCACCGACGCGACGGCCGGCCGCGACCCGAAGTCGGGCGCGTGGCTCGTGCAGCTCACGATGAACGGCAAGGGCACCGAGGCGTTCGGCAAGGTGAGCACGCGCCTCAACCAGAACCGCATCGACAATCTGTCGCCGCGCGACCAGTTCGCGTTCGTGCTCGACGGCCGCGTGATCAGCGCGCCGCGCATGAACGGCCAGATCCTCGACGGCCGCCCCAGCATCTCGGGCAGCTTCACGCAGGAGTCGGCTACGACGCTCGCCGACCAGCTCAAGTTCGGCGCTCTGCCGCTCAGCTTCGCCGTGCAGAGCTCCGGCACCGTGTCGGCCACGCTCGGCACGCAGCAGCTGCAGATCGGCCTCATCGCCGGTCTCATCGGCCTCGCGCTCGTCGCGCTCTACTCGCTGATCGTGTACCGAGCGCTCGGCGCCGTGATCGTCGCGTCGATCGGCGTGATGGGCGTGCTGACGTACATCATCATCTGCATCCTGGCGTGGCGCATGGGCTTCCGCCTGTCGCTTGCCGGTGTCGCCGGTCTGATCGTGTCCATCGGATTCGTCGCCGACTCGTTCATCGTGTACTTCGAGCGAATAAGGGACGAGCTCCGCGACGGCAAGTCGATCACCGCAGCGGTGGAGGACGGCTGGGGTCGCGCCAAGCGCACGATCTACATCTCGAAGTCGATCAACATCCTCGCCGCCGTCGTGCTGTACATCCTCGCCGACGCCACGGTGAAGGGCTTCGCCTTCACGCTCGGACTCACGACCCTGATCGACGTGTTCATCTTCGTGATCTTCACGCACCCCGTCATGCAGCTCCTCGTGCGCACCCGCTTCTTCGGGGGCGGGCACCCGCTGTCGGGTCTCGACCCGCAGGCGCTCGGCGCCGTGTACCGCAGCAGGTCGCAGTACCGTGAGGTCGACACGGCGTCCGCCGGTCGCGGGGCCAAGAACGCGCGTTCGCGCGGAGAAGCGGATCGCCGCCAGACGATCGCCGAGCGCAAGCGCGCCGAGGCGCTGGCGGGCGACAGTACCAACAGCACGGCTGGGGAGGGGGAGAACTGATGGCCTCCATGAGTGAGTTCGGCAACAACCTGTACTCCGGGAAGACCTCCTTCCCGTTCGTCGGCAAGCGCCGCCTCTGGTTCATCATCGCGATCGCCCTCGTGGTGGGTTCGATCCTCGTCCCGCTGATCCGCCCGGTCCAGTTCTCCATCGAGTTCACCGGTGGATCGCAGTTCACGGTCCAGGCTCCCGACAGCATCGACCAGGCCACGGCGACCAAGGCCGTGCACTCGGTCGTGCCGGAGGCCGCGACCAAGGTCGTCGTGGTGAGCGGCACCGACATCCGCGTCCAGACGGACCAGATGAGCGACGAGGAGACGCAGCAGGTCTCCGCCGCCCTCGCGAAGGCCTACGGCGTCGACCCCAAGAGCGTCACGTCATCGTTCATCGGCCCGGCCTGGGGCGAGAACGTGACCAAGCAGTCCCTGTGGGGCCTCGCGATCTTCCTCGCGCTGACGTTCCTCATCCTGGCGCTGTACTTCCGCACGTGGAAGATGTCCGCTGC
>JAGIAK010000115.1 GCA_017744855.1 Microbacterium sp.
CTTCGGCTCAGTTCCCGCGCTCGCCGGGATCGACGTGCGCGTGGAGAGTGGCACCGTGCTCGCGGTGCTCGGACGCAACGGCGCGGGCAAGACGACCCTCATGTCGATCCTCACCGCCCAGAACGTCGAGACCTCCGGCACCGTGCGGGTGTTCGGCGAGAGCCCCTACGAGAACGCCAGGGTGCTGAGCCGGATCTGCTTCGTGCGCGAGAGCCAGAAGTACCCCGACGACGCGGCCCCGAAACACGCCTTCGCCGCCGCCCGCCTGTTCTTCCCGCACTGGAACCAGGAACTCGCCGACGAGCTGATCGCCGAGTTCCAGGTGCCCATGACGCAGCGGATCAAAAAGCTCTCGCGCGGCCAGCTCTCGGCGGTCGGCGTGATCATCGGACTCGCCTCCCGCGCCGAGATCACCTTCTTCGACGAGCCGTACCTCGGCCTCGACGCCGTGGCCAGGCAGATCTTCTACGACCGGCTGCTGGAGGACTACGCAGAGCACCCGCGCACCGTCATCCTCTCCTCGCACCTGATCGACGAGGTCTCGAACCTCATCGAGAAGGTCATCGTGATCGACAACGGCCGGATCATCCTCGACGAGGACACGGATGCCGTGCGCGACCGTGCCGTCACGGTGGTCGGCGACGCCGCGAAGGTCGACGCCTGGACCGCCGGCCGCGAGGTGCTGCACCGCGAGGCCCTCGGCCGTGTCGCCTCGACCACCGTGCTCGGGGCGCTCGACGCCGACGAGCGGGCGGAGATCGCGGCATCCGGCCTCGAACTGGCGCCCGTATCGCTGCAGCAGCTCATCGTGCGTCTCACCCAGCGCGGCGACGCCGTCGCAGAGAAAGAGGAGGTGCGCTGATGCGCCGCACGCTCAACGTCATCCGCCTGCAGATGATCAACAGGCAGACGTTCATCTGGACCCCGCTGATCATCCTGGTCGGCGCCACACTGCTGTCGATCTTCGTGTACGCGATGATCCCCGTCGACACCCCCAAGTACGGGGGTGCAGGCCAGGCCCCGCTCTGGTACTTCATGGCGATCGGAATCGGCGCGATGACGTACACCTTCCCGTTCTCGCAGGCGCTGAGCATCACGCGTCGCGAGTTCTTCCTCGGCACGATGCTCACCGCCGTGCTGGCGAGCGCGTTCATGGGCGTGCTGTTCCTCATCGGCGGCGGCATCGAGCTGGCGACGCACGGTTACGGCGTGAACGGCTACGTCTTCTACCTCGACTGGCTGTGGGCGGCAGGCCCGCTGGGCGCCTTCACGGTGTACTTCACGCTCGCGCTTCTGCTGTTCGTGCTCGGGTTCACGGGCGCCACGGTGTACAAGAGCTGGGGGCTCACAGTGCTCACCATCTCGTGGGTCGCGGTGGCGCTGCTGCTCGTCGGACTCGTGTTCCTCGCGACCAGGCTCGACTGGTGGGGCGGCTTCTGGACGACCGTGGCCGACCTCGGCGCCCTCGGCCTCGCCCTCTGGGGACTCGTGCTCACGCTCGCCTTGATGGGCGTCTCCTTCCTCGCCTTCCGCCGCGCCAAGCCCTGACGCGAGGCGCGACGACACGAACGGCCCCGGCCCCGCCCATCGCGGACGGCCGGGGTCGTTCGGTGCGCGCGATGCCGGATGCCGCGCATGGGCGATGCCGGATGCCGCGCAGCCGGACCGGATGCCGCGTCGCCGCCGGGGATGCCAGCGCCGGACCGGATGCGCTCAGATCTGGTCGTCGGCGGCGAGCACGTCGAGCTGCCAGAAGCGCCCGTCGGGGGCGGCGGCGTCGTGGGCCTTCTCCGCCTCGTCGAGCACGTCGTTGATGCGGTCGAGCACGGCGCCGAACTCGTCGGCGGTGAGCCGGATCGTGCGCTGGGAGAAGGCGGCGTGCACCCCGGTGGCGCGTCCGCTGACGTATTCGGGCGTCCACTCCAGCACGCGGCGCAGCATGTCCTGATGATCCTCGGCGAGCGAGTGCATCATGGCGCTGCCCAGCGCCTCGTCCGGCACCGGACTCTCGGGGCCGCCGAGGTTGAGCGCGAGCCTGCGCACAGTCCACACGCGGTCACGGCGGTCGCGCGCGCGCTCAGGCGACTCCTCGATGAGGCCGGCGTCGGCGAGCACCCGCAGGTGGAAGCTCGCGCTGTTCGCGGCGACCCCCAGCTCCTCGGCGATGTCGGCGGCGCGCAGATGCTCCCGCCGGGCGAAGAGGCGGATCATCTGCCTGCGCAGGGGGTGCGAGTACGCCTTGAGCATCGCGGTGGTCATCCAGACCGGATCTGCACGCTGGTCGTCGGGCATGTCCCGAGTGTATCCGCACCGACCATTGCGCAATAGATGTTGCGCAACTTCTCTTGCGGAATTATGGTGGCTACCATGACCACCGTGAGCGCACCCCACCGGCTGTGGCGGAACACCCGCTACCTCACCTGGCTCGTCAGCGACACGAGCAAGGGCCTCGCCGCTTCGCTCTTCTCCTTCGCGATCCCGCTGATCGCCCTCATCGTGACGAACGACCCCGCACAGGCCGGCATCATCGGCGGCACGGGAATGGTCGCGCGTCTGCTCACGACGCTCGCCGGCGGCATCCTCGCCGATCGGCACCGCCGCATCCTGCTCATGCTGATCGGTTCGCTGCTCGGCGTCGCGCTCTCCGCGGCCTTCACGAGCCTCGCCATCGCCGACGCGCTCACCTTCGTCACGCTGCTGGTGATCGAGGTACTGCTCGCCGCCCGCAGCGGCCTGTTCGACGTGGCCGGCGAGAGCGCGATCAAGGAGATCGTGCCCGACGAGAGCATGGGCCGCGCGCAGGCGGCGAACCAGGGCAGGGATGCCGCGCTGCAGCTCGCAGGCGGCCCCCTCGGCGGTCTGCTGCTCGGCGTCGGCGGCTGGCTCGTCGGCCTCGTGATGACGGTCTGCCACCTCGTCGCCGCGGTCACGGCGTGGCTGCTGGGCAGGCAGGCGCGCAGCGCCGGCATCATCGACCACGGCGCAGATGCCGATGCGGCGGCATCCGACCCTGCCACCGATGCCCCTGCCGAACCCGCCGCGTCGCCGAACGCTTGGGCGGAGATCCGGGAGGGGTTCACGTGGCTGCTGTCGCGGCCCGACCTCGGCGGCGTGCTCGCGATCATCACGATCATCAACCTCGGCTTCAACGCGGCGATCACCACCGTCATCTACGCCCTGCAGCAGTCCGGGCACTCCGAGGTGCTCATCGGCACGCTGTCCGCCGTGATCGGAGCGGTCATGCTGGTCGGCGCGATCGTTGCGCCGCTTCTCATCCCCCGTGTCGGCGCTGGCACGCTGGCGATCCTCGGCCTCTCCTGCGCGATGCTCGGCGCGGCCGCTGTGTCGCTGGCGTCCGATCCGTGGGCCATCGCCGCCGTGCTCGCGGCATCCGTGTTCCTGCTGCCCTCCCTGAACGCGGCGATGATGGGGTATTTCATGGTGGCCACTCCGTCGCGGCTGCTCGGCCGCGCCAACAGCGCCGCCGGGGTGCTCGGCATGGGCGCGCTGCCCTTCGCCCCGCTGATCGCCGGCTTCGGCCTCACCTGGGTCGGCCGCGAGTGGACGCTTCTCGTGTGCGCTGCCCTGTGCCTGATCGCCGTGCTGCTCGCCCTCGGCAACCGCGCGCTGCGCGCCCTGCCCACGGAGTCCGGCTGGGCGGAGCACGCCAAGCAGTACGAGTGATCGAGTGACGGCATCCTCTCCGGGCCTTCTCCTCACCCACGCGCGGATGCGGCCCCGCCCTGGGCGTGGAGCCGACCCTGCCCCGAGCACAGATTCGGAGCTCGCGCGGACACATCTTCGGACCCGCCGGCCGACGCGCCGATCCGGACCGCGGCACACCGGCGTGTCGCCCCCGTGCTCCGAAGGTGTGCCCACCGCCCCGACATGCGGTGCTCCGAATCTCTCGCCGCCCCCGGGCACACCGTCGGAGCGCGCCGGGCACACCTTCGGAGCAGCCCGCCGACACGCCGGACCTCGACCACGCAGCATCGGCGCGTCCCCCCACAGGTCCGAAGCTGTGCACACCCGGGGCGGGCACAGATGCGGAGCAGCCATGCACCAGACTGGAGGGGAGACCGGGGAGGATGCCGTGGCACGACGACGGATCGCCGTGATGCCGGCGATCGGGCTGGCGGTGGCGTCGACCGCCGTGAGCTGGACGATCACCCATGCCGTGCCGGTCACCGTGCGCTCGGCATCCGAGCTCTCCGACGTCGCGTTCGGCTGGCCGCTCGCCTGGTACCACCAGGACCTGACGCGATACGGGTACGCCGACTTCCCCGTCGAGGTGAGCGTGGTCGGCGACCGCGTCGATCCCGTGCCGACCACCGTCGACTGGCTCCCGTTCGTCGGCGACATCGCGCTCACCGCGCTCGTGATGTGGCCGATCTGCACCGTGCTCCTCCACCTCCTCGCGCAGGTCGCGAACCGCGCGAGGCCGGCATCGGAGCAGCCGACTTGACCCTGACACTGTGGAAGACGGGATAACGGAAGCATGTTGTCCATCGGAGCTTTCGCGCAGATCGGCCAGGTGACCCATCGGATGCTGCGGCATTGGGACACCGCCGGTCTGCTCGTGCCCGCCCACGTGGACGAGTCCAGCGGCTACCGCTCGTACGACCCGTCGCAGCTCGAAAGGCTGCACCGGATCGTCGCGCTGCGTCAGCTCGGCTTCGGCCTCGACGACATCGCGCAGATCCTCGAGCAGGGGATCGACGCCGGCCGCCTCGCGGCCCTGTTGCGCGTGCGTCGGGCAGAGGTCGAGGAGGAGCACCGCGTGGCCGCGGCCCGGCTCGTCGATGTGGAGAGGCGGCTCCACCTCATCGAGAGCGAGAAGCAGATGTCCACCGTCGAGATCATCGAGAAGCCCCTCCCCGCCGTGCGGCTCGCCGCGCACACGGCATCCGTCCCTCCCGAGGAGGTGGGCGCCACCGTCGGCCCGCTGTTCGCGAGCATCGAGGACGTGCTCGGCGACGAGTGCGGTGCGCTCGCCACCCCGATCGCCCAGTACGACCTCACCGACGACGGGATGCGCATCACTGCGGGCTACGCGTACGGTGGCGCGCCGCGCGCGGACCTCGAGATCGTCGACCTGCCTGCGGTCGAGCTCGCGATCTGCGGCGTGCACCTCGGCGCCATGGACCGCATCCGCGAGACGTGGAGCGCCGTGCATGCTGAGATCATCGCCCGCGGCTTCGTGCCCAGCGGACCGTGCCGCGAACTCTACGTGCGCGCCGTGTCCGACGACCAGTCCGACTGGGTCACCGAGCTGCAGCAGCCCGTCGTGCGCCCCTGACCCGCATCCCGGGCGCCCGCGGGCAGAGTTTCGGAACAGTCGCGGGCACAGTTTCGGAACCGTCGCGGGCACACCATCGGAACCGTCCCGGGCACACCTTCGGATGCCGCGGACGACACGCCGCGGCATCCGTCGCCCCGTCGGTCTGTCGCCCTCCGCGCTCCGAATCTGTGCCCGCTCCGCCGCACGGCTGGCAGCTGAGGCGGGAAAGCGGCCGGGAATCCCGAGACAGCGGCCATCCGAGCCACTCGATGTCCGCCTGCAGCCCGACCCGAATCGAGAAAGTTCGACGCAGATCATGTATCAGCAAACCCTTGCCGCGCTCCTTACTGGTGTGATCACAATGGGACTCATGATCGACGGCGCACCCGACGCCGATCTCGCAGCCGACGACGGGTCGGCGCGCTGGCTGCGCGCCTCGTCCCTCTTCGACGCGTGGCGGGACGGCGACAGCCGTGCGATGGATGACCTCGTGCGGCTGATGTCCCCTGTGCTCTGGCATGTCGTGCGCGCCTACGGGCTCGAACGCACTCTCGCCGAAGACGTCGTGCAGACCACCTGGCTGCGGCTCGTGCGGTCGCAGCGCAGCATCGCCGACTCGCGCGCGGTCGCCGCCTGGCTCACGACAACGGCGCGTCGCGAGGCCTGGAAGGTCGGCGCGGCGCACGGCAGGGTCGACACGACGGATGCCGAGGATCTCGACGTGCTGCTCCCCGAGCAGCAGTCGGCCGAGGACCACGCCGCGCGGGGCGAGGAGAATCGACGGCTGTGGACGGCCGTGCGCGCGCTGAACGAGCGCTGCCAGCGGCTGTTGCGGGTGATCGCGTTCGAGGACCGCCCCGACTACGCGTCCATCGCCGCCGACCTCGCGATGCCGGTCGGCAGCATCGGACCCACGCGCCAGCGCTGCCTCGTCAAGCTGCGCGCCCTGCTGGACGGATCGCACGCGGAGGGGGCGTCATGACCGACCACGAGGATGCCGCGCTGTTCGCCCGTCTGCGTTCGCTGTGGAGCGACGTCGACCCGATGCCCGCATCGCTGATCGACCGCATGATCGCGGCCGTCGCCGCCGAGGACCTCTCCTCGGAGTACGCCCTGCTCACGCTCGTCGAGCAGCCGCTGGGCGCCGTCAGAGCGGAGTCGGATGCGCTGACGCTGCAGTTCAGCGACGGCACCACCAGCATCCTGCTGCACGTCACGGCGACAGCCACCGGGCGCCACCGCATCGACGGCTGGGTCGACACCGAGGCCGCCGAGCTCGTGCTCGTGCAGGGCGAACGCGAGCGCACCACCCGATCGAACGCGTCGGGGCGCTTCGTGTTCGACGACGTGCCAGCGGGGCTCAGCCGGGTGCGGCTCACCACGCACGACGGCCGCGCGCTGTCGACCCCCCAGTTCGAGCTGGCATGAGCATCCCGCTCCGTCGGGTCGCGACCTCCGTCGCCCTGGCGCGCGCGTGAGACGACGGATCTGCGACCGGCGCGGTCGGCAGCGGCGATGAGGAGAGGATGAGCGATGGATCAGCCCAAGGGGTGGACCTGGCAGGACAGGGCGGAAGGATCGATCCGTCGCGGCACGGCGCTGGATCCGAACGTGGAGCCCGTCGACGGCATCCGCGCGTTCCCCACCGCCTACCTGCCGCAGCGCCTGCTCGTCACGATCGATGAGGACGACGGCGCCTACGACCGTGAGATCCGCACGCTGCACGAGGCCGCCGGATCGTTCGGCTGGCGGCTCGAGGTGGAGGAGCCCACGGAGCGTCGCGGCCTCGCCGACGAGATCCCGTGGTTCGTGCGCGCCCGCCTCACCACCCCTGACGAGCCGGTGCGCGGGGAGTCGCCGGTGCCGCCAGACGCCTGGCGCGTGCTGCAGCGCGCCCGCCGCATCTCGCGCTCGACGATGCCGCGCACCAGCCTCGAGCACGTGCTGTCGATCGACCCGATCGGGCTCAACCCGTTCAGCCACACGAACCCGTTCAGCCACACCAACCCGTTCAGCCACACCAATCCCGCCGGCGGGGAGCGCGGCGGCGGCAGCGACGACTACCTGGCGCCGGGACGTGGCGCGAGAACACCCGTCGGCTGGCTGGGGGCCGCACCGCGGCGCGGGCCGACGCCGCGCAAGGGCCGTCGCCCCGTCGTCGCGGTGCTCGACACGGGATGCGGCGTGCACGAGTGGCTGCCCGACGACATCGTCACCCGGCAGGTCGACCTGGACGGCGTGCCGGTGGGACTCACGGACGTCGCCGACCCGGAGGTGTACCCCGACCTGTACGGCCAGCTCGACGGCGAGATCGATCCGGTCGCCGGTCACGGCACGTTCATCGCGGGCATCGTGCGACAGGTCGCACCGGATGCCGACATCCTCTCGGTCCGCATGGCCGGCGCCCTCGGCGTGGTCGACGAGAGCACCTTCCTCACCACGCTCGCGCAGGTCGTGGAGCTGCTGAGCCGGCACCGCGACGACCCGAGCACCGGACATCCGATCGATGTGCTCAACCTCTCGCTCGGGTACTACCACGAGACCCCGCAGGACGGCCTGTTCACCCGCACCCTGAACGCCCTGCTCACCCGAGCGCGCGAACTCGGCTGCATCGTGATCTGCTCGGCGGGCAACGACGCGATCGACCGGCCGGCGTTCCCGGCATCGCTGTGGGCGTGGCCAGGAGCCGACAACGGACTCCGTCGCGACACGTTCGCTCCGCACGTCTCGGTCGGCGCTCTCAACCCGTCCGGGCGCTCGGTGGCGCTGTTCTCGAACGTCGGCCCCTGGGTGCGCGCCTACGCGCCGGGCGCCGCCGTGGTGAGCACCTCGCCGGCCTTCATCGGCGGGCAGCAGCCGACCAACCGCTCCGACTATGAGGGGCTCCGACGCGAGACCCTCGATCCTGACGACTACCGCGGCGGTTTCGCCGTGTGGAGCGGCACGTCCTTCGCCGCCCCCTATGTCGCGGGACGTATCGCCGCACAGCTCGGCACCGTGCCGGCGGAGGGTGTGCACTCCGACGTCGCGATCGCCGTGGTCACGAAGGTGCTGAAGACGCTGCCGACGCCACGCGAGTAGACCGGCGCGGGATGCGACCCGGACTCGCGTCTTCCGCGGGCTCGCGCGGCACGGCATCCTGGGATGATGGCCGAGACCGCGATCGCACTGCACAGGAGAGCCGTCGAGGCGGCGAACTCGCGGCAGTTCGCACGGGCGCGCCGGGCGCTCGCGACGGCGGCGGCGCGAACGACGGACCCCGACCTGCGGGCGCGCATCGACGGCGGCCAACTCACGACCGCGCAGCTGCGCGTGATCGGCGAGATCTCCACCGAGTTCG
>JAGIAK010000116.1 GCA_017744855.1 Microbacterium sp.
GCATCCGCCTTTTTCGTGCGCCCGGGTAACGTGAGAACGTGAGCATCCTCCCCGTCCCCGACACCGCGATCATCGTCGTCGCCGCAGGCTCCGGCACGCGGCTGGACGGCGGTGCACCCAAGGCCTTCGTCGGCATCGACGCGCACTCGATCCTCCGCCACGCCCTCGACGGCGTCTTCGCCGCCTCGCCGGCGCAGGTGATCGTCGTCGCGCCGCCGGGATATGAGGGCGATGCAGAGACCGAACTGCGCGAGGCCGCGGGCGACCGCGTCGACCTCGGGGCCGTCGTGACGGGCGGGGCCACGCGCCAGGAGTCGGTGGCGGCGGGTCTGGCCGCGCTGTGGGGAGACGTCACGACAGTGCTCGTTCACGACGCGGCACGGGCGCTCACCCCGCCTGCGGTGATCGACGCCGTCGCCCGCGCCGCGAAGGACGGCGGCGTGATCCCGACGCTCCCCGTCGTCGACACGCTGAAGAAGGTCGACGCCGACGTGATCGCAGCCGCGGTCGACCGCGCGGAGCTCGCCGCCGCCCAGACGCCGCAGGGCTTCCCCCGTGACCTCCTCGTGGCAGCGTACGCGACGGCGCGCGCGGCGGGAACGGAGTACACCGACGACGCCGCCCTGTTCGCAGCGGCCGGTCACCGCGTGCGAGTGGTCGCCGGCTCGGAGCGTGGCTTCAAGATCACCACCCCCGCCGACCTCGAGCGCGCCAGGCACCTGCTCGCGGCATCCGCTCCTCTCCTGCCCAGGGTCGGCATGGGCACCGACGTGCATGCCTTCGGCGGCGACGGCAGCCTCTGGCTGGCCGGCCTGGAGTGGCCGGGGGAGCAGGCCCTGTCCGGGCACTCCGACGGCGACGCCGTGGCGCACGCGATCGTCGACGCCCTACTGGGCGCCGCGGGGCTCGGCGACATCGGCCAGCACTTCGGCACAGCGCACCCCGAATACGCGGGTGCGCACGCCGAGGTGTTCCTCGCCCGCACGCGTGAGCTCCTCGCCGCCGCCGGTTTCGCGATCGGCAACGTGTCCGTGCAGTTCCAGGGCAACCGCCCGCGGTTCAGCGCGAGGAGGGGAGAGGCAGAGCGGATGCTGTCCGGAGTGCTGGGCGCGCCCGTCACGGTCACGGCGACCACCACCGACGGCCTGGGGTTCCCCGGCCGCGGCGAGGGGATCTCCGTCATGGCCGTCGCGCTCGTGGTCCCCGTCGCGCCGTCCGTGTGACAGGACGCGGGTCGAGGAGCCCCGATCCTCCCCGATCCGTCACATGCGCCGCGATCCTGCACCCCGGAGGCGGCCGTTCAGGCTCGCCCGAGTAGGCTTGAGCGGTGACTCTCCGCCTCTACGACACCCGCGCACAGCAGCTGCGCGACTTCGTGCCTCTCGATCCCGAGAACATCACGATGTACGTCTGCGGAGCCACCGTGCAATCCGGGCCCCACATCGGGCACGTGCGCGCCGCGCTCAGCTTCGACCTGCTGCGCCGTTGGCTCGTGCACCGCTTTGGGCGAGTGACGTTCGTGCGCAACGTCACTGACATCGACGACAAGATCCTCGTGAACGCATCGGATGCCGAGCCGTGGTGGGCGCTCGCCTACCGGATGGAGCAGGAGTTCACCGCGGCGTATGCCGGCATCGGAATCCTCCCCCCGACCTACGAACCGCGGGCCACGGCATCCGTGCCGCAGATGCAGGAGCTCATCGAGACCCTCATCGAGCGCGGGCACGCCTACCCGGCCCCCGACGGTTCCGGTGACGTCTACTTCGACGTGCGCTCGTGGTCGGAGTACGGCTCGCTCACGAACCAGTCCGTCGACGCGATGGAGGCTGCGGCCGACGCCGACCCGCGCGGCAAGCGGGCCCCCCAGGACTTCGCCCTGTGGAAGGGCGCCAAGCCGGACGAACCTGCCGACGCCACCTGGCAGTCGCCGTGGGGTCCTGGCCGCCCCGGCTGGCACATCGAGTGCTCGGCCATGGCCAAGCGCTACCTCGGATCGGCGTTCGACATCCACGGCGGCGGCCTCGACCTGCGCTTCCCGCACCACGAGAACGAGCTCGCCCAGTCGACCGCGGCGGGCGACGGCTTCGCCCAGTACTGGGTGCACAACGGGCTCATCACCGTCGGCGGGCAGAAGATGTCGAAGTCGCTCGGCAACTTCACGCTCGCAGCCGACGTGCTCGCCGCTCACGACCCGATGGTGGTGCGCTACGCCCTCGCGGCGGCGCACTACCGATCGAGCCTCGACCTCACCGACTCGACCTATGCCGAGGCGGAGGCGGCGCTGGCCCGCATCTCGACCTTCCTCCAGCGCGCGCACCGCGCGGCGGGCGGAGGCATCGGCTGGTTCGCCGCGCAGAGCATGCCACCGGCCTTCGTCTCGGCGATGGACGATGACCTGGGCGTGCCCCAGGCGCTGGCGGTGCTGCACGAGACGGTACGCGCCGGCAACTCGGCGTTGGATGCGGGGGACGACGCCGCCGCGATCGAGGCGGCGAGCTCGGTGCTCGCGATGACGCACGTGCTCGGCCTCGCGCCGACGGCCTCGGAGAAGGGCGGCGCGGCGGCATCCGCGCTCGACGCCCTCGTGCAGGCGATGATCACGCAGCGCGCTCAGGCGCGCGCGGACAAGGACTGGGCGGCAGCCGATCGCATCCGCGATGCGATCGGCGCCGCAGGAATCACGCTGGAGGATTCTCCGGCAGGAACTCATTGGAGTATCGATGGCTAAATTCGGAAACCCCTCGGCGGGCAAGGGCAAGAAGAAGGGGCCCAGCAAGGGCACCGGCGGACTCGGGCGCAAGGCGCTGGAGGGACGCGGGCCGACCCCGAAGGCGGAGGACCGCGCCTGGCACCCCGCGGGCAAGCGCAAGGCCGCAGCCGAGCGCTACGCGGCATCCGGAGGCAAGGGCAAGCCCGGCCAGCGTCAGACCTCGGGCGGCAACCCCAACCGCACGGCGCGGGTGAAGGACAACACCACGGACACCGAGACCGTGACCGGACGCAACTCCGTGCTCGAGGCGCTGCGCGCCAAGATCCCGGCGACCACGTTCTACATCGCGCAGCGTGTGGAGATGGACGATCGCGTCAAGGAGATGCTCTCGATCGCGACGCACCGCGGCATCCCCGTGCTCGAGGTCACCCGTCAGGAGCTCGACCGCATGGCCGGCTTCGACGGCGTGCACCAGGGCGTGGCCATCAAGGTGCCGCCGTACGAGTACGCGCACCCGCAGGATCTTCTCGAAGAGGTCATCGACAAGGGTGAGGTGCCGCTCTTCGTCGCTCTCGACGGCATCACCGACCCGCGCAACCTCGGTGCGATCATCCGCTCGACGGGAGCCTTCGGCGGGCACGGGCTGATCCTTCCGCAGCGTCGGTCGGCCGGCGTGAACTCGGCGGCCTGGAAGACCAGCGCCGGCGCCGCGGCCCGCGTGCCCGTCGCCCTCGCCACGAACCTCACGACTCAGCTCAAGGAGTTCAAGAAGCAGGGCGTGTTCGTGCTCGGCCTCGACGGCGACGGCGACGTGGCGCTGCCTGCGCTGCAGCTCGCCGACCGCCCGGTCGTGATCGTCGTCGGCTCGGAGGGCAAGGGGCTCTCGCGCCTCGTCGCCGAGACCTGCGACCAGATCGTCTCCATCCCGATCTCGGCCGCGACCGAGTCGTTGAACGCCGGCATCGCCACCTCGGTGGCGCTGTACCAGGTGTCCACCATCCGCAACACCACGAAGTAGGAACAGACCGCACGCAGGAAGGCACGTCCATGGCTCGCATCGTCGTCCTCGGAGGAACCGGCTTCGCCGGTCGTCACATCGTCGCGGAGGCGGTGAGCCGGGGGCACGATGTGGTCGCGGTCTCCCGATCCGTTCCCGCGGACCCCGTCGACGGGGCCACCTACGTGCAGGGATCGGTGCTCGACGTCGCCTCGCTCCGCGACGTCTTCGACGGAGCGGATGCGGTGATCTTCGCGGTGGCCGCTCGTGGCGACATGGCGGATGCCTCGGTCAAGGCGCTCGGCGAGGTGGCAGCGGCCCTCACCGGCACGCCGACGAGGCTCGGCGCGATCGGCGGCGCGATGGGCAGCCTGTCGGCTCCCGGCGGACCACGCCTGTGGGATCTCGGTGTGCCGGAGGAGTATCGTCACGAGGCGAAGGCGGGGATCGACTCGCTGGAGCTGCTGGAGGCATCGGATGCCGGTCTCGACTGGTTCCTCGTGCACCCGGCGGAGGTCTTCGGCCCGTGGGCCGAGGGCGTGCGCACCGGCCGCTACCGCGACGGCGGCGACGTGGTCGTGCGCGACGCCGACGGCGGCTCCACGATCTCCGGAGCGGACTTCGCCGTGGCCTTCGTCGACGAGATCGAGCAGGGCAACCACCACCGCGAGCGCTTCACCGTCGGCTACTGACGACGCGTTTCCGACGGCCTGATCCGAGCCCTGAGAGGGCGGATCGGGCCGTCGTCGTTCGGTCGCGCCTCAGACTTCATTACGTCGTCTCCGTGCTTTGACCTCCCTGCGGGGGTCAGATTCCGCGACGACGTTGCCTGGTCGTTCTCCGCACTCGCAGACTGGGGATTGCAGAGGCAACCGATATTCTGGGAGCCTTCTGGGGGACAGCGCGCGCTGCGCGCACAGGGGAGAGGGAAGATCGACCACCATGAAGAAGCCTGAATCACGGCGTGCCACGCGCGCTGGGCGGGGCGCTGCCGCGCTGCTGCTCGCGCTCGCCGCGCTCATTCCCGCCGCGTTCGCGGCGCCCGCCGTCGCGGCCACCGACATCGCCCCGGGAGACGCCGTGTGGGTGGGGCCGTCCGTCGGCGGCGGAACCCACATCACGCCGGTGTACATCCCGGTGCCGGCCGACACGAACAACCCGGGCATCGCGGACTACTGGGCCTACTGCATCGAGCACAATGTCACGCTGCGGGCGAACTCCGGCGCGGTGATCGGCGACGCGTCGACGTATCTCGGCGCCAACAACTTCCTGCAGCCGGCCGTGCAGTCGCGGGTGTACTGGATCATCTCGCACGCGTATCCCGCGGTGACTCTGGCCGATCTCGCGACCGCCGCCGGTGCTCCGGGGCTGTCTCTCATCGACGCCATCGAGGGCGCGCAGTACGCGATCTGGAACTTCACCGACCTGGGCGGCGACCCGCCCGCGAACTGGAACTTCAACTCGGCGAACTCCGAGGCCGTGTACCGGTACCTCGCCAACGGCGCCATCGCGAACGCCGGCCCGACGCCGCCCGTCACGGCCGACATCTCCGTCTCCGTCACGGCCCCCGCCGGTCCGGGCGAGGCCGGAACGATCTTCGGCCCGTTCACCGTGGCGACCAACCAGCCGACCGCGACCGTGACCTCGACCTCGGGCGTCCCTGTCACCGATGCCACCGGCACCCCCGTGAGCACCGTCGTCGACGGTCAGCAGGTCTACCTCGATCTGCGGGGAACGACCACCTCCGGCTCCGGCACGGTCACGGCGACTGTGGCAGGCGCCGACGGCACCGGCCTCATCGTCAACACGCCGGCGCGGAACGGCACTCCCGTGCCCACGGCCGGATCGCACGCTCAGTCGCAGATCCTCGTCGCCGCATCCACCGCGACGACCTCCGCCTCGGCGCAGGCCGCCTGGCTCGCACCCGCGATCGGCACCACGCTCACGGATGCCGCAGACGAGGACCACGTGCTCGCGTGGGACGGCGGCACGCTCATCGACACGATCTCCTACACGGGACTCGTTCCCGGTCGCACCTACACCGTCGCCGGTGAGCTGATGGTGCAGTCCGACGCCTCCGCTACCGGCATCACCGGCTCGACGACGTTCACGCCGGCCGCGGCCGACGGCGCCGTCGAGGTCGAGTTCACCGTGCCGTCGGGCTACGCGGGGAAGAGCCTCGTGGCCTTCGAGGCCCTCTACGAGGGCACGTCGGCCGCAGGGACTCCGGTCGCCGAGCACCGGGACATCGCGGACGTGAACCAGACCGTCGCGGTCGGGCCGCAGCCGACCATCGGCACCACGCTCGTCGATCGTGCCGACCAGGACCACACCCTGGCATGGAACGGCGGCACCGTGGTCGACACCATCGCCTACACCGGGCTCACCCCCGGGCAGCAGTACACGGTCGCCGGTGAGCTGATGCGCAAGTCCGACGGCTCCGCCACCGGCATCACGGCATCCACGACGTTCACGCCCACCGCGGCCGACGGCGCCGTCGTCGTGACGTTCGTCGTCCCGACCGGGTACGCGGGGCAGAGCCTCGTGGCCTTCGAGACGCTGTACACCGGGGCCACGGCGACCGGGACCCCCGTCGCCCAGCACAAGGACCTCGCGGACGCCGCGCAGACCGTGGCGGTCGAGAAGCAGCCTGTCGTCGTCGGCGGCGGTCAGCCGACGGCCGGCGGCGGGCTCGCCTCGACCGGTGGGGACCTGCCGATCGTCTCGATCTCGGCGGCCGCCGCGGCCATCGTCGCCGGCGTGCTGCTGACGCTCCTGCGACGTCGGACCCGCACGGAGGCGTAAGCGGCGAAGGGGGCCGGGCGACGACGTCGCCCGGCCCCTCTTCCGTGTCTCAGACCAGGTCGCGCCAGTCCACGTCCTCATCGTCGTCATCGGCGACCGGGGTCACCCCGGTGATGACGGGCAGGCTCATCGTCTCGGTCGGCGGCCCCATGATGGTCGCCTCATCGCGCCGGTGCCGCAGCACGTCGTTGATGTAGCTGGTGAGCACCTCGGCCAGGGGCACGGAGCGTCCCTGGGCCTGGGAGAGGTACCAGCGGTGCTCCAGCACCTGGTGGAACACCTCGGCGGGCTCGAGCTTGGCGCGCAGCTCGTAGGGGATCGCGCGCACCACGGGCTCGAACACGCGGGTGAGCCACTCGTGCGCGTACATCTCCTCGTCGGCCCACTGCTTGGTCGAGCGCGCGCGGAACTCGTCGAGGTCGTTGAGCAGACGGCGGGCCTGGTTCTCCTCGACGTCGAGGCCGGTCAGCCGGATGAGGCGGCGCTGGTGGTGCCCGGCATCGACGACCTTGGGCTGGATCTGCACCACGGTGCCGTCCGCCCTGGTCGACATGGACATCTCGTCGATGTCGAAGCCGAGTGCGTTCAGGCGCTCCACGCGTTCGGTGATGCGCCAGGTCTCCGACGACGCGAAGGATTCCTGCGCCGTGAGCTCCGCCCAGAGCGAGCGGTAGGACGAGACGATGCCGTCGGCGATCGCGATGGCGTCGACGCCGCGCTCCAGTCGTCCGCCGGCCGCGAGATCCATGATCTCCCCGGCGATGTTCGTGCGAGCGAGATCGAGGTCGTATGCACGCTGGCCATCGGTCAGGCCCTCCTCGTGCAGCTCGCCGGTCTCGGCATCCACGAGGTAGGCGGCGAAGGCACCCGCGTCGCGGCGGAACAGCGTGTTCGACAGCGAGACGTCACCCCAGTAGAAGCCGACGTTGTGCAGCCGCACGAGCAGCAGCGCCAGGGCGTCGACGAGGCGGGTGGCGGTGTCGGGTCGGAGCACGCGCGTGAAGAGTGCGCGGTACGGCATGGAGAAGCGCAGATGCGAGGTGACGAGGGCCGCAGGCAGCGCCTCGCCCGCGGCATCCGTCCTTCCCGCTATCACCGCCACCCTGTCGACGCAGGGGACGGCCAGCCGGGCGAGGTTGCCGAGCATGTCGTACTCCCGCTGCGCCATCTCGGCGGTCGTCTCCTTGACGGCGACCACCCGACCCGACAGGTCGGCGAAGCGCACGAGGTGGCGGGAGAGGCCCTTGGGCAGCGAGACGATGTGCTCGGACGGCCACTTCGCGAGCGGCGTCGACCAGGGCAGCGCCAGCAGGCCTGGGTCGACGGTGCTCGCCGTGATGCGCAGCGCGTCCTGCATGGGGGCTCCTCTCGTGAGGGGGAATGCAGAAGCGGCGCGGGTGACCGAAGTCAGCCCGCGCCGCGTCTGGGAGTGCGATCAGGCGGAGACGACCGGCTTGTCGTTCAGGCGGTCGCCCGACTCGAGGTCGAACGCGTGCACGTGGCCCGCGTTGGCGGCCAGGGTGACGGTCTCGCCCGCGTTCGGGTGGTTGCGACCGTCGACACGGGCGACCAGGTCGGTGCGCTTGCCGTTGATCTCGGTGTGGCCGTAGAGGTAGCCGTCGGCACCGAGCTCCTCGACGAGGTCGACGACGACCGAGAGGCCCTTTCCGTCGGCCGGGCCGACCGTGATGTCCTCGGGGCGCACGCCGACCGTCACCTGCGAACCCGTCGCGCGGCCGACCGTGTCGCGGTCGAGCGGGACGACCTCGGTGCCGAACTGCACGCCGCCCTCGGCGAGGTCTGCGGCGAAGAGGTTCATCGCGGGGGAGCCGATGAAGCCAGCGACGAACACGTTGTTCGGCTTCTCGTACAGGTCACGGGGCGAGCCGACCTGCTGGAGCAGGCCGTCCTTGAGCACCGCGATGCGGTCGCCCATGGTGAGCGCCTCGGTCTGGTCGTGGGTGACGTAGACCGTGGTGACGCCGAGACGACGCTGCAGCGACGCGATCTGCGTACGGGTCTGCACACGGAGCTTGGC
>JAGIAK010000117.1 GCA_017744855.1 Microbacterium sp.
GTGCTGTGCTGCGGTGGTGCGGTGCGGTGCGGTGCGGTGCGGTGCGGTGCGGTGCGGTGCTGCGGCATCCGTCTGACATCCTGGGCTGATGGACATCGGCGCGCTCATGGGGCTCGAACAGCTCACCTGGGGCACGCTGATCCTCGTCGTGGTCGCGGCGTTCGGCGCCGGGTGGATCGACGCGGTGGTCGGCGGCGGAGGCCTGCTGCAGCTGCCGGCCCTGCTGCTGATCCCCGGCATCGCTCCCGTGCAGGCGCTCGCCACGAACAAGCTCGCCTCGGTGTTCGGCACGGCGACGAGCAGCGTCACCTACTACCGCAGAGCCAAGCCCGATATCCGCACGGCGATCCCGATGGCGGTGATCGCGCTCGCCGGTTCGTTCGGCGGGGCAGCGGTGGCGACGGTGCTGCCGTCGGCGGCGTTTAAGCCCATCATCGTGGTGGCGCTCCTCGCCGTCGCGCTGTTCACGGCGTTCCGGCCGCAGATGGGCGCCGCCACGCGGCTGCGGTTCCACGGGCACAAGCACCACGTCATGGCCGGAGCGGCCGGCCTCGGAATCGGCTTCTACGATGGCATGATCGGGCCAGGCACCGGCACGTTCCTCGTGATCGCCCTCGTCGCCCTGCTCGGCTACGACTTCCTGCAGGCGAGCGCGAAGGCGAAGATCGTGAACTTCGCGACGAACGCCGGGGCGCTGCTGCTGTTCATCCCGCACGGCTCGGTGCTGTGGCTGCTGGGCGGGGTGCTCGCGGTCGCGAACGTCGCTGGCAGCTACCTCGGCTCGCGGATGGCGATCTCCCGAGGGTCGACGTTCATCCGCGTGGTGTTCCTCGTCGTCGTGATCGCGTTGATCGGCAAGCTCGGCGTCGACGTGTGGAACGAGAACATCGCCCCCGCGCTCCCCGGTCGTTGAGCGCGCGGTTCCCCCGGTCGTTGAGCGCGCGGGTCCCCCGGTCGTTGAGCGAGCGGAGCGAGTCGAAACGCCCGATGAATCCGCGGAACGGGGGCGTTTCGTCTCGCTCGCTGCGCTCCTCGCTCAACGACCGGGTGGGGCGAACTGCCGGTCGTTGAGCGAGCGGAGCGAGTCGAAACGCCCCCTGCTCCGTGGAACAGAGGGCGTTTCGTCTAGCTCAAGAACCCGGAGGGATCAGGCCTCGGCGTGCTCCGGCTCGAAGTCGACTCCGGCCTCCTCGCGCTGCGCCGCGGTGATCGGCGCGGGCGCTGCGGTGAGCGGGTCGTAGCCGTTGCCCGACTTCGGGAACGCGATGACGTCGCGGATCGACTCGGACTTCGACAGGTGCTGCAGCACGCGGTCCATGCCCAGCGCGATGCCGCCGTGCGGCGGGGCACCGAACTTGAACGCGTCGAGCAGGAATCCGAACTGCTCGTCGGCCACCTCGTCGCTGATGCCCATGACCTCGAACACGCGCTTCTGCACGTCCTCGCGGTGGATGCGGATCGAACCGCCTCCGAGCTCCGAGCCGTTGCACACGATGTCGTACGCGTAGGCGAGGGCCGAGCCGGGGTCGGTGTCGAAGGTGTCCTCGAACTCCGGCTTCGGTCCGGTGAAGGCGTGGTGCACGGCGGTCCAGGCGCCGGCTCCCACGGCGACGTCACCGGATGCCACGGCATCCGCTGCGGGCTCGAACATCGGGGCGTCGACCACCCAGGTGAACGCGAACTCGTCCGGGTTCAGATAGCCGAGACGGCGGCCGATCTCCACGCGCGCGGCGCCGAGCAGCGCACGCGACTCCTTGGCGGAACCTGCGGCGAAGAACACGCAGTCGCCCGCTTCGGCGCCGACGAAGGCCGCGAGGCCCGCCTGCTCCGACTCGGACAGGTTCTTCGCGGCGGGGCCGCCGAGCGTGCCGTCCTCGTTGAAGAGCACGTACGCGAGACCGCGGGCGCCGCGCTGCTTCGCCCAGTCCTGCCACGCGTCGAGCTGCTTGCGTGGCTGCGAGGCGCCGCCCGGCATCCGCACGGCGCCGACGTACTCGGCCTGGAAGACGCGGAACGGCGTCTCGGCGAAGTACTCGGTCGCCTCGACGAGCTCGAGGCCGAACCGCAGGTCGGGCTTGTCGGAGCCGTACTTGGCCATGGCGTCGGCGTAGGTGATGCGCGGCAGCGGGGTCTGCACCTCGACGCCGATGGTCTTCCACATCGCCACGACGAGCGTCTCCATGAGCGCGATGACGTCTTCCTGGTCGACGAAGCTCATCTCGATGTCGAGCTGGGTGAACTCCGGCTGACGGTCGGCGCGGAAGTCCTCGTCGCGGTAACAGCGGGCGATCTGGAAGTACTTCTCCACGCCGCCGACCATGAGCAGCTGCTTGAACAGCTGCGGCGACTGCGGCAGGGCGTACCAGCTGCCAGGGTGCAGGCGCGCGGGCACGACGAAGTCGCGGGCGCCCTCGGGGGTAGAGCGGGTGAGGGTCGGCGTCTCCACCTCGGTGAATCCGTCGTCGTGCAGCACGTCGCGGATCGCCTTGTACACGTCGGAACGCAGACGCAGGTTGGACGCCGTCGCGGGGCGGCGCAGGTCGAGGTAGCGGTACTTGAGGCGGGCCTCCTCGCCGACCGTCTCCGTGTCGGCGAGAGCTGTCGACACCTGGAACGGCAGGGGAGCGGACTCGTTGAGCACCACGACATCGGCCGCGATGAGCTCGATCTCGCCCGTGGGCAGGTTGGGGTTCTCGTTGCCGTCGGGGCGACGCGAGACCTCACCGGTCACCTTCAGCACGAACTCGCTGCGCAGCGGGCGGGCCACCTCTTCGTCGCGGATGACGACCTGGGCGATGCCCGACGCATCCCGAAGATCGATGAACGCGACTCCTCCGTGATCACGGCGACGATCGACCCAACCCGTGAGGGTGACGGTCTGACCGATGTTCGAGGCATCCAGAGAGCCTGCGGAGTGAGTGCGGAGCACGAGGTGATTCCTCCTGATCTGGGAAATGACGGTTCCGCCCATTCTACGGGCGGCGTGTCAGTAGACTCGCCAGCGCAGCCCTGGTCCCCCAGCGAAAGGCCACCATGAGCGTCGCCCTCGACGTCACCGATTCCATCGACAAGCTCTACGAGACGATCTTCACCGGCACCAACAGCATCTTCGCCCTGGCGCTGTACGCCGTCATCGCGGTGGCGCTGTGGAAGGTCTTCGAGAAGGCCGGGTACCCGGGTGTCCTGGCGCTGATCCCGATCGTGAACGTGTTCATCGTGGTGAAGATCGCCGGGTACTCGGCGTGGATGGCGCTGCTGTACCTGATCCCGATCATCGGCTGGATTTTCGGCATCGTCGTGGCGATCAGGGTCGGCGAACGGTTCGGCAAGGGCGCGGGCTTCTCGTTCTTCCTGCTGTGGCTGCTCCCCTTCATCGGCTACTTCATCGTCGGCTTCGGCGACGCCAGGTACCGCAGGGCATGACGGCCTCCCGCCTGCATCTCGTCCGCCACGGAGAGGTCTACAACCCCCACCGCGTGCTCTACGGGCGGCTTCCCGACTACCACCTCAGTGACGACGGACGGCGGATGGCGCAGGCCGCCGCCGACCACGTGGCAGGACTCGACCGGCAGGTGACCGCGCTGCGGTGCTCCCCGCTGGAGCGCACGCAGGAGTCGGCGGCGCCGTTCGCCGAGCGGTTCGGGCTCGTCCCCGTGCTCGACGAGCGGGTGATCGAGCCGACCAACGTGTTCGAGGGCAGGCGGATGTCGCGCGCGCTGCGCAACCCGCTGAACTGGTGGCACCTGAGGCAGCCGTCGCAGCCCAGCTGGGGAGAGGCGTACACGTCCATCGCGGAGCGGATGCTGAACGCCATGGACGAGATGTGGGACTCGACGGACTCGGGCGACGCCGTGATCGTGTCGCACCAGGCGCCCATCTGGATCACGCATCTGCGCGTCGCCGGTCTCCCGCTGCGGCACGACCCGCGCACCCGCCGCTGCGCGTTGTCGAGCGTGACCTCGTTCGAGCGCGTGGGCGACGTCTGGCGTGAGGTCGAGTACGCCGAGCCCGCGGCGGCCGGCATCGACCTCGGAGCCGTCTGATGGGCATGGAGGAGAACACCGCGCCGCCGGTCGAGGATGTGGTCGTGACGGCTTCCGACGGTCGTCTGCTCGCCGGGCGCTGCACGGGCCCCGTCGACGGTCGGCCCGTGCTCTTCGTCGCAGGAGCCGCCACGGGACGGAGCATGGTCTTCGGAGCGGAACTGCTTGCGGAGAAGGGCATCCGGCTGCTCACCATGGACCGGCCGGGCATGAGAACGTCGACTCCTGACCCTGCGCGGACGATCGCGTCGACCGCCGCCGACTACCGCGCGTTCGTCGACGGGGTGCTCGGCGAGTCCGGTTCGTCGATCCCTGTGGTCGCGAACTCCCAGGGCGGCGTCTTCGCCCTGGCCCTCGCACTGACCGGCGGCGCATCCCGCCTGGTGCTCGTGTCACCCGCCGACGAGCTCGCGCATCCCGCCGTGCACGCCCAGCTCCCCTCAGAAGCGACGGCGCTCGCCGACCTCGCCCTGAACGATCGCGACGCGGCCGAGACCGTGCTGGCCGGGTTCGACGCGGCGGGGATGGAGGCCATGGTGCTCGGCGGCTCGGATGACGAGGACCGTGCCTTCTACACGGCCCCGGACTTCCTCGACCGCTACCGGCGCGCGCTCGCCGAGGGATTCGCGAATTCGGGCCAGGGCTACGTCCGCGACACCGTGCTCGCGATGCGCCCGTGGGCGCTGCCCCTCGACGAGGTGCCGTGCCCTGTGACCGTGCTGTTCGGGGCACGCGATCGCGTGCACTCTCCGGATCTCGGCGCGACCCTCGCGGAGCGGATGCCGGGTGCCGCGAGGGCCGTGATCCCCGAGGCGGGCGGCGCGTTGCTGTGGACCCACGCCGCCGAGGTCCTCGACCTCGCCGTCGGCTGACGGTGCGCGGCTTTCGAGTAGCGCGAATGGTCCTGTTTCGGCCGGAAACAGGACCACTCACGCTACTCGAAACCGTGGTCAGCCGGCCATGAGCGACTGGATCACGCCGACCGCGGCGAGCTGACCGGCGGCGGCCGCCGCGATCACCGACGCCATCGGTCCGGGCAGCGATGCGCGGTGGGCGAGGTCGCCGGCCGCGGACACACCGGGCACGGAGGTGCGACCCATGTCGTCGACCTCGATCGCGCCGGATGCCAGCATCCGCAGCCCCAGCTGTGCGGCGAAGGGGGCGCGTTGGCGCAGCGCGCCGGATGCCACGAACACTCCTGCGACCGTCGTGTCGCCGTCGTCGGTCGCGACGACGACGCCGTCATCGTCTGCGGGGGACACGGCCCGCACGGGCGCAGCGCTCACCTGCGCGCCCGACCTCTCCAACATCCGCCGCTCGTCCTCGCTGTACGGTTCGCCGATCGGGTACGCGGTCACCGACGACGCGATGCGGCCGAGGAGTCCGGCGAGGTGCTCGGCCCTGGGCGCGGCGCCGATCACGGCGATGGGCCGCCCGGCGTGCTCGTGTCCGTCGCAGAACGGGCAGCCGAACGCGCGGAGTCCCCACAGCTCCTCGAGGCCGGGCACGGCGGGGAGGTCGTCGGCGACGCCCGTGGCCAGGATGACGCGGGCCGCCTCGACCGTGGTCCCGTCCGACAGCCGCACCGTGAACGCGCCCTCCGCTCCGGTGATCTCCTCGGCCGCCAGCGCGCGGAACTCCACGTCGGGGTACTCCGCGAGCTGCTCTCTGGCCACTGCGCGGAAGTCGGCGGGCGGGGTGCCGTCGTTCGCCACGACGTTGTGCATGTGCTGCACCGTGCCGTTGCGGTACTCGCCCGAGTCGAGCACCAGCGTCGAGCGGTGCATCCGTCCCAGCGTGAGTGCTGCCTGCAGGCCGGCGGGGCCTGCGCCGATGACGATCGCGTCGTGCATGTCGGGGTGTCCTTCCGTGGAGGGTTGCGTTCCCGCTCAGTCTGTGACTTCATGTCGACATGAAGTCAAGCGATGTGCATCCGTGGTCCGTCGGCGAGGTCGCCGCCCGCTTCGACCTGCCCACCAACGTGCTGCGGCACTGGGAGTCGGTCGGACTACTGCGGCCCGAGCGCGACGCCGCGGGGAGGCGCCGCTACGGCGAGGACGAGATCGTGCGCATCGCCGTGATCCAGCGCAGCAAAGCCGCGGGCATGAGCCTGGAGCAGATCGGCGTGCTGCTCGACGACGGGAGCGCCGGCCGGCATCAGGTGCTGCAGGCGCACCTGGACGACCTCGACCGCCGCATGGAGGAGATGCGGCGGTCGAAGGAGATGACCGAGCACGCGATGGGATGCCGTGCGCACGACATCGCCACGTGCCCGCGGTTCCGTGCCGGCGTCGCCGACGTGCTCGCCCGGTTCTGACCAGAGCGGACGCTCCGACAGAATCGGGCACCGATTGTCGGGTGCGGCCGGCGGGGGATCAGCAGGCTGGACGGAGGGCAGCCCGCGGGGACGCAGTGACGGACGTCTCCGTGATCCACGGTCGTCGCGACGCGCGCCATGCAGTCGAAGGGACGACGTGGAACCTCGCATCACCCGCGCCGACGCGCGATTCCAGCAGTGGGAGGCTCTGCTCCGCAACAGGAACAAGCGGCTGCGGATGGCGGAGTTCCTGGTCCACGGGGTGCGCCCGATCAGCCTCGCCGTCGAGAGGGGATGGCCGATCCGCGCTGTCCTCCGCGACGCGGAGCGATCGCTGTCGCCGTGGGGGAGGCAGATGCTCGAGCTGTCCGACGCCGAGCACGTGGCGGTCGCGCCCGAGCTGCTGAGGCAATTGAGCGAGAAGGACGAGGACGCGCCCGAACTGGTGGTCGTCGCGGAGATGCCGGAGGATCGGCTCTCGCGCATCCCCGTGGATCCCTCGTTCCTGGGCATGGTGTTCGATCGTCCGTCGCTGCCGGGCAACGTCGGCGCCATCGTCCGGTCGCTGGACGCCTTCGGCGGGTCGGGGCTCATCGTCACGGGGCACGGCGCCGACCCGTACGACCCCAGATCGGTGCGCGCCTCCACGGGATCTCTCTTCGCGCTCCCGACTGTCCGTGTGCCATCGCCGTCGGCCGTGCTGGCCTGGGTGGCTGCGCAGCGCGCCGCTGGCATCGATCTGACCATCGTCGGGACCGACGAGAACGGGACAGACGACATCGCCGATCTCGATCTGACGGGCCCGACGCTGCTCGTGATCGGGAACGAGACCACGGGGATGAGCGCCGGGTGGCGGGATGCCTGCGACGTGGTGGCGCGAATCCCCATCGGCGGTGCCGCCAGCTCGCTGAACGCAGCGAACGCCGCCACGGTCGTCCTCTACGAGGCCGCCCGCCAGCGGAACGCCCGACCCGGCTTTCGAGTCGCGTGAATGGCTCTGAAATCGGCGGATGCAGGACCAATCAAGCGACTCGAAAGCTGCAACGGCACCCGGCCCACGCATAGGAACCCCTGCGTAAGCTGGGAATGTGCCACTCGGATCTTCTGACCCTCGCAGCGGCCGCTCCCGCACTCGACTCCGTCGGGGCGCGGTCGGAGCCGCGCTCGCCGCGGTGTTCGTCGTCGGTCTGACCGCGTGCGCGCCGGATGCCGTGAGCGACTCCTTCCTCAGCGGCGACAACACCGGTTATGTCGCGGCAGACGGGGCCGTCGTGGAGATCCCGGTCGCCGACCGCGGGGAGCCCGTGTCGTTCGGCGGGGTCACCGAGAGCGGCGAGAAGTTCGACAGCGCCGACATCGCCGGCCAGGTCGCGGTCGTGAACTTCTGGTACGCGGGCTGTGCGCCGTGCCGTGTCGAGGCGGGGGCCCTCGAAGAGGTCTGGCAGAAGTTCGACGGCCAGGGCGTCTCATTCATCGGCGTCAACACGCGTGACCAGGCCGACACGGCCAAGGCGTTCTCCGACGAGTACGGCGTCACGTATCCGAGCCTCATCGACGTCGACACGGCGGAGGCCAAGCTCGCCTTCGCCGCCGCGGTGCCGATCCAGGCGACGCCCACCACCCTCGTGCTCGACAAGCAGGGCCGGGTCGCGGCGCGCATCATCGGGCCGATCGACAGCCCGTCGATCCTCTCGACGCTCGTCAAGGACGCGCTGGCGGAGGACTCGTGAGTCCCGCGGGTGCACCGTGAACCCCGAAGTCATCATCAACTCGGGTGCACTCTGGCTCGCGATCCCGGTCGCGATGCTCGCCGGGCTCATCTCCTTCCTCTCGCCGTGCGTGCTCCCGCTCGTGCCCGGCTACCTCGGCTTCCTCGGCGGTGCGGTCTCTCCGCGTTCCACGCCCGGCACTCCGACGGCGGTCCCCGGCCGCGGTCGGCTGGTGCTCGGCGTGCTGCTGTTCATCCTCGGCTTCAGCGTCGTCTTCGTCGCGATCACGGCCCTCGGCGGCGCGGCCAACGTGTTCCTCATCCGCTGGGGCGACCTGATCACGCGCATCCTCGGCGGCGTGATCGTGTTCATGGGACTCGTGTTCCTCGGCCTGTTCGGCTTCGCGCAGCGCGAGGTCCGATTCCACGTCGACTCGAAGTACGGCGTCATCGGCGCCCCGCTGCTCGGCATCGCAC
>JAGIAK010000118.1 GCA_017744855.1 Microbacterium sp.
CGCGCCGACGCCGAGCACGAGGCCCGACGACACGACGCCGCGGATCCAGTCGTCTTCCGGGGTGTCCAGCTGCAGCGGGAGCAGCAGCTGCACGGGTGTCAGCTGCACCGTCCAGATCGCGAGCCACGCGAGCGTGAACAGCGTCATCCAGCGCGCGCCTACCTTCGTCGTGGAGCTCATCGCTTCTCCTCACCGTGCGTACGGGCCTCGGCGATCAGAGCGCGGTACCAGTCGTACGACGCCTTGGGGGTGCGCTCCCCCGTCTCGAAGTCGACGTGCACGAGCCCGAAGCGCTGCGTGTAGCCGTCGGCCCACTCCCAGTTGTCCAGCAGCGACCAGACCGTGTACTCCTCGACGTCGACTCCGTCGGCGATCGCCTCGGCGACGGCGCGGAGATGCCCGGACAGGTAGTCGATACGGTCGACATCATCGACTCTGACGGCATCCGCTGGTTCGGGGAAGGACGCCCCGTTCTCACCGACGATCACCGGTGGCAGATGCGGGTGCCGCCGCTTCAGGTCGACGAGGAGGTCGTGGAGAGCCGAGGGCATGATCGGCCACTCCTCGCCGAATCCCGTGTGCGGGACGCCCGGTGTCGGCACGATGTCGAACGGGATGGGGCTCCCCGCCGCGGCCGCCGTGACCGTCGTCGGGTTGTAGAAGTTGATGCCGTAGAAGTCGATCGATCCGCGGATGCGCTCCAGGTCGCCGTCGACGACGGGCATCGGCGGCAGCCCCAGAGACTCCAGGTCGGGGTAGACGCCGTCGAGCAGGGGCTCGCTGAACGCCCTGTTGTGCAGGATGTCGTAGACGTAGGCGGCTGCGGCATCCTCCTCGGAATCGTGCAGGGGCAGCACCCAGGTGTGGTTGTTCACGAGGCCGACGTGCGTCGCGCCCCGCGCACGCAGCGCCTCGGCGGCGATGGCGTGAGCGAGGAGCTGGTGATGCACGGTGGGGAGCGCTCCGAAGAGCAACTGCTTGCCCGGTGCCAGTGCGCCCGTCGCGTACCCCTGCAGGGTCGTCATCGCCGGCTCGTTGAGCGTGTACCACTGCGACACCCTGTCGCCGAGGCGGTCGGCGACGATCGCGGCGTAGTCGGCGAAGCGCTGCGCGGTATCGCGGGCGAGCCAGCCCCCGTCGGCCTCCACCGCGCTCGGCATCTCCCAGTGGAAGAGCGTGGGGAACGGCGTCACCCCCGCGTCCAGGAGCTGATCGACGAACCGCGAGTAGTGATCGAGGGCGAGGGCGTTGCCCGTGCCCGCACCGTCGGGCTGGACGCGCGCCCACGGGATGGAGAACCGGTACCTGTCCAGTCCGAGACCCGATGCGAGTGCCACGTCGTCGTCGGTGCGACGGTAGCTGTCGCACGAGGGGTCTGCGGTGGAGCCGTCGATGATTGCGCCCGGCGCCTCGAGGAAATCGTCCCAGATGGACCGCCCCGTGCCGTCGGCCCCTCGGGACCCTTCGATCTGGAACGCGGAGGTCGCTGCCGAGAAGCGGAAGCCGGTGGGGAGGGCGAGGCGCATGGGTCTCCTTGACGTCGATGTCGGGATAGTGATGATTCTGCACCCAGTACCGTGCCTCGCGCGACTGAGTCTCGCATTCGACTCCTCGTTTAGGGGGAAGGGGTCGGATGCTGGTAGAGTTGACTCTTGGCTTGCGTGTGGGTTCTTCCCTCACGACCGCCGTGCGGAAGCCCTCTTCTTCCACCGGCACTCCGAATCACTCCGTACAGAAAGCGTCCACACGTGGCAAACATCAAGTCGCAGATCAAGCGCAACAAGACCAACGAGAAGGCTCACGAGCGCAACAAGGCCGTGAAGAGCGAGCTCAAGACCCTCGTTCGTCAGACCCGCGAGGCTGTCGTCGCCGGCGACAAGTCCGCTGCCGAGGCCGCTCTGAAGAAGGCCTCCGTCAAGCTCGACAAGGCCGTCAGCAAGGGCGTCGTGCACAAGAACCAGGCGGCGAACCGCAAGTCGGCCATCGCCAAGCAGGTCGCCGCTCTCTGAGCTCCGATCACGACGAAGGCCCGCCTCCTCGGAGGCGGGCCTTCGTCATTTTGTGTCTGGCGCGCTGCGCGAGGTCGTCGTTCCGTTTCGGACGCGCTGCGCGCGGTCGTCGTTCTGTTTCGGGCGCGCTGCGCACGGTCGTCTTTCCGTTTCGGACGCGCTGCGCGCGGTTCCTCGGTGCCGGGATCCGCGGCGTGACGGGTCAGGCGCCGGGCGCGGGAATCGGTTCGCCGTGCTCCCCCACCGGTTCTGCGGGCACATCCCTGGCGAGAGCGTCTTCGAGACCGAGGCCGCCGAGCGGCTCCTCGTGCCACTGCTCCAGCATCCACCCCGAGTCGGGGTCGCCGTCGAGCACGCACATGCCCGTGTTGTACAGCCGCCAGTGCACGGCGTCGTCGAGGTCGATGCCTCCCACGCGGGCCGCGGCCCAGACGCGGATCGCGGCGCCGTGGCTGACCACGACGACGGATCCGTCGCGGTGTCGCGCAGAGATCTCGGCGACGGCCGCGTCGTAGCGCGCGAAGAACGCGTGCCCCGTCTCGCCGCCGTCGAGGGCGGCGTCGAGGTCGCCCGCGATCCAGCGCCGGGACGTGTCGACGTAGGCGCGGATGGCATCGCGTTCCGTGTGCATCTCCCACACACCGGCGGAGATCTCTTCGAGCCCTTCGATCACCTCGACGGCGAACCCCCTCGCGGCGGAGAGCGGCGCGGCGGTCAGCTGCGTGCGGACGAGCGGGGAGGCGTAGATCGCGTCGATCCGCTCGGAGGCGAGTGCGGCGGGCACGGCGGCGGCCTGCGCGTCGCCGAGCGCGGTGAGGCCGGGGCCCGGCCGGGCGGCGTCGAGGGCGCCGATCACGTTGCTGGGTGTCTGACCGTGCCGGATGAGAAGGAGCCTCACGGCTGCTCTCCGAACGGCTGGCGGGTGGCGATCACGGTCACCATGCGCTCCAGCGCGAAGATCGGGTCGCGCGCGGCGCCCTTCACCTCGGCGTCGGCGCGCGCCGTGGCCTGGATCGCCATGCCGAGCGAGCGTTCGTTCCAACCGGCGAGGTCGCGGCGGGCGCGATCGACCTGCCAGTCCTTCATTCCGAGCCGTTGCGCGAGCTGACGACTGGGTTCGCGGTTGCCTGCCACACGGGCCATGGTGCGCAGCTTCATCGCGAACGCGGCGACCATCGGCACGGGGTCGGCGCCGGAGGCCAGTGCGTGCCGCAGCGAGATCAGCGCCTCGCCGTAGCGTCCGGCGATCGCGGTGTCGGCGACGACGAAAGCGGAGACCTCGACGCGGCCCCCGTAGTACTTGGTGACGACGTCTTCGGTGACATCGCCCTCGACGTCTCCGATGAGCTGCTGGCATGCCGCGGCGAGTTCGGTGAGATCGTCGGCGAACGCCGACACCAGAGCCCGGAGCGCCGGAGGCGCGATGCGCTTCTTCGCGGCCTTGAACTCCCCCGCCGCGAAGTCGACGCGGTCGCCGTCGCGCTTGATGGCGGGGCACGGGATCTCGATCCCTCCCCCCGTGCCGGCGCGGAGCGCGTCGAGCAGTTTCTTGCCCCGGACGCTCGCCCCTGTGTGCCGCAGCACGACGGTCGCACCCTCCTGCGGGTGGTCGAGGTACGACACCGCCTCCTGCAGGAACGCGTCGGAGCACTTCTCGACGCCGGACACCCGAATCAGGCGCGGCTCGCCGAACAGCGAGGGAGAGGACATCGCGAGGAGCGTGCCAGGCGCGTAGTCGTCGGCGCGGACGTCGCTGACCTCGAGGGCCGGATCCTCCGCGCGGAGGTAGTCACGGACTCCGGCGATCGCACGCTCCGCGCACACCTCTTCCGGGCCGAAGACGAGGACGATCGGGGCCGGTCGCGGCTCACGCCAGGACACCTGGGGGATCTTGGGGGACGCGGCCCCGCCGCGGGCGGAGGAACGCGGAGCTGCCATGGATCCAGCCTACCCGGGGACGCGGACACGGGATCGCAGCGGGCTCACTCTCCCCGCTCCGTCCAGACCGCCAGCGTGCCGTCGCGCAGTCCGACGAGGATCCGACCCCGCTGATCGGTGCGGAGCACCCGCGCCCCCGTGGCATCGAGGAGTGCCAGGGCCTCCCGGCGCGGGTGGCCGTAGTCGTTCCCCTCTCCCACGCTGATGAGCGCGACCCGCGGACGGAGCAGGTCGTACAGTCCCGCATCCTGGTCGGCGCTCCCGTGATGCGCGACCTTGACGACGTCGTAACCCCCGCCGGTCGCGGGGGTTCGCGCGAGCATCCGCTGCGACTCAGCGGACAGGTCGCCGAGGAACACCGATCGCGGCACGCCCCCTCCCTCGACCTCGATCACCACGCTGGAGTCGTTGCCCGCGCCCGACGACGCCGCGCTCCGCGTCGGCCAGCGTACCCGCCACGCGGCTGCACCGAGCGTCCCGTGCAGACCGGCCTCGGCGTCGCGGAGCTGGGCTCCCCCCTCCCGAAGGCCGTCGAGCAGGCGGGTGGCCTCCGCGTCGTCCGGTGGACCGTGCAGGACGATGCCGACGCGCCCGCGCACGGCGTCCGTGCCGCCGATGTGGTCCAGATCGAAGTGCGTGAGCACGAGGACGTCGATCCGATCGATGCCGAGCTCTCGCATGCACTCCTCCAGGGTGCGCGGATCCGGTCCCGTGTCGATCAAGGCGGCGTGTCCCGAGGAACGGACGACCAGCGCATCGCCCTGACCCACGTCGCAGGCGGCTATCGCCCACCTGTCCGGGTTCGCCGCCGTCGCCAGAGGTCCCGCGAGCAGCGCCTGCGCCGCGCCCAGCGCGACCACGACCAGGAGGACGCCCGCCCCGAGCACCCGCAGCACCGGAATCCGCAGCACCCGTCCCCGCCGCACCCGGCCCCGCCGCACCGGAAACCGCAGAAACCGAACCAGGGACCGCGCCAGACGCGACAGTGGACCGACCGGCATCCGCAGCACGAGCGCCGGTCCCGCACTCCTGATCACCACGAGCGCCGCCGAGACGCTCAACACGGCGACGAGCACGGCGCTGCCGATACCCGGGACGAGCGATGCCTCCGCCATGGGCAGGCCCGCCGTCACCCCGGCCGTGGCAGCGATCCATGCGGAGGGCAGCCAGGCAGCGGCGGTCAGAGCGTCGGCGACCAGCGGCACCGGCGCCGCGAGGCAGGCGAGGAGTCCGATCACGGTGGCGATCGGCGCGGCAGGATCGGCGATCATATTGGCGACGACCCCGATCAGCGATTGCTGCTCGGCGAACAGCGCGATGATGGGTGCGCACACGAGCTGCGCGGCAAGGGGCACTCCCACTGCGAGGGCGAGCGGGCGCGGGACCACCCGCTGCAGCCCATCGGCGAGCGGACGGGCGAGCAGGATCAGCGCGCCGGACGCCGCGACCGACAGGGCGAATCCGGGCGTGGCGGCGAGCCACGGATCGACGAGGAGGATGCCCGTCGCGCAGAGCGCCAGCATCCCCGGCCCCGCCCGGGGCCGCCCCAGCAACACCGTGAGCATCGCGACGCCGGCCATCACCGCGGCCCTGACCACGCTGGGCTCCGGCGTCACGATCACCACGAAGCCCGCGAGGGAGACGGCGGCGACGACCACCCGCATCCGTCGGCCACCGCCGCAGACGGCCGTGAGCCAGAACGCCGCGCCCACCACGATGGCGCAGTTGGCGCCGGACACCGCGGTGAGATGGCTGAGCCCGCTCGCCCGCATGGCGTCGTCGAGCTCGGGGCTCACGGCTCGCGTGTCTCCGACCGCGAGTCCGGGCAGGAGCTCGGCACCAGGCGTCGGCAGACGTGCCGTTCTGTCTGCGAAGCCGTTGCGGAGCTCGGCGGCCACCGCGAACACCCCTGCGGCGGGCCGGCGCACCTCGGCCCGCCGAGCGAACACCACGAGGACGGCACGCTCGCCGGCATCCGTCGCCTTCGCCTCCCCCGTCACGAGGACGTCGGCGCCCGGCTCGAAACCCGACGCGGGTGGGACCCCGATCCGCACCGGCGCGGACACCCGGGTCTGCCGACCCGGCGCACCGAGTGCCGTGAGCTGCACGTCGATCCAGAGGCGGCCGTCGCGGCCCGGCGACGCCGAGGAGACGATCGTTCCGGTCAGCTCGACGACGCGCCCGTCCCAGGACGCCGTCTCCCCTCGTGACGGCCCGGCGACGGCCACCCCCAGCGCGACGGCGCCCGCTGTGGAAAGCGCGACGATCGCCAGCCCTCCCGCCCCCGCAACGACGGCGAATCGGCGCCCGACCCCATCCGCTCGTGTGCGCGAGGTCGCGACCACCGCGATCGCCGCCGCCCACAGCACCGCGCCGAGCACGCACCACCAGGCGGCATCGACGACGAACACGCACAATAGCGCGGTGCACCATGCCGCGCCCGCGACGACGAGCATCCGCAAGTCGCCTCTCATACCCGCACCGCATCTCGGAATCCCGCGAGCAGCTTCTCCCCGATCCCCGGTACGGCCAGGAGGTCGTCGACGGAGCGGAAGCCCCCGTTCTCCCCGCGCCAGGCGATGATCCGCTGTGCCAGCGCCGGTCCGATCCGCGGAAGGCTCTCCAGCACCGCCTGATCCGCCGCGTTCAGATCGATGCGCGCATCGGCGGGAGCCGCAGCCACTGCACCCGCGTCCCCGCGCACCGGGACGAGGATCTGCTCGCCGTCGGACAGGGTCCGCGCGAGGTTGACCGCACCGAGGTCGGCGTCGTCTGTCGTCCCTCCCGCCGCAGCGATCGCGTCGACGAGCCGAGCGTCGAGACGCAAGACATACAGTCCGGGGCTGGCGACCGCGCCGAGGACGTGCACGTAGAGCTCGCCGCCCACCGACGGCGCCGGAGCTCCGGTGCCCAGCGACACGGACTCCGTCGGCGCCGACTGGCCGCGGAGGATGCCGAGTCCGACGGCCGCGGACAGCACGACGAGCGCCAGCACGATCGCCGCACCCGCTCCGAGTCGCGCCCGCGTGGATGTACGGTACGGCGTCGGTGTGCGAGACGGCGTTCGTTCGGGCTCTACGGGTGGTTCTGGTGACGGCATCCCGCCACGCTAGGACGGGCGTCGGACCGCCGTTCGCCGCTCGCCCGCGATCGGTGGAGAACTCCGCCGCGCCCTCGCCTGTGGAGGAGCCGACCCGTCAGGGCCGGCTCCTCGTGCTCAGCCCTTGACGACGATGCTGACGATCTTGGGAGCGCGCACGACGACCTTGACGATCTCCCGGTCGCCGATCGAACGGATCACGCGCTCGTCGGCGAGGGCCAGAGCCTGCAGCTCCTCCTCGCCGATGCGCGCCGAGACCTCCAGCTGCGCGCGTACCTTGCCGCCGATCTGCACGACCGCCGTGACCGTGTCCTCGACGAGCAGTGCCGGGTCGGCGGAGCGCCACGTGACCAGGCCGACGGAGGGCTCGTGGCCCAGCATCTCCCACATCTCCTCCGCCGTGTGCGGGGCGATGAGATCGAGCATCACCGCGACGGTCTCCGCCGCCTCACGCACGGCGGGGTCTCCGGCACCGCCGGCTCCGTCGATGGTCTTGCGCACGAGATTGACGAGCTCCATCAGACGCGCGACCAGGACGTTGAACTTCGTCTGCTCGACCAGCGCGGGCGCCTCGGACAGCAGACGGTGGGTCGCCCGGCGCAGGGTGGCGTCTCCTCCGTCGAACACGACGTCGACAGGGCTCGACACCTCGCCCGCGATGCGCATGGCACGCGCGAGGAACTTCTGCGCACCGGTCGTCGATACGTCCGCCCAGTCCTTGTCGTCCTCCACGGGGCCGGCGAACGCCAGGCCGGTGCGGAGCGCGTCGGCGCCGTGCGCGTCGAGCTCCTCCTGGAACAGCACCAGGTTGCCCTTGCTCTTCGACATCTTGGCGCCGTTGAGGATGACCATGCCCTGGTTGATCAGGTTGGAGAAGGGCTCGGTGAAGTCGATCAGTCCCATGTCGAACAGGACCTTCGTGATGAAGCGCGCGTACAGCAGGTGCAGGATCGCGTGCTCCACGCCGCCGATGTACGAGTCGACGGGAGCCCAGCGCGACGCCTCGGCCGGGTCGAACGCGAACTGGTCGCTGTTCGGCGAGAGGAACCGCAGGAAGTACCACGAGCTGTCGACGAAGGTGTCCATCGTGTCGGGATCGCGCAGCACGGGGTCGCCCGTCTCGGGGTCGACCGTGCGCACCCAGCCCTCGGCGGCGCCCAGCGGCGACGCACCCTTCGGAGACAGGTCGAGACCCTCGACGCTGGGCAGGCGCACGGGGAGCTGCTCCTCGGGCACGGGGATGATCCGGCCGTCCTCGGCGTGCAGCATCGGGATCGGCGTACCCCAGAAGCGCTGGCGCGAGATCAGCCAGTCGCGGAGGCGGTACGACTTCGCGGCGCGGCCGGTGCCCGCCGCCTCGAGCTGCTCGATCGCACGGGCGATGGCGTTGCGCTTGGACAGGCCGTTCAGCTCTCCCGAGTTGATCATGCGGCCGTCGCCGGTCAGCGCGGTGCCCGTGAT
>JAGIAK010000119.1 GCA_017744855.1 Microbacterium sp.
GACAGGACCTCGACGCCGGGATGGAGCTTCCGCAGCACCAGCTCGACATGCGGGATGCCGCTGCCCGAGGCGACGATCCAGCGGGCCACGTCGTCGCCGGAAGGGCCGGGGATGTCGCGGTCGAGCACGGCGATGTCGTAGGAGTTGATGCCGAGCAGCTCCAGGGCGGTGTCGCCGTCCGGCGCGATGTCGGAGGCGATGGCCTCGAGGCGCAGCCCATCGCGAACCGCCTCGGCGAGGTAGGGCTCGTCCTCGACGATCAGCACGCGCATGGCTCCGAGCTTACGCACCCTGGCATATCGGAAACATATGCAAAACCGCATACGCCCTCGCAACAGACTCCTCTCTTGACTGGGGAACATGAACCACAGCAGCACTCTCCGACGGCGACGCCTCACCACCGTGATCGGCATCGTCGTGCTCGCGGCGACCGCGATCGGCGCCGCCATCGTGATCAGCCAGCAGTCGTCCGCCACGGCGTCCGTGCCCACACCGTCGCTCACCGACGGCACCCTCGGTGTGGAGGACGGGATGATCAAGGAGTCCGACCGCATCTCGGTGTTCGCAGACACCCCCGCCGTGTCGAAGCTCGACCCCGCGCTGCTCGCCGCCGTGCGCGACGCGGCCACCAGTGCCGACCGCGATGGTGTGCGCATCCACGTGAACAGCGGATGGCGCTCACCGGAGTACCAGAACGCGCTGCGGGCGGATGCCGTGCAGAAGTACGGCTCGGAGGAGGAGGCGGCGCGCTGGGTCGCCACCCCCGAGAAGTCGGAGCACGTGTCGGGGGACGCGGTCGATCTGGGGCCCGTCGCCGCGCAGGACTGGCTGTCGCGCCACGGCGCCGCCTTCGGCCTCTGCCAGATCTACGAGAACGAGCCGTGGCACTTCGAGCTGCGGCCGGGCGCCGTCGCGAACGGGTGTCCGCTGATGTACGCGGACCCCACCTCCGACCCCAGGGTCGACCGATGACCGCGCTGCTGGCGCCCGCGACGCTCTCGCGGCTGGACGCGCCCACGCTGCAGACGATCCCGTCGGCCGTCGGCGCGAACGTCGCGCGGGTCCGCGCGGCGACGGATGCCGCGATCATGGCCGTCGTGAAGGCAGACGGCTACGGCCACGGGGCCGTGCCCGTCGCTCGCGCCGCGGTCGACGCCGGCGCGACGTGGCTGGGGATCACGGATGCGGCCGACGCGGCCGAGCTGCGCGCTGCAGGCCTGGACGTGCCCATCCTCGCCTGGCTGAACCCGTCTGGCGTTGACGCGGCGCAGGCCGCCGCCGATCGCGTCGACATCGCCGTGGGATCGGTGGACGAGCTGCGCCAGCTCGTCGCGGACGCGAGCGCTCCGGTGCGGGTGCACCTGCACATGGACACCGGCATGGCCAGGGGCGGCTGCCCCGTCGACGACTGGTCTGAGCTGCTGCGGGTGGCCCGAGCCGGCCGGGGACGTGTCGAGGTGAGCGGAGTCATGGGGCACCTGCCTCGCGCCGACGAGGCGGATCCATCAGCCAACGCCGCCGCGGTGCTGCGTATGCGTCACGCGCGCGACGCGGTGCTGCGCGCCGGCTTCGGCCCGGTGCTCGTGCATCTGGCCGCGACGGCGGGTGCGCTCACCGACCCGTCGACGCACTTCGACCTCGTCCGGATCGGGGCCGGGCTCGTCGGGATCGACCCGTCGGAGACGGTGCCGCTGCACGGGGCGTCGCGCCTGACGGCATCCGTCGTGCACAGCGCGCGGGTGCCAGCCGGCACGGCGATCGGCTACGGCGGAGCGCACGTGACCGGCAGAGAGACCGCTCTCAGCGTGATCGGCGTCGGCTATGCCGACGGCATCCCGCGGGAGCTCACGGAGGGGGCGGGTGTCGAGATCGGGGGGTCTCGGCACCCCGTGGTGGGGCGGGTGTCGATGGACCAGATCGTGGTCGACACCGGCGATGCGGTGTATCCGCGCGGTACGACGGCGACGGTGTTCGGTCCGGAGGGCGGAGCCGTGCCGTCGGTGCAGGACTGGGCGCGGTGGGCGGGGACGATCCCGCACACCGTGGTCACGGGGATCGGAACGCGAGTGCGGAGGGCGACGGCATGAGGGTGCTGGTGATCGGCGGAGGACAGAACTCAGAGCATGAGGTGTCGCTGGCCTCGGCGGCAGGCGTCGCGGAGGCGCTGCGCAGCGTGGGGCACGAGGTGCGCACGGCCACGATCTCGCCGCAGGGGGTGTGGGATGCGGCATCCGAGGGTTCTCCGGCGGAGTCGCTCGCTGCGGCCGTGCCGCTGCTGGGCTGGGCCGACGTCGTATTCCCCGCGGTGCATGGAGTGCTCGGGGAGGATGGTGCGCTCGCAGCGCTGTGCGCGTTGGCGGGGGTGGCCGTGGTCGGCTCCGACCTGCGGGCCGGGGCGATCGGCATGGACAAGCACGCGACGAAGCTCGTCGCGGAGGCCGCTGGTCTGCGCACGGCGCAGGGCTTCGTGGTGCCCGCCTCGTGCATCGGCGACGTCGAGTTCGAGGGGCCGGTGGTCGTGAAACCGGTGTCCGCGGGATCCAGCTACGGCGTCTCGCTGGTGCGCGAGGAGGGGGAGCTGCTCGGGGCGCTGCGCGCGGCGGCGGCTCTCGACGACCGCATCCTCGTGGAGGAGGTCGTGCGCGGCCGCGAGATCGACGTCGCCGTGATCCGTGAGGCGGGCGGCGTGCGCTGGGCGGCTCCGCCGTTGGAGATCCACGCCGCCGGGCTGTTCGACACGGCGATGAAGTACGACGGCTCGGCCCGGTTCACGGTGCCGGCGCAGCTGACCGGAGGGGAGGCGGCGTCGCTCACGCGCGCGGCGCTGGCGATGTTCGACGCCCTGGGATGTGCCGGAGTGGCGAGGGTCGACTTCTTCCTCACCGAAGACGGCCCTGTGCTCAACGAGGTGAACACGGTGCCGGGGCTGACCCCTGCGTCGCAGGTGCCGCGGATGTTCGCCGCCGCCGACGTCTCGTATCCCGAGCTGACCGACCGTCTGGTGCGGGCTGCACTCGCGAGCGCCGCCCGGTGAGCGGGCGCGTGCGCGCGGGATGGCCCGATGTCGCGAAGGGCGTGTGCATCATCCTCGTCGTGCTGTGGCACGTGGTGACGAAGCACGCGATCGACGAGCCGGGGGCCGGGGCGATCACCGACGCCTGGGCGACGCTGAACGCGCAGCTGCTCCCGCTGCGGATGCCGCTGTTCTTCCTCATCTCAGGGATGTTCGCCGGCCGTGCGGTGATGGCAGCCTCGGGCACGGACTGGCGGCGCAGGGCGATACGCCTCGCCGGGGTCTACGTGATCTGGGTGCTGATCCAGACGGCCGTGCTGGCGCTCGCGCCCGACTTCGATACGGCCAGAGCCGAGAACGCGGGACAGTTGCTCGCGCAGCTCACGTTCAGTCCGACCAACCTCTGGTACCTGCTCGCCCTCGCCGTGTACCTCCTCGTCGCACGGCTGACCAGGGACGTGCCGACGGCGGTCGTGCTGCCGATCGCGTTCTTCGTATCCGCCGTCGCCGCGGCCGGCGTTCTCCCCGACCTCGGCAACCTCTGGCAGGTGGTGCAGAACCTGTTCTTCTTCCTCGCCGGCTTGCGGTTGCGCGATGCGATCGAACGGTTCGCCGCATCGTCGGGACCGCTGCGCGCCTGCATGCTCATCGCGGCATATGCCGGCGGTGCGGCGGTGGTCGGGCTGCTCGGGTTGCGGCAGTGGCCGGGGGTGTGGCCGATGCTGTCGGTGATCGCCGTCGCCGCGGGGGTCGCCGCGTGCGCGGTGATCGACCGCTCGGCACCAGCCGTGGCGCGGCCCCTGCGCTGGATAGGGCAGAGGACACTGCCGATCTACGTCATCCACATGATCCCGTTGGCCTTGATCGACGGCGCGATGCGGGCGACCCGCATGCGTGCGACGCTGCCGATCGAGGTGCTGGAACCGGTCGTGCTCACCGCCGTCGTCATCGCGATCTGTCTGGGGGTCCATGCGCTGCTCGTGCGGATCGGGCTCGGCGTGCTCTTCGACCCGCTGCTCCTAGCCGACCGGTTGCGCAGGCCGAGGGCGGGCGCTGTCGGCGCGTGAGCCCGCGGTGTCGTCGACGGTCGCTGCCGCGCATTCTGTCGGTGCGTGAATCCGCGGTGTCGTCGTCGATTGCTGCCGCGCGTTCTGTCGGGAGAATTCACGGATGCCGGGTCAGAACGGGCAATTTGATCCGACATTCGGGAAAACTCCCGACAAAACGTGCGCGGGGCGCGGCCGAGGGCGGGGGCTGTCGGCGCGTGACGACGGATGCCATCCTGGAGGCTCACCGCTCTACGGATGGGGAAGGAACAGTCGTGAACCTCCGGAACAGTCACGCCGTGTCGCGTCTGGCGTTTATCGCCGGGCTCGTCCTGGCCGCAGTGATCGGCGTCGCCGCCACGCGGTGGGTGCCCAGCGATGAGTACGTCGTCCAGACCGTCGGCGCCGCTGCCGCGATCGTCGTCGTGCTCGCGGCGATCGCGTCCTCCGGGGTGGTCATGTACCGCGGCGTGCTCCGCATCCCGGCGCGGGCGCGAACGGAACGGATCCGCGAGACCGTCCCACACGAACGCGTGTGGCTCATCGACGTGGATCCGGCACTGCGGGCTCGGGTGTCTGCGCATCCGATCGCCGGATCCTCGCCGACTCCGCTCTCGCGGTTCGGCGCTCACATCTCGGCGGATGAGCACGGCCTGACCGTGTGGGGCGGGGTCGGGCGGGTGCCGGAGAAGGCCGCCGCCATCGGCTGGGCGGAGATCGTGCAGATACGACCCCCTGCGGCTGCTGACTTCATCGGAGCGGCGTCACCGCAGACCGTGATCACCATTCCGCCTCGCATCGCCGGAACCCGAGCTGCGGATACTGTTCCTGCTTGACGGTGTCGACCTCACGGGGACGGGAGACGTCGCGGAGGCGCGTCGAGTGGTGGAGGTCCTCGACCAGCTCCGTGTCGGGGAGCCTCAGGACGACCGCAGCCGCGCCTGAGCGATTCACCCGGCCAGCGTCAGAGCCGGTCGACGCCTGTCACGGTGACGACGGCCGCGCCCTCCTCGTCGGATGCCGCGAGGTCGACGGTCGCGGAGATGCCCCAGTCGTGGTCGCCGGCGGGGTCGTCGAGGATCTGTCGCACGGTCCAGGACTCGGCGCCCTCCGTGATCAGGAGCAGTTGCGAGCTGCGCGCATCCGCTCCGGTGAGGATCTCGTCGTGCTCGCCGAAGTACGCGTCGAGCGCATCCGACCACGCGTCCGCCCCGAAGTGCGGGTCGAGCTCGGCGAGGGCGGCGACGTCCTCTCGTGCGGCGAGCTGCACGCGGCGGAACAGCTCGTTGCGCACGAGGATGCGGAAGGCGCGGGTGTTGCTCGTGAGGCGCTTGGGTGCGGGCGGCACGACGGGGCCGTCCTCGGGGTCGTGCAGCGGCACCGGTCCCTGAGCGAGCGAAGCGAGACGAAGGGTCTCCCACTCGTCGAGCAGGCTGGAGTCGACCTGTCGCACGAGCTCGCCCAGCCACTCGATGAGGTCGCGCAGGTCCTCCGTCTTCAGCTCCTCGGGGATCGTCTGCGACGCGGCGCGGTAGGCGTCGGAGAGGTAGCGCAGCACGACGCCCTCGGAGCGCGCGATCTTGTAGAACGCGACGTACTCCCCGAACGACATGGCTCGCTCGTACATGTCGCGCACGACCGACTTGGGGTGCAGCTCGAAGTCGCGGATCCACGGCTGCGCGGCGCTGAACGTGTGGAAGGCCGCGCTCAGCAGCTCGTCCAGAGGCTTCGGGTAGGTGATCTGCTCGAGCAGCTCCATGCGCTCCTCGTATTCGATCCCCTCCTGCTTCATGGCGGCGACCGCCTCGCCGCGTGCCTGGAACTCCTGCTGGGAGAGCACGGCGCGAGGATCGTCGAGAGTCGACTCCACGATCGAGACCATGTCGAGCGCGAAACCCGCCGCCTCGGGGTCGAGCAGATCGAACGCGGCGAGGGCGAACGGCGACAGAGGCTGGTTCAGCGCGAAGTTCGGCTGCAGATCGACGGTCAGGCGGATCTCGCCGGCATCCGTTCTCTCCACCACGCCCGATTCGAGCAGGGTGCGGTAGATGCCGATGGCGCGCAGCGCGAGCTCCCGCTGACGACGCCGCGGCTCGTGGTTGTCGTATACCAACCGGCGCATATGAGCGAAGACGTCGCCGCCGCGGGCGATCACGTTCAGCATCATCGCGCTCGTGATCTGCATGTGCGAGGTCAGCGTCTCCGGCTCCGCATCGATGAGCTTGCGGAACGACGGCTCGCCCCACGACACGAAGCCGTCCGGCGCCTTCTTGCGGATGATCTTGCGCTTCTTTTTCGGATCGTCGCCGGCCTTCTTGATCGCGGCGATGTTCTCGGTCTCGTGCTCGGGAGCCTGCGCCACGACGGTGCCGGCGGTGTCGAAGCCTGCGCGTCCTGCCCGACCGGCGATCTGGTGGAACTCGCGGGCGTTCAGCTGCCGCATCCGCGTGCCGTCGAACTTGGTGAGCGCGGTGAGCAGCACCGTGCGGATGGGCACGTTGATGCCGACCCCGAGCGTGTCGGTGCCGCAGATCACCCGCAGCAGACCGCGCTGCGCGAGCTGCTCGACGAGCCGCCGGTACTTCGGCAGCATCCCCGCGTGGTGCACGCCGATGCCCGCCCGCAGGAATCGGGAGAGGGTCTTGCCGAACGCCGTCGTGAACCGGAACTCCCCGATCAGCGCCGCGATCTCGTCGCGCTGCTCACGGGTGGCGACCTTGGTGCTCGACAGCGCCTGCGCGCGCTCCATCGCCGCGGCCTGCGAGAAGTGCACGATGTAGACCGGCGCCTGCCCGGTGCTCAGCAGATCGTCGACGGTCTCATGGATCGGGGTGGTCTCGTAGAAGAAGTGCAGGGGCACTGGACGCTCGACACCGGTGACGGATGCCGTGTCCCTGCCCGTGCGTCGGGTGAGGTCGGCGGCAAGGGCGGTGACATCGCCGAGGGTCGCCGACATCAGCACGAACTGCGCCTGCGGCAGCTCCAACAGCGGCACCTGCCACGCCCAGCCGCGGTCGGGGTCGGCGTAGAAGTGGAACTCGTCCATGACGACCTGGTCTACGGGGGCGTCGGGGCCCTGGCGCAGGGCGAGGTTCGCGAGGATCTCGGCCGTGCAGCAGATGATCGGGGCGTCGGCGTTCACGGAGGAGTCGCCGGTGATCATCCCGACGTTGGCGGCGCCGAAGATGTCGACGAGGGCGAAGAACTTCTCGCTCACCAGGGCCTTGATCGGCGCGGTGTAGTACGAGCGGCGCCCGGAGACCATGGCGGCGAAGTGCGCGCCGACGGCCACGAGCGACTTCCCGGTTCCGGTGGGCGTCGAGAGGATGAGGTTGTTCCCCGAGACGATCTCGATGACCGCCTCGTCCTGCGCCGGGTACAGGCGGATGCCGGTCGACTCGGCCCACTCGACGAATGCCAGGTACACGGCATCGGCGTCTGAGCCGTCTGGCAGGGCGGCGGGGTCGAGCAGCATCCTTCGATCATCTCCTACTCCGCACGGTGCATGGTGCCGAGACCCCCGCCTAGCGCCGAGACCCCTGCGCACTCACGCGAACGCGAGGGGGTCTCGACGCTATGAGGCGAGCGCGGTACGCGACCTCGGCGAGCTGACCCCCGGCCATGCCCGGCGCTGACCCCCGCACGGAGGTCAACCAATATTCCGGCTTGGCGCTCTGCCCCGCAGGATCGCCAGTATGACTCGCGGGGAACTGTCTTCTGGGGGTCAACTCAACGGAGAAGAGGCGTGCGCGGCTGGGGAGCCGAGCACGGGGGAGATGCACGTGAAGAAGACACTCGCGAGCCTGGCAGCGCTGACGACCGCCGCTGCGCTGTCCATCGTCGTCGCGCCGGCGGCCGTGGCCGCGGCCGGCGACGGGACGATCACGCTGACCGTCGTCGAGGACGTCAACGCGAACAGCACGCGCGACGCCGCGGACAGCCGGCTGAGCGGCGTGACGGTGAGGTTCACGGATGCCGCGAACCACACGTTCACCCGCACGACGAACGCCCAGGGCCAGGTCGTGGTCAGCGCTGCCGATGCCGGGAACACGCTCGTCGGGGGCAAGTACCGCATCGAGGTGACGAACCCGAACACCGGTACCTACTCCGAAGCGCGCATCCTCGACGGTCACGCCGAGCCGCAGTTCACGCCGGCGACCTCTTTCGTCGACGTGTCCTCCGGCGCCGGCGTCGCCCTCTCGGTCGGCTACGTCGACGTGAGTACCCTCGGCCCGGCGAACGCCACGATCTTCTCGGCGATCCAGCCCGACAGCATCTGGCCGGGCGCGAGCGAGAACAAGGAGATCTACCGGGTCCCGTTCCGCCTCGACGCCCCCGTCACAGGAGTCACGAGC
>JAGIAK010000011.1 GCA_017744855.1 Microbacterium sp.
GTCCTCGTCGTAGGTGGCGAGGTCGGTGATGAAGCCGGGCGTCTGACCCGTGCGCAGGCTCCGACCGTATTTGCGGAGATCGAGCGCGAAGAACCGCGCGCCCCGTGCGGTCCAGAACCGGGCGAGACGCTTCTGGAAGAAGTAGTCCGACCAGCCGTGCACGTAGAGCACATCGACGTCGTCGAGCGGACGGGTGCGGCCGAGCAGCCGATCCCACCACCCGATCGGACGCGGCAGGGCACGCACGAGGGTCGCGACGACGGGTCCTTCGTCGTCCTCGCCGAGGTCGAGCGTCAGCTGCTCGAACTCCTCGCCCAACACGTCGGGGATCCAGTCGGCCATGCGGTCACTCTACCCAGGGGCTCCTGAGCGGGCCCCGGCGATCACTCGCTTCGGGAGACGCGCACCATCTCGTCGCGCGGGACCACCTTGACACGGGCGCGCTCCTGCGGGGCGCCGAGAGCGATCTCGTGCTCGTCGAGGCGGTGCCAGCCGTCGAGGTCGGTCCACCGCACGCCGCGCTCGGCGAGCAGCGCCGTGACGGCATCCTCCGACGGGTCCTCCGGCTGCCACCACGACCCCTGGTCGTTGATGATGTGGCGCACGGTCTCCATCGCGTCGGACTTGGTGTGGCCGATGAGGCCGACCGGTCCGCGCTTGATCCATCCGGTGGCGTAGATCCCGGGCACGCGCTGGTTGGAGTCCTTGGCGAGCACCTGTCCCTCGCGGTTGGGGATCACACCGTGCTTCTTGTCGAACGGCACGCCGGGCAGCGGCGAGCCGAAGTAGCCGATCGCGCGGTACAGCGCCTGGATCGGCACCTCGCGCAGCTCGCCGGTGCCCACGGCTCCGCCCTGGCCGTCGGGCTGCGTGCGCTCGTACACGAGAGCGGCCACGCGGCCGGCGTCGTCGGTGCGCACCTCCACCGGGCGCGCCCAGAAGTGCAGGTGCAGACGACGGGATGCCGTGCCTCCGGCGTTGTTGACCGAGTCGCGCTTCCGCCAGGACTGCAGGATGCGGTCGATGACCATGACCTGCTTGTTGCTGGCGATCGCATCCTTCGACGCCTCGTCGTAGTCGAAGTCCTCGTCGTAGACGACCATGTCGACGTCGCGCAGCTCGCCGAGCTCGCGGAGCTCCAGCGGGGTGAACTTCACCTGCGCTGGGCCGCGCCGTCCGAAGACGTGCACGTCGGTGACCTCGCTGGCCTTGAGAGCCTCGTAGACGTTCTCCGGAACCTCAGTGACGAGAAGGTCCTCGGCGTGCTTGGCGAGCATGCGCGACACGTCGAGCGCCACGTTGCCGTTGCCGAGCACGGCGACGGATGCGGCATCCAGCGGCCACTCGCGCGGCACGTCGGGGTGCCCGTCGAACCAGCTCACGTAGTCGGCCGCGCCGTAGGAGGCGACGGCGTCGATGCCGGGGATGTCGAGAGCGGTGTCGCGGATCGCGCCGGTGGCGAAGATCACCGCGTTGTAGTGCTTCTTGAGGTCGTCGAGGGTGATGTCCTCACCGAAGCGCACGTTGCCGAACAGGCGGATGTCGCCGCGGTCGAGCACGTCGCGCAGAGCGGTGATGATGCCCTTGATACGGGGGTGGTCGGGGGCGACGCCGTAACGGACCAGGCCGTAGGGAGCGGGGAGCTGCTCGAAGAGGTCGATCGACACGTCGAACTTGCGCTCGGCCTTCAGCAGGATGTCCGCAGCGTAGATGCCGGCGGGGCCCGCCCCGACGATGGCGAGTCTGAGCTTGGTCATGAGGGTCCTTTCGTCGGGCGCGTCCCGCGCAATGCGGCCGCGCCCAGAGGCGTCAGCTGGAGCGCTCGGCGAGGGTCTCCGCGAACCGCGTCAGCGCTTCGCGGACGGTGCCCTTGGGCAGCGGGGCGAGAGCATCGATCGCGTCCTGCGTCCAGGTGAGGGCGAGTCGGAGGGTCTTGTCCGTGCTGTCGTGATCGCGCAGCTCGGCCAGCGGACCGTCCAGGATCGAGGGGTCGGCCCCCTCCGCGATGCGGGCGACACCCTCGTCGATGCGTGCGGCGAGGTCGGCGGATGCCGCGTCGGACTCGGCCTTCAGTAGCAGGTACGGCATGGTCGGCACGCCGGCGCGCAGATCGGTGCCCGGAACCTTGCCGGTGTCCTCCGGCTTGGCGGAGAGATCGATGACGTCGTCGAGGAGCTGGAACGCGACGCCGATCTTCTCGCCGTAGACGCGCATCGGCTCCTCGTACGCGGACGGCGCGTTCGAGAAGATCACGCCGGCCTGCGTGGCTGCGGCGATCAGCGAGCCCGTCTTGTCGGCGAGCACCTGGATGTAGAACTCGATCGGGTCGTCGTCGGGCTGCGCGCCGATGGTCTCGTGCATCTGCCCGAGCACCAGACGCTCGAAGGTGTCGGCCTGCAGCCTGATCGCCCGGTCGCCGTGGCGTGACATGAGCTGGCTGGCGCGGGAGAACAGGATGTCGCCCGTGAGGATCGCGATGCTGTTGCCCCACACGGCGTGCGCGGCGGGGACCCCGCGGCGACGGTCGGCGCCATCCATCACGTCGTCGTGGTACAGCGAGCCGAGGTGCGTCATCTCCAGCGCCTTGGCGACGTCGATCACGGCCGTGGTGTTGCCATCGCCGAGTTGGGCGGCGAGCAGCGTCAGCACCGGACGGATGCGCTTGCCCCCGGCCTCGTACAGGTAACGGCTGGTCGCGTCGGCGAGCGGATCGGCGACGCGCACGTCTTCGGCGAGGCCCGTCTCGACGAGCTCGAGGCCCTCTTCGATCCTGCGGGCGACACGGCGTGCGGCGGGCCCGACGAACACGCGGTCGCTGAAGCCGAGACGGCTCGCCAGTCGCGAACCCGGGGCGGCGGGGCTCGAAGTCACGCGTCCAGCCTACCCGTGCCGTGCGCGGCGCCGCTCACGCCGCCTCGGGCTTGCGGGCCCGGTGCAGCGCGACGATGCCGAACGACAGGTTGCGATACGCCACGTCCGTCCACCCGGCCTCACGGATCCACGCCGACAGCCGCTTCTGGTCGGGCCAGTCGCGGATCGACTCGTTGAGGTAGTCGTAGGCGTCGCCGTTGGTGCCGGCCACACGCGCGACGCGCGGCAGCACCTGGGCGTTGTAGAAGTTGTAGGCGCCGCGGAAGAAGCCGCGCGGCGGGGTGGAGAACTCGTTGATCACGAGACGTCCGCCCGGCTTGGTCACGCGGAACAGCTCGCGCAGCGCCTTCTTCGGGTCGTTCACGTTGCGCAGCGAGTACGACATGGTGACCGCGTCGAACTCGGCGTCGGCGAACGGGAGGTCGGTGGCGTCGGCCTCGACGAACGACAGGTTGCGGATGCGGCCGTGCCGGCGACGCCCTTCGGCGAGCATGCCTGGCGAGAAGTCGGCGGCGACGACCTCGGCCCCGCTGCGCGCGAGCGACGCCGACGAGGAGCCGGTGCCCGCACCGAGGTCGAGGATGCGCTCGCCGGGCTTCGGAGCGACGGCTCGCGTGGTCGCGATGCGCCACAGCGCGTCGTTGCCGACGGTCATCACGACGTTGGTGCGGTCGTAGCCGGCGGCGACCTGGTCGAACATGCCGCTGACCCGGGCAGGGTCCTTGCCGAGATCTGCGCGATTGGGCTCTGTCGGGGTCACGTCTTCAGTCTAGGCGCGGGCGGCTGGGCGTCCGCCGCGTACCGGGGCCGACGGCATCCGTTCCCGCCTGCGCGGGGAGCAGACGCCGCGGATCAGATCTCACCGCGCGCGATGAGCGGCCGGTCGAGCCCCAGCGCCACGAGGCGGTCGAGCCAGAGGTCTGCGGTGGCGTCGTCGTACGGCGGCTGCTGGGTACGCACCCGCTCCTCGAGCTCCAGGGCGAGGGCCTCCAGCCGCTCCACCACGTCGTCCGGGTAGCCGTACGCGACGCGGTGTTCGGCCCACTCGTCGCGGTCGTCGACCCAGGTGCCACGCTCGCCCTCCACCCGGACGACGTCGAGGTCCATGTCGATCCCGGTGGCCAGCAGCGGGTCGTCGGTCCAGCGGATGTCCCAGCCGAGGTCGATGTAGATCCGCATCCTCTTCGGGTGGTCGCGGTTGACGGTGAGCGCGAAGTCGCCCTGGGGAGGCAACAGCGAGACGTTGGGCGCCTCGGCGTCGAACGCGGCGCCGGGGCGTGCGCTGTGCCAGCCGACGGGCTGACCGACCCAGTCGCCCCACTCGTCCGACCCGAGGTACACGCACTCGTGACGCCAGTGCGGCGAGCCGTCCCACTTGCGCCACTGGATGATCATCTCGGAGCCGGGTGCAGGGCGGGCGTCGCTCATCCCCTCAGCGTAGGCCCGTCCCCATCAGCTCTGCTCAGATGGCGGCTCTTGTCGCCTCCGCGCTCCGATTCCGACACCGGGTGCCATCTGAACGGAACTGGCTCCGCGCCGGGCGCGGAGGAGGCGGCTAGCCGCGGGAACTAGGCTGGAGGGGTGAGCACCAGGCTGGTCGTGCAGACCCGCGAGATCGACCAGGTCGAAGACCTCGTCGCGTACGCCGACCCCGCAGCCCCCCTCGCGTGGCTGCGTCGAGGCGACGGCATCGTGGCCGTCGGCGATCGCGTCGTGCACGAGATCCGGGTGCCCGCGGTCGACGGCGCACTGCGGTCGACGGTCATCGCCGAGGCCTGGCGCGGGCTCGCCCAGGATGCCGTCATCGACGACCCGCTGGGTCTTCCCGGCACCGGCCTCGTCGCGTTCGGCGCACTGGCCTTCGATGAGGCCTCCGCCGCAGACAGCGTGCTCGCCGTGCCCGCCGCCGTCATCGGTCGGCACCGCGGTCGCACCTGGCTCACGCGCATCCGTCTCACCGACGACGCGACGGGCGGAGACACCGTCGGCGACGAGGCTCCGGAACCGCGAGAGTACGGGCCGCACTGGGCCGGCACCGTCGGGCCCGGGGCGCAGAGCCCGCAGGGGTACCAGGACTCGGTGCGCGCGGCCCTCGCCCGCATCGCCGACGGCGAGCTGAGCAAGGTCGTGCTCGCGCGTGACCTCGTGGGCAGCATCCCGGCCGGTTCCGATCTGCGCCGTCTCGTGCGCGCGCTCTCCACCGGCTACCCCGACACCTGGGCATTCGCCGTCGACGGGCTGATCGGCGCGAGCCCGGAGACCCTGGTGACCGTGCAGGACGGCACGGTCACCGCGCGCGTGCTCGCGGGAACCATCGGCCGGGGAGCGGATGCCGACGCCGACACCGCCGCGTCGGCTCATCTCGCGTCCAGCACCAAAGACCTCGACGAGCACCAGTACGCCGTGCAGAGCCTGCTCGCCGGCCTGCGTCCGCTGACGTCCGTGCTCGCGGCGGCCGAGCAGCCGTTCACGCTCAAGCTGCCGAACGTCTGGCACCTCGCGACCGACGTCGAGGGCGAGCTCGCCGACGGCGACTCCTCGCTCGACCTCATCGGCGCGCTGCATCCGACCGCGGCCGTCGCCGGCACGCCCACTCCCGTGGCAATCGCGGCGATCCGCGAGCTGGAGCCGTTCGACCGCGGCCGCTACGCCGGCCCGGTGGGATGGGTCGACGCCGCGGGCAACGGCGAGTGGGCCATCGCGCTGCGGTGCGCCCAGTTCGCGGCAGGAGCCGACGAGATCGCCGTCACCGCATACGCCGGAGCCGGCATCGTCGCGGGGTCCGACCCGGAATCGGAGCTGCTGGAGACGCGCGTGAAGTTCCGCCCGCTCGTCGACGCGCTCGCTTGACCCGCCGGCGTCTGACCCGCCGGTACCGGTCACAATTCAGGATCGACGCGGCCGCGGCGATCCGCACAGCCCGCGACGCGGCCGCAGAGCGCATGCGTCCTGATTTGCGAACCTACGAACGAGCGGACGAACCGACCGACAGACGGACCCTCAGCTCGCGGCGAGGCGCTTCTTCTCGGCCTCGACGTCGAAGTCGGCCTTCGGCCACTGCGGATCGATGTCCTGCAGGGCGCCGAGCAGCAGCTCCTGCACCGCGAGCCGCGCGTACCACTTCCGGTTCGCGGGGATCACGTGCCACGGCGCCACCTCCGTCGACGTGCGCTCGAACACGGTCTGGTATGCGGCCATGTAGTCGTCCCACCGCAGACGCTCGTCGACGTCGCCGGGGTTGTACTTCCAGTGCTTGTCCGCCCGGTCGAGGCGCTCCATCAGGCGGGCCTTCTGCTCGTCGCGGGAGATGTGCAGCATGACCTTGACGATGCGGATGCCCGACGCCGCCGCCCGCTCCTCGAAGTCGTTGATCGCGTCGTAACGGCGCTCGATCTCCTCGGGCGCGGCGAGCGCGCGCACGCGGCCGATCAGCACGTCCTCGTAGTGCGAGCGGTCGAACACCCCGATGAAGCCGGGCTCAGGCAGCCGCTTCTCGATGCGCCAGAGGAAGTCGTGCTCGCGTTCCTCCGCCGTCGGCGCTTTGAACGCGGTGAGCGAGACGCCCTGCGGGTCGACCCCGCCGACCACGTGCCGCACGATGCCGCCCTTGCCCGCGGAGTCCATCGCCTGCAGCACGAGCAGCACGGCGTCTGTCGCGGTGCCTGTGCGGCTCTGCGCGAAGAGGCGCTCCTGGTACTCCCCCAGTGTCTCCAACCCGGCGGCGAGGTCCTTCGCCCCGCGGGACTTGCCTCCCGTGTATCCCGGCGTGGCTTCGGGGTCGACGTCGGCGAGGCGGAAGCCGTCTCCGACCTGCAGGGTGGTGGTCCAGGCGTGCGCGTTCATGCACACATCATGCCAGTCACCGCTCCAGCGGCACCTCGATCAACTGACGGCCGGCCACGGGGGTCGTGAGCACCTGGTCGAGCGCCGAGCGCGTGGTCACCCGGTGGTACTCCCATCCGTAGGCGAGGGCGAGCTGTTCCAGCCGCACATCGTGCGGGGTGTAGAAGGCGCGATCCAGGTCGGCGGGAGGGGCGGATGCCGCGACCTCGAGTCCATCGAAGATCGTGCCACCGCCGTCGTTGCCGACGATGACCTGCATGCGCGGCTGCGTCTCGTCCGGCGGCAGCAGCAGAGCGCCGACATCGTGCAGGAGAGCGAGATCGCCGAGCAGCACGCGGGTCACCCCGTGCGCTCCTTCCGCCTGGCTGGCGGCGGCGATGCCGGTCGCGGTGGCGATGGTGCCGTCGATACCGGCGAGCCCGCGGTTGGCGTGCACCGGCACCTTCTTGCCGCCGAGCACGGAATCGGCGACGCGGACGAGCCGCGAGGAGCCGAACATCAGCCGGTCATGCGGCCAGGTCGCGCGCCAGACCGCGTCGACGAGCAGCGCGCGGTCTAGGGGGCGACGCACGGCGTCGAGCTCGGCGCGCACGGCATCGCGGCGCGCGGCGACGTCCTTCGACGACAACCCCTCGGCGTCGGGTGCGGATACGCTGAGATCGACGACCTCCCCGGCGGATGCCGTGAGCCAGGCCCCGAGCCACTCCCGATCGGCCGGGCCCGGCGACACGACGACGGAGGCCGCAGACACGGTGCGACCGTTGAGGTCGAGATCCTCGCCCCCGTGCCGCACGGCGACGACCTCCACGTCGGTGCGGGCGAGCAGGCGGGCGACCTGGCGGCTGAGCGTCGGGTGACCGAGCACCACGGCGCGCTCGATGCGCCCGCCCAGCTCGGGGTCATCGAGGAGCGCGCGGTAGCCGTGCACCAGCTGCCGTCCGAAGCGGGCGCCGCTGACGACCTCGGCGATGAGCGGCCAGCCGCCGTCGTGCGCGATCTGCTCGGCCGCGGGGCCGGCATCCGCTCCTGCGATCACGACCGTGCGCGGCCCTCGCGCCAGCTCCCGCGCTGCGGGAGGCTCTGGGCGGGACGCCGGGCCCGGTGTCACGTCGAGCATCGGCGCCACACCGGAGAGCGGTTCACGCGACGGGAGGTTCAGGTGCACGGGGCCGGCGACGCCGGGCAGGCCGACGCCGGCATTCGCCCCCATCGCGATGTCGACCGCCTGCGCACCGAGACCGGCCCAGTCGCCGTCGCCAGGGACCGGGGCGTCGACGGCCGCCCGCACGAACGGACCGAACAGACCGGGCTGGATGGTCGCCTGGTTCGCGCCGACGCCGCGCAGCTCGGGCGGTCGGTCTGCGGTGAGCAGCAACAGGGGCACGCCGGAGTGGAAGGACTCCATGACCGCGGGCAGCAGGTTCGCGACGGCGGTGCCGGACGTGCAGACGACGGCCGTCGGCACGCCCGTCTCGCGAGACAGCCCCAGAGCGGTGAAGCCGGCGACGCGCTCGTCGACGCGCACGTGCACGCGCAGCAGTCCCCGACCGGCGAGGTCCACCGCGGCGAGCGCGAGCGCCTGCGACCGGGAACCCGGCGAGAGCACCAGGTCGCGCACGCCGTGGGCGATCAGGTCGGCGAGCAGGGATGCCGCGGCATCCGCCGCGGGAGAGGACGTCACGAACGGCGGTCCGCGCCTGGCACGTCGCCCTCGTCGTCGAGACGGGCGAGCTCCGCCTCCAGCTCCGCGATGCGGGCGTCCTGCTCGCGGCGGCTGATGCCGCGGAGGAACTCGGGGTCGTCGTCGGGGGCGATGAGGCGGCTGACGTGGCCATCGGCGCGACGACGACCGAGGGTGAACCAGAGCACCCCGCCGATCACCGGGATGAGCACCACGATCGCGATCCAGGCGGGCTTGGGCACGCCACGGTGCCGCGTCGCCGGCTGCACAGCGCAGTCGACGATGCTGTACACCCAGAACAGGGCGGCCAGGAAGCCGCCGACGATCAACAGTCTCGCCACCCCTCCAGTCTAGGCTCGTCCGCGCATACCGGGACCGCTCCCTGGTGTCCTCTCCGCTTCTGTGAGAACTCTCACGAAGGGCCGGCCCTGTCCGGCGCCAGCGGCGCGAGGCCGCCGCCTCCTCGCCGCTGAGGGTGCTGGCCGGCGCATAGGGACGCGTTGCTAGACTGCGCGGGTCATGAAGGTCCGGCCGCAGTCGCAGACGACCGAGCGGACGCTGATCCTGCGGATCGGGCTCTCGCTCGGCCTCGCCGTGCTCCTCCTCGTCGGCGCCTGGTCCAACTCCCACGGCGATGCCGACCGGGGAGCGACGCTCTGCCTCGCGATCGGGGCGAGCGCGTCGTCGACCGCAGAAGGCGGCCACCACGACGTCGTCGCCTCCGATACGTCCGCCTCCGAGACCGGCATCGTCGGCGTCTGCGCGCTCATCGTCTTCCTGCTCGTCGCCCTCTTCCTCCGGATCACCGCCGCGCACACCGCGTTCGCGACCGGCCGCGTGGCGACGGCATCCGCCCCTGCGCGCGCCGGCCCCGTCGCCGCCGTCCACGCTCTCACCCTCTCCCAGCTCTCCGTCTCACGGACCTGAATCCGGGCGCGCCTCCGCCCCGATCCTGTTCGTCCTGTGTTTGGAGACCCCATGAAGACCTCGTTCAAAGCCGTCATCGTCACCCTCGCCGTCGTCGTCGCCCTCGCGATCGGCGCCATCGTGTTCGCGCTGAACCAGCGCGCCACCGCCCCCGATCCCGACCCCACCGAGAAGCAGCAGACCATGCGCTCCGACTCGCACGTGCTCGACGACGGGGGACCTGATGCCGTGACCGTCGTCGAGTTCCTCGACTTCGAGTGCGAGGCGTGCGGAGCGTTCCACCCCATCGTCGAAGACCTGCGGGAGAAGTACTCCGGCGACATCACCTACGTCGTGCGCTACTTCCCGCTCCCCGGTCACGTGAACTCGACGCAGGCGGCGCTCGCCGCCGAGGCCGCCGCCCAGCAGGACAGGTTCGAGGACATGTACCGCGCCCTCTTCGAGACCCAGTCGCAGTGGGGCGAGCAGCAGCAGGAGACGCCGGAGGTGTTCCGCGGGCTCGCCGAGCAGCTCGGGCTCGACCTGGCCGCGTACGACGCCGCCGTCGCCGACCCCGCCACGCTCGCGCGGATCGAGGCCGACAAGAAGGACGGCGCCGACCTCGGCGTGCGCAGCACCCCGTCGTTCTTCCTGGACGGCCGGCTCGTCGAGCTGCAGCAGTGGGGCGACCTGGAGGCCGCGATCGAGAAGGCCGTGAACGGATGACGTGCTCCGTCCTGTCCCTGCCTGCTCCTGCTGCGGGCCGGGACGGGGCGGGCGCGAACACCATTGACACATTCGTCTAGACGAATGTATCGTCGTTGCCATGAGCACCGACACCATCACCATCGAACGCACCGTCTCCGCGTCTCCTGCCCGTGTGTGGGAGTTGTGGACCACCTCCGACGGCATCTCCGCCTGGTGGGCGCCTGAGGGGTTCCGCACCGACGTCACCGCCCTCGACCTCCGCCCGGAAGGCGAGCTCGTGTACACGATGACCGCCGTGGCACCGGAGCAGATCGCCTTCATAGAGCAGTACGGGATGCCGCTGAGCACCGAGTCGCGCAAGCGTTTCGTCGCCATCGAGGAGCCGCGCGCGATCTCCTACCTCTCCCTCATCGACTTCGTCCCCGACCATGAGCCCTACGAGCACCTGACCGAGGTGGAACTGCACGCAGAGGGCGACGGCACCCGCGTGGTCATGCACGTCGCGCCGCTGCACGACGCCGTGTGGACCGACCGTCTCGTGCAGGGCAGGGCGAACGAGCTCGATAACCTCGCCGCCCTGGTGGACGCCGAGTGACGGACCTCGACATCCAGCGCGTTCTGGCGGCAGTCGCCGAGCCGACGCGGTTCCGCATCGTCGACCTCCTGGCCGAGCGGGCGCGTACCGTCTCCGAGATCCAGGAGGCCATCGGAGCACGGCAGCCGCAGACGACTAAGCACGTGCAGACGCTCGAGGCGGCGCAGGTCATCCGTGTGCACCGGCTGGGGCGCCGTCGGGTCGCGCAGCTCGACCGCAGCACCATGGCGCGGCTCGGTGAACACTTCGCCATGCTGTCGGCATCCGAGTCCGACGATGCCGCGCTCGAGGAGTACGCAGGGGCGATCCTCGCGGAGGAGCGCGGAGACGGACGGCGGATGCTGACTTTCGAGCGCACGCTGCTTACATCCGTTGAACGTGTGTGGACGGCCTGGACCGACCAGACGCTCGCCAGACGCTGGTGGGCTCCGCGGCACTTCGAGGTCGAGGAGTTCGCGCTCTCCCCCATCGCGGGCTCGTCCGTACGGCTCACGTTGCGCGAGGGTGGAGCGCGCTACACCTCGGCGGGCCGGGTACGGGAGGCCGTCGCCCCGTCGCGCCTCGTGTTCACGATGGCCCCGGTCGACGAAGACGGGCAAGCGCTCTTCGACGCCGTGCACACCCTCACCCTCACCGGCGACTCCCGCACCGAGCTGCGGCTGAGGATCGACGTGTCCGAGGTGCGCGACGGGGCGGCATCCGCCGTCGCCGGACTCGAACCCGGCTGGAACCAACTGCTCGACGCCCTGGAGGCCGCGCTCGCGGAGTGAGCCAGACCGCGCCCGGCCGGAGAAGCGCAGACCGTCAGTCCATGCCGAGGAGGATGAGACGGTCGTCGCCGGAGCGGGGGTCGCCGCGCCCGTCGGTGTTGTTCGTGAGGTACCAGGTCGCCCCGACCGTCACCGCGATGTCCCGGATGCGACCGTACTCGCCGACGAACATCTCGGTGCTCGTTCCGAGATCGTCGAGCGGAACGATGCGCACCCTTTCGCCGCGCAGGTTCGCGACGAGGATGTCGGAGCCGGTGACCGCGATGCCGCTCGGGCTCGCTTCCTCCGGCGTCCACTGCTGCACGGGATCGATGTACCGGGCATCGTCGGCGATCCCCTCGACCACGGGCCACCCGTAGTTTCCGCCGGCGACGATCACGTTGAGCTCGTCCCAGGTGTCCTGTCCGAACTCACTCGCATACATGGCGCCGTCGCGGTCCCAGCCGATCCCCTGCGGGTTGCGGTGGCCGTAGCTGAACACCGGCGAGCCGGCGAACGGGTTGTCCGCGGGGATCGACCCGTCCGGTTCGAGCCTGAGGATCTTGCCCGAGAGCGCCTCGACGTCCTGAGCGCTCTGCCGGTCGCCGGCATCACCGGTCGTGACGTACAGCATCCCGTCCGGGCCGAACGCGATACGCCCGCCGTTGTGCGTGCCGGCGGACGGGATGCCGTCGATCACTGTCACCGGATCGCCCAGTGACAGGGCGCCGGCTTCACCGACGAGCGGTCTCCTCTCGACGCGGTTGCCGTCGGCACCCGTCGAGTACGAGTACAGCTCGCCCTCCCGGATCGCGAGCCCCAGCAGCCCGCCCTCCCCGCCGTGGGAGACCCCACCGATCACACCGACCTCGCGCACTTCCCCCGATGCCGAGATCTCCAGGACCCGCGCACTGTCGCGCTCGCTGACGAGCATCTCTTCGCCGAACGGAGCCAGCGACCAGGGGGCCTCCAGACCGTCGGCCACCACCTCAGGGGCGGGGGCGGTGACGACGACCTCGGGCGCAGCCGAGCATCCGGCGAGCGCTATGGCCGACACCGCCATGCACGTCGCCGCTGCGCGACGCAGCAGCGCTCCTCTCCCGCCTCGTGTGCCTGTCATGCGTCCCATCCAACGCGCTGCGTCACGCCGAGGGAACCCCGCAACCCGCATCGTTACGCGGCACCCATGCCTCGGTCGCGACGCCTCGCACCGGACAGGGCGGTCTCCGCGGGAGGTCAGCCGTCGCGGGGAGGCCGACGCAGCTGCTTCACATCGGTGCGGCGCTGCTTGTCCTTGAGCCGTCTTTCCTTCGCACCCCTGCTCGGTTTCGTGGGTCGACGCGGCGGGGCTGGCGGACGCAGGGCCTCGGCAACGACTGCCACGAGACGCTCCCGCGCGGCATCCCTGTTGCGCAGCTGAGCGCGGTGCTCGGACGCCGCGATCGTGAGGACGCCTCCGACCAGCCGGCCGCTGAGCCGTTCGAGCAGTCGCTCGCGCTGCACGGGGGACAGCGCGGCAGATGCTGCGGCATCCCACACGAGCTCCACCCGGGAGTCCGCGGTGTTCACGCCCTGACCGCCCGGCCCCGACGACCGCGAGAACCGCCATGTCAGCTCGGACTCGGGGATCGTGACGCCCTCGGAGATCCGCAGTCCGGGGCGGTGAGGGGAGGGCATGTGTCCATCATCCCCGACGACGGCCACTCACACCGCGGCATCGACGGCGTCATCCACCTCGCCCGCAGTGGCGGCATCCGTCCGAGGCGTGACCTTCGCGGTGTTCGCGATGTGCGCCCTGCCGACGACGATCGCGGCGACGATCATGAGCACGACGCCGAGCCAGTACGGAGCGGCGTGGCTGACGCCGGCATAGAGGGCCGCGGCGATCAGCGGAGCGACCGTGCTCATCGCGGCGTTCAGCGATTGCGTCGCACCTCCCAGCCAGCCCTGCTCGTCGTCGCCGACGGCGTTGGACATCGCTCCGTCCATCGCCGCCTGCGAGGCGCCCTGTCCGGCGGCGAGCAGCAGAGCGCCGACGATGAACACCCAGGGCTGTGCGAACAGCGACGCGACGATCGCGAGGCCGGCGAGGCCGACCATCTGCGCGACGATGCCGCTGATGATCACGCCGCGCTCGCCCATCCGCGGCAGCAGGATGGCGAGCAACACGCCCTGGATGAGGATGTCGATGATGCCGACGGCCGCGGTGAGCAGGCCGACCTGAGTCGGACCCCACTGGATCGCGTCGAGGGCGAGCACACTGAAGTTGTTCACGAAGAACCCGAACGGCAACGCGAGGATGCCGAAGCCGATCATGAGCCCGCGCAGCTCCTTGCGGCCGAACGCTTCCTTGAAGACGGCGAAGGGCTGGAGATCCTTCGCGGAGATCGTCGCGATGCGGTTCTCCGGCGTGAGGCTCTCTGGCAGCAGGAAGATGCTGAGGATCGCGATGACGAGGGCGACCGCCGCGGTGAGGAAGACCGGCAGGCGCAGGTCGACGGCCGCGAGCAGACCGCCGACAGCGGGGCCGATCATCATGCCGATGCCGGAGAGAGCGCCGAGCAGACCGAAGCGCTGCGCCCGCTTCTCGGGCGGGGTGATGTCGGCGAGATAGGCGAAGAGGGCGGGCATGTCGCCCGCGGTCAGCCCCTGGATGACGCGTGCGAGGACGAGCACCCAGAGCGCACCCCCGACACCGAAGAGGGTCATCGAGAAGGCGGCGCCGAACGCGGCGACGATGATCACCGGTCGACGTCCGAAGCGGTCGGAGAGGCGCCCGAGGAACGGCGCGACGAGGAAGGCGCAGAGACCGTTGACGGCTTCGAGGATGCCGACCCAGACGGCGAGGTCCTTCTCGTTCGAGACGTACTCGAGCACGACGAAGGGGAGGACGGGCAGGACGACCGTCATCCCGATGACGGTCAGCATCGTCAGCACGACGAGCATGACCCAGGCGCGGGTGCCGCCGCGCACGGATGAGTTGAGTGAAGTCATACCGAAAGTGTACCGATACCAGTTTTGGTGTCAAGCCAGTCTTGGAGTCGTCCCGCGATAACCTGGAGGCATGACGACTCCCGAGCCGCTCGGCCGGCGCGAACGCAAGAAGGCCGCGACGCGGAAGAACATCTCCGACGTCGCGACGAAGATGTTCCTCGAACGGGGCTTCGACAACGTCAGCATCCGCGAGGTGGCCGACGCCGCCGACGTCTCCCCCACCACGGTCTTCGCGCACTTCCCGCAGAAGGAGGCCCTGGTCTTCGACGAAGACGACGAGCAGCGCGACCGCCTCGTCTCCGCCGTCCGCGAACGCGCCGACGGCGTCACGATCAACCGCTCGATCCACGACTTCTACGCGAGCGAGATCGGCGTCAACCTCGACGAGCACGGGGAGGACGTCGCGCGCATCTTCATGCGCTTCCTCAACGCGACCCCCGCGCTGCGCGACTACGCCGCCAAGATGTGGCTGCGCCACGAGGACGCCCTGGCCGCGGCGATCGCCGCGGAGTTCGACCTCCCCGAGCCGACAGCCGAGATCCGCGTGTACTCCCGCTTCGTGCTGCAGCTGCAGCTGCTCGTGACCGACAGCGACGACCAGTTCGCGACCCTGGAGGCCGGCTTCATCGTGCTGGAGAACGGCTGGGGCGCCGTCGAGCGGAGGCTCGCGAAGGAGTAGACGCGCGGTGAGGCGGCAGGCGATCATGCGCTTGTTCATTTCTTTGCCATTTTCAGATAAAATGAACACGTTGGATTAATGAACAGGCTGGGGTGATATGCACATCGACACTGTCGCGAAGCTCGAGCACCGCCTAAGGGAATACGGTCTGCAACTGACCAGTCCCTGGGCGAGCCCACCTCTCGAAGACCTCGAACCCGGGATCCCGGAGCGCAGGACAATCACCTACGGGCAGGAATTCGACTCCAAGACCGCGCTGTACTCGCCCATCATGACGATGACCGAGCTAGTGCGGTACGGCCCCTTCGGGGAGTCCGCCGACCTCCTCATCCTCGGCGAGCAGATCAACGAGCGCAGCGCCGACATGTTCCGTCGGAACGGCGTGAACTATCTCGACACTGCGGGCAACGCCTTCATCTCGTTCCAGGGCGTCCGAATCGACGTTCGCGGACGGCGGGACGACGCGAAGGCTGTCGAACGCGACGTCGTTCCCAGCGCAGCAGCGAATCTTTTCAGCACGAAGAGATCCCAGGTCATCTTCGCGCTGCTCGCCTGGCCCGATCTGCTGGAGCAGCCGCTGAGGAGGCTGGCGATGACAGCCGGGGTGTCCGTGGGCCAAGCCCAGAAGACGCTCACCGACCTGGCGTTCTACAACTTCCTCGATCCGGACGCCGGTGCCCGACACCTGCGTCACCGCGGGGAACTGATCGACGGCTGGGCCACAGCATTCCCGTCAGGCATAGGCAGCCCTCGACGGACCCGGAGGTTCTTCGGCGACATCGGAAGTTTCGAGACACCGCCGGGAGTGTCCGTAGCGTTCAGCGGCGAAGCAGCCGTAGCAGGCAGGATCCGGCCTGAGACGATGACGCTCTACGTCGAGGAGACGTCATTGAGCCTCCTCGCCGGACGGAATCGGTGGCGCACAGACCGCAGCCCCAACATCTTCGTCCGGACCAGATTCTGGGAGGATCCTCTTCCGCAGGAGTCGGGAATCGCGATCGCCCCGTTGCCACTGATCTATGCAGACCTCATCTCCAGCGGTGACGGGCGCCAGGCTGAGCTCGCCCGCGAGCTCAGGCGTGAAAATGCTCTCCTTCAGTGACTGCGATCCACGTCTGCTCGACCGAGTGGACACCGTCGTGGGCGAGCTGGTGAGCCGTCTAGCGATCGAGCCCGAGCGGATCATGCTGGTCGGAGCCGAGTGCAGGGACGTGCTGCACGCCGCGCTCGGGCACGATTTCGCGGTGGGAGCCACCGATGACACCGACATCGGCATCGCGCTACCCGAATGGAGTACCTACGAGCACATCTCCGCGACCTTCCCCCACCTGGGAGACACCGGCGTGCGGTTCGCCATAGGCGGGGTGAAGGTCGACGTCATGCCGTTCGGCGCCGTCGAGAATCCGGACGGAGTTGTCTCTCCGCGCGCTCGCGGCGAGTCCCTGAGCGTGTTCGGATTCGACGATGTCTTCGCTCGGGCGCTACCGCTCCCACTGCCCTCGGGACACGTCATCCGCATCCCGACCGTCGCAGGGTACGCCGCCTTGAAGCTCAGGGCGTGGATAGACCGCTCGGCCTACGGCCAGACCAAAGATGGAAAGGACCTCGCGACAGTCCTTTTCTGGTACTTCGAAGATCCCTCAGTGACGGAACGCCTGTACGGTTCCGATGACGCTCTCGCACTCCTCGAAAAACTCGACTGGGACCAGGATCTCGGTGCCGCACGACTTCTCGGTGCCGACATTCGCGACCAGCTCACCGCCGTCAACGCGACTGATCTTCGCACACGGTGGGCGTCCACCGATGTGAGACTGCTCGCGCGGTATCTTTCGCTACCTGCGAGCACGAGGTGGACAGCCGACTCCAGGAGGCGCCTCGACCTCATCGCTGCGATGGTCGATGGCCTCTCGCTCGGCTGACGGCTGCGAGGTCGTGTCACCAAATGAGTGATGCCCGACGGCAGGGTAGACGCGACGGCGGGAGTCGAACCCGCAACGCTGCCGGGTATGAACCGGAGCCCGGGACCGCCCGGATCGCCGCGATGATGACCCCGACGCTACCCGGCCGAAATGGGGAAGGCCAGGACCGTTGCCTGGGATAACCCTCTGAGTCCGCGGATGACGCTCAGCGGCGGATCGAGTCGTGGAAGGGGTTCGGTTCGAGGGTGATGTCGGTCGTCGCATCGTCCCAGGTGCCGAGGCCTTGAGACCTTCCGCGGCGCACCGCCCCGATGACACGCGTGGCCGGGGCGCCTAGTGCGAGTGCCACCCGCCCGGTGGCCGTGCGGTCTTCCCTGCCCAGCACGCTCGCGCGATGCCAGGACTCGTGCAGCGCACCGCCTCTGGCGGCCGGAACCCGGCGCGCGGGAAGCGCTCCCGCCCTGCGCAGAGCGACGAGCGCCTCGACCCGCTCCCACCACGTGGACTCGGATTCGGGGTGGAAGTAGTTGTCGCGCAGCCACCCGGGATGCGGATGCCGGAACCGGCCGGCTACGACCTCGCTGCGTCCGCCGAGCAGACCGCTGCCGATGAACACCGTGTTCAGCAGGCTCTTGCTTACGCCGAACGAGTCGAGCGCGATCACCGGCACGCCCTGCGCGACGGCCTCGATCGCCGCCGTGGAGCTCACGGTGACGAGGCCTGCCGCTGTCCGCAGCGCCGACGCCATCGACTCGTAGGAGAACACCAGGTTCTCCGGCCGCCGGCCGTCGAGCAGCTCGGAGTAGGAGTCGCGCTCGCGGTGCGTCTCGGCCTCGCCGGGGCGCGACCGCAGCTTCACCACCACGCGGCGGTCGGGATCGGCGTGGGCGGCGCGCACGAGGGTCGACGCGATCTCCGCACGCTCCTCGCGCGCCATCGGCACGAGCGCCTGCGCGGCGAACACGAGGTCGGTGGCGGGGCAGCGGCGGACCGGCAAGGATGACGCCGCGCCCTCGTTCGACGACGCCCCGTCGGCAGACGACGCTGTCGACGACGCCGCGGTGGAGTGCACCAGCACCTCCGCACGCACGGGATCGCCGCCCGGCGCCCGCGTCTCCTCCCACCCGAGGGGTGCCTTCGGTCCCCGGCCGCCTCCGATGCGCACGGGCTCCGGCGACAACATCCGCTCCCTGGCCCTGGCGAAGGGCAGGGTGGCGAGCGCGGTCGGCACCTGAGCCCCTATGCGTGCGCCCAGCTCCGCGAACGCGCGCTCCTCGCGATGCGAGTGCACCACCAGGAGGTCGGCGTACCGGCGGTAGTCAAGGGCGCCGCGCTGCGCGGGTATCGCCATGCCAGGGAGTCCCGCGACGGTCACCGGACGGTGCGTGAGGGAGTCGACCACGCGGCCCATCAGCCGCACGAACGGTCCGCGCCCGGCCAGCAGCACCACGTCGGGACGCTGCGCCTCCAGCCACGGACCCGTCTCGCCGAACACGATCCGCGAGACCGCGGCGGGGTCGAGGCCTGTGCCGGCGAGCGCGGTGCGCTCCTGCGCGGCGCTGGCCGTGAGCGGCGTGCGTACCAGCAGCAGGTGGGGACGGATGCCGGGCACGGAGCCGAGCAGCGACGCCGACCACTTGACGAAGGAGTCGGCGTCGGCGATCGCGACGACCCTCAGGCCTCCGGTCATGCGGGGACGCGGCGCAGCTTGGCCATCGGCGCACGCTCGCTCTCGAACACGCGCTTCACACCGTCGCCGAGCGCCGTCTCGATCACGCGGATGTCGCGCACGAGGTGCTCCAGACCGGTGGGCTCCAGCGACGCGGCGTGATCGGAGCCCCACATCGTGCGGTCGAGCGTGATGTGCCGCTCGACGGCGACCGCGCCGAGGGCGACGGCGGCGAGGGAGATCTGCAGTCCGCGCTCGTGTCCCGAGTAGCCGACGGGGATGCCGGGGTAGCGGTCGCGCAGCGTGGCGATCACGCGCAGGTTGGCCTCTTCGGGCTCCAGCGGGTACGTCGAGGTGGCGTGCATGAGCACGACCCGGTCGGTGCCGAGCGTGTCGAGGGCCCGGTCGATCTGCGCGCTCGTCGACATGCCGGTGGACAGGATGACGGGCTTGCCGGTGTCGCGCAGAGCCTGCAGCAGCTCGGTGTCGGTGAGGCTCGCCGAGGCGACCTTGTGCGCGACGACGCCCAGGTCCTCGAGGAACTCGACGCTGGGCACGTCCCACGGCGAGGCGAACCAGTCGAGCCCCTGCATCGTGGCGTGGTCGCCGATCTCGATGTACTCGTCGCGGCCGAACTCGACCCGGCGACGGTACTCCAGGTACGTCATCGTGCCCCACGGGGTCTCGCGCAGCACGTCGCGCATGTGCTCCGGAGTGGAGATCTCCGGGGTGCGCTTCTGGAACTTCACGGCATCCGCGCCCGCCTTCGCCGCCACGTCGATGAGGCGCTTGGCGATCTCGACGTCGCCGTTGTGGTTGAGGCCGATCTCCGCGATCACATAGGCGGGACGGCCGCCGCCGATCACGCGTGAGCCGATGCTGACAGTCATAGTTCCTCCGGTGGTCGAATCCCCTTCCCTCCTGGGTACGCGCCGAGGGTGAACAGCCGGCGACCCCGGGGTTACGGGGTGCGGTCAGCCCGGCAACACGCGTTCGACGAGCTCGCGGACGGCGCCGTTCCCGCCGGTGCGGCGCAGCACGACGCGCGCCTCGGCGAGCACGAGCGGGTGGGCGTTCGCCACCGCGACCGGCCACCCCACGATGCGCAGCGCGGGGAGGTCGTTCACGTCGTTGCCGAGGTAGGCGACGTCGGCGAGGTCGATGCCGCTCTCCTGCGCCCAGTCACGCAGCGCCCGCTCCTTGTCGTCGATGCCGTGCAGCACCGGCACCCGCAGCTTCTCGGCCCGGGCCCGCACGACGGGGTTCGCCTCGGTGGAGAGGATGAGCATGGGCACACCGGCACGCCGCAGCAGCGCGACGCCCATCCCGTCCTCCCTGCTCACCCGCACGCGCTCCCCGCCGTCGGCGTCGACGATCGCGGTGTCGTCGGTGTGCACGCCGTCGAAGTCGGTCACGACGGCCTTCGCCGGGATCGGATGCCGCGGCTCGTGCAGCGCGGCGAGCGCACGGGCGATGCGCAGCTGCTGTTCGTCGTCGATCTCGATGGCCGTCCACTCGGACACCTCGACGAACTCGGTGCGGCCGAAGAAGCGATGCCGGCTCTCGCGGAACCCCGCGGCGGAGAACACGTAGAACGCCCCTGTCTCGAGGTAGTGCGGCTCGCGGTCCTGTCGTCGCGGGCGACGCGCGGCGTCGTGGTTGACCGCATCCGCAGCCCCGTCCGCGTCGCGTCGCCAGAGGAATCCGTAGGTCTCGTGCGCGGAGAACACGCTGTCGGCCCGCCCCGTCCGCACCCGCGCGACCGCCTCCGCGAGCGCATCGGACGGGAGGAACGGCGAGGTCGCCTGCAGGAAGGCCACCACCTCGGCGTCGACGCCCTCCGCGGCGAGGCTGTCCATCGCGTGCAGGATCGCGCTCTCCGAGGTCGCGAGATCGCCCGCGAGCTCGGCGGGTCGACGGACGATGCGTGCACCGGCCGCCGCCGCGACTGCCGCGATCTCCTCGTCGTCGGTGGACACCGCGACGACGTCGATGCCGTCTGCGGCGAGCGCCGCGTGCACGGCTCTGGCCACGAGCGGCACACCGCCCACGCGCTGCACATTCTTGCGCGGCACCTGCTTCGACCCGCCACGGGCGGGGATGATCGCCACCGTCGTCATCGTCCTCGTATCGCCTTCCATGCTCGTGCTGCCCTGCGCCGCGCGCCCACCGCCGTCAGCTTCAGTTCTTCGATCCGCCCGATGCCACCGGCCGGTCGGAGCAGCGTCTGCAGCATCCTCTCCTCCGGCGCCCCGGGGAGCCCGAGGTCGACGAGTCGGCGCGGTGCGAACCAGCGCTCGCGGTCCGCGATGTCGAGACCGTCGAGCACCTCGACGGCGCGCTCGCGCAGATGTCCAGCCACGATCGGCTGCATCGCGTAGCCGACGGCGTCGACCAGCCGCTGCAGATCGCCGGGGTGTGAGCGGAGAGATCCGGGCCGGGTGAGCGCGTCGACGATTGTCGCGGGGATGCGGTTGCTGTTCTCGTAGGGGGTGAGCCGGTGCAACACGGTGTCGGCGCCGGAAGACCCGATCGGGATGCCGTACAGGGCGTGCACGGTGGGCAGCGCCGTCGAGAAGCAGGCGACGACCGCTCGCGCGCCGATGCGATGGGCGAGCAGTTCGGCGGCCGGGCCGCCCCGGTGCTCCACGAACTCGACGCCGCGGGACCGGGCTCTGACGCGCAGCGCGTCGGTGAGCGCGGGCGGCGCCGAGGGATGCGGCTTGAATACGATGCGCCGAGGCGCCCACTCCATCGCCCTGTCGACGAGGGCGGCCTGCAGCGCGAGCTCCTCCTGGGCGGTCATCAACCCCAGTGCCGACAGGTACTGTCCGAGCACGAGCACGGTCGGCGCGCCGTCGTCGAGGCCGGGCAGCGGCTCCCCTGTATCCGTCTCCTCCAGCGCGGCACGGAAAGCCTCGACGGGCACCGGCACGGTCGCGGCCAGCGGCGATCCGACGAGCGGTCGCACTCCCGGCACCACGTCGGCGTGCACGACGCGGACGATGCGTGCCGACACCGTGTGCGGCATCCGCACCCTCATCGGCGAATAGGTCATGAGCCCGTCGCCGACGACCGTGATGCGGGCGTTCGGTAACAGGGTCATCAGCGTGCGCGCCGGCGCCACCTGCGGGCTCTGCACGAACAGATCGAGGTCGCCGTCACCGAGATTCCAGGCGCGGGTGAGCAGCCGTTCGAGCAGCGGCAGGTCGGCGTCGGCGGGCTCCCAGGAGCTCGGATGCAGCGGCCCGAGCAGTTCGTCGAGATCCTCCACACGGGCGAACCGCGCGCGCAACGACCGCAGGGCGGGATCGGCCGCGATGCCGCGACTGGTCTCCGGCACACGAGCGGAGTGGAACGGCACGAGCACGCGCTCGTCGTCTCCGAGCAGGCCCGCGTCGATCGCGGCGGCCGCGGTGGCGAGTCCGTAGGCGCTGTGCAGCGCGAAGAGCTGGGTCATGCGCCGACCCCCGTGCGGCGCAGCGTGCGGGCGAGCACGCGCCGCCGCGGACCGTCGAGGCGGGCGAGAGCCGCGTCGACCTCGCGCTCGGGGAGGCGGGAGAGCAGCTCGCGGATGCCGGAACGCATCTCACCGCGCAGCCCCGGGGTCATCCGACGCGATCGCACGAGGTGGTGAGAGCTCAGCGCCAGCACGGTCCAGACGATCTTCGGCAGGAACCGCTCGGCCTCGGCATCCGCCTCCACCAGGTCGACCACCTCGCTCATCGCGCGCACGAAGTCGAGCTGTCGCCGGTCGCGCACCTGTGTGAGCGACGTCGTCACCCCGCGGCGGTAGAGGATCGCGGGGGCGTCGACGACGGCGAAGGAGCGCGCACGCAGGTGCAGGCGCCAGATCCACGGCCGGTCTTCCGCGGTGAACAGGCCATCGGGGAACCCGGCGAGGCCGTCGTCGATCACGCGGCGGTGGAACATGCCCGCCCACGCGAACGGGTAGTCGACCATCGTCGTCTCGTCATCGGGAAGGATCGCCTCGCGTGGCGGCAGCGCACGCTCCCGCCACGGGTGCGGCGCGCGCACCAGCGCACGTTCGCGCCCCCGGACCGTGACGTGGTCGGTGCGCACGAAGTCGCAGTCGAGGTCGCGCAGACGCCGCGCCAGCACGCCGAGGCGGCCCGGCTGCATCCAATCGTCGCCGTCGATGAAGCAGAACGCCTCGGCCTTCACCTGCGCGAGCCCCTGGTTCCGTGCGCTCGCCAGCCCCCGAGGTGCCGGGTTGGTCAGCACGACCGCATCGCCGAAGCGCTCTGCATAGCGCCGCATCAGCGCGCCGGTGTCGTCGCGCGAGCCGTCGTCGATCGCGACGAGCTGCAGGGCCGACGGATCGTCGAACTGCCTGGTCAGGGTCTCCAGCGTCGTCGCGATGTACGGGCCGGCGTCCTTCGCGGGCAGGATCACGGTGACGAGGGGCGCGCGCATGGTGCCAGGGATGCTGTCACGGCATCCTGTCGGGAAGGGGACGACCAGGTGAACGGACGGTGTCCTCCCCCGCGCGCTCACAGGTGGATCCGCCACGATGGACGGATGCTGTGGCCACTCGCTGTCCGACGCCGACCCTCGCGGCGCCGACCGGCCGGCGCGATCGACCTGCGCTGGCTGACGGCGCGCTCGTGGTCGCAGCGCTGGTACCCGCAGGGCGTCGACCTCGGCGTGTCCGGGTCGCGGCGCACCCTGGCGGTCAGCTGGTTCCGTCAGGATCGCGAGCGCCGCCACCTCGCGTCGCGGGTGTCGTTCATCGACCTCGCACGCCACCGGCACCGCGACGTCTTCCTCGCCGTGACCGACGAGGACGGACAGCTGCAGCCGGCGACCATCCACGTCGGCGGCCTCGCCTGGTTCGGCGACCGGCTCTTCGCCGCGGCGACCATGCGCGGCATCTGGGAGTTCGACCTCGGCGATGTGCGCCCCGTACGCGGAGCGCTCGCCCGGCGGCTCACCGCGTCGTCGCGCTCGCGCGCCCTCGTGGCCGTGCGGACGCGCGTGCATCCCGTCGATCTGCGCTGCTCGTTCCTCGGCCGGGTGATCGACGACGACGGCGAGCCGCTGCCGCGGGTGCTCATCGGCGAGTACCGCGATGACGAGGGCGGCCGGATCGGGGAATTTCTCGTACCGGACGGCCCGGACGCCGGCTTCGAGCCGCAGGGCGAGTTCGTGCCCGGCATCCGCCACATGCAGGGCGCCGTGCGATGGGGCGGGCGGCACTTCGTCTCGCAGTCCGACCATGCTCGACCTGGCGTGCTGTGGAGCGGCCCGTCCGATGACCTGCGCCGCGACCCCGTGCCGCTCCCCGCCGGCTGCGAGGACCTCGCGCTCGACCCCGACGCCGGCCTGCTGTGGTCGCTCGGCGAGCACCCGTGGCGGCGCGTGGTGCGCGGCATCCCGTTCACCCGCCTCGGGATCGAGCACCCCCGCGGCGAACGTAGACTGTACAGGTGAAGCCCGCACCTCTCCTCGTCTACACCGTGCTGCGGCTGCTGGCGTTCCTCGTCCCGCTCGCGATCCTGTGGTTCTTCTTCCCGATCTTCCGCGAGTTCTGGTGGCTCGCCGCGATCTTCTCGGCGCTGATCGGCGTCAGCATCTCGCTGCTGTTCCTGCGCACGCCACTCACCGACGCGTCCACGCGCATCCACGAGCGCCGCGAGTCGCGGTCGGCCGGCGAGCGGGCCGACGCGGATGCCGAAGACGACGCCCTCGACTCCGACCCCGAGGCCTGACCCGAGTCGGTCCGTCCCGTCTCAGCCCGACGTGTTTCGGCCCGCCCACCGGGCACAACTTCGGAGCCGCCTCATCGGCCACCGGGCACAACTTCGGAGCCGATGTACGACACGCCGCGGCATCCGTCTCGACGACGGCGTGTCGGATGCCAGCTCCGATTCTGTGCCCGGGGAACCGCTCCGATTCTGTGCCCGGGGAACCGATCCGAAACTGTGCCCGGATGCCGACTCCGAAGCTGTGCTCGGACGAGTCGAGGTCAGGACTAGCCGACGAACGCCCAGAACAGGGCGCCGGCGTACAGCAGCGCCGCGAGCGACGTCAGCGCGAGCGCCACGACCAGCTCGCCGGGCTTTCGGTACGTCCACACGATGAGCAGCGCCGGCAGTGCCGCCAGCAGCGCGAGCAGCGCCAACCACGCGATCGGGAACAGCAGCGCGAGCACGACGGCGATGGCGAACGGCGCCAGCACGAAGAGCGTGTAGAGCACCTGCGTCGCCCGGCGGCCGATGAGCACCGTGAGCGTGCGCTTGCCGACGAGGCGGTCCTGGTCGATGTCGCGCAGGTTGTTGGCGAGCAGCACCGCGCAGGCGAACAGGCCAGCGGCGATCGCACCGAGCCACGCCTGCTGCGGGAGGGCGAAGATCTGCACCCACGTGGTGCCGAGAGTCGCGACGAGTCCGAAGAAGACGAACACGAACACCTCGCCCAGACCGAAGTACCCGTAGGGGCGCTTGCCGCCGGTGTAGAACCAGGCGGCGACGATGCACGCGGCGCCCACGGCCAGCATCCACCACTGCTGCGTGCGGATCACGATCGCGAGACCGGCCACCGCGGCGAGCGCGAAGAACACGAGCCCGATCACGAGCACGGTGCGCGGCTTCACCCTGCCCGACGCCGTGAGTCGGGCAGGGCCGACCCGGTGCGCGTCGGTGCCGCGGATGCCGTCGCTGTAGTCGTTCGTGAAGTTCACGCCGATCTGCAGGAAGACAGCCACTGCCAGGCAGGCCAGCGCGATGACCCAGTGGAACTCGGGGCCGGTGCTGCGCGCCGCCCCCGTGCCGATGACGACCGGCGCGATCGCGAGTGGCAGCGTGCGCAGACGTGCCGCGCCGATCCAATCGGCGGCCGTGACCGGGCCGAGCTCGACGACGGGCTTCTTCGCGGGGTTGCCGCTGGTGCGGACCGGTCGACGCGAGGTCTTCTTCTTGCGATTGGAGGATGCTGCCACGCAGGGAATCCTACTGGCAGCATCCATGTCCCTCCGGTGTCAGCGACGCGTGAAGGTGACGTGCGTGACGCCGCTCTCCGCCACCTCGCTGCGCACGTCGTAATCGTTCTCGATGCCGCGCAGGCCGTCCCAGATGCGCTCGCCGCTGCCGATCACGAGGGGAGCGACGGCGAGGTGCATGCGGTCGATGAGCCCGGCGCGCAGGAACTGCCGCACGACGTCGACGCCGCCGCCGATGCGCACATCCTTGCCACCGGCGGCCTGCACGGCGAGCGCCAGCGCCTCCTCCGGCGTCGCCTCGAGGAAGTGGAAGACGGTGCCGTTGGCGAACTCGATCGACTCACGGGGCGTGTGGGTGAGCACGTAGACCGGCACGTGGAAGGGCGGCTCCTCGCCCCACCAGCCGCGCCAGTCGGGATCGTCGCCGTGCTGGTGCAGTCCGAACATGCCGGCGCCCATGATCTCGGCGCCGACCTCCTCGAAATACTCAGCCGCATACCGCTCGTCGACACCGGTGGTGCCCTCGCCGGAGGTGTCGCCGAGCACGCGGGAGCGGAAGGTGCGGGTAGCGGTGTACGCCCCGACGAGCCGGCCCCAGTCCTCGCCGAACGGGTTCTCGGGTGTCTGGTCGGTGGTGGTCGCTGAGCCGTCGAGGGAGACGTTGAGATCGGCGCGAACGGTCATGGTGGTGCTCCTTGCGGTGGTCAGAGTGCGGGGTTGGTCGCTTTGCCGTCGAGCCAGAGCGTGTCGGAGGCGTCGGCGTGCGTGCCGCCGCTGCCGACGTGCTTGTCACTGATCTGGGGCCCCTTGGTGATGACGTGCACGAGGGCCATGCCGTACCCGCGAGAGAGGTCGTAGTCGGTCTTCAACCACTCGAGGATCGGGCCGGCCTTGGTGTCTGGGCCGAAACCGCGCTCGGTGGCGAGGTCGAGGAACTGCCGCGGGGTGAGGCCGGTCTTGGTCTCGATGTTGTCGAGGTATGCCTGGAAGGACATGCGTGATTCTCCTGTGGTCAGTCTTCGTCGAGGAAGGTCTGGATCATGATGGCGGATGCGTGGATGCAGAGGATGCGCAGCACGCCGGTACCGGCGTTCACGAAAGCGTGCGGAACGTACGCGGCAGCGGTGGCGGTGTCGCCGGCCTCGGCGAGCACGGTCTCGTCGCCGCGTGTGATGCGCGCCACGCCCTCGAGCACCACCCAGGTCTCGGAGTAGGGGTGCCAGTGCATCCCCGGACCTTCTCCCGGCTGGTTCTCGACGTAGAAGTACGACAGGTCGGCGCCGTGCGCCACGCCCTCGAACCGGCGGCTGCGGCCGGTGCCGATACGGATGTCGGCATCGTGGACGACCTCTGCGGGGCGGACTGTGCTGTTCATGGCTCCAGTCTCGACGCCCCCACCGACACGGCGTAGAGTTTCGATGTGGATCGAAACACTCGTCCACTCGAGGGCGTGGATCATCCGGATCACCGCGTCGAGTTCCAGTTGAGCCCCGGCGACATCCAGGCGGTGCGCTTCGGCATCTCCCCGGGGCACGAGCTCGCGCACGCCGTCCGCGTGCTGCGGCGCCCCGCGCAGCATCCGCTGCAGTGGGGCTGGTTGCGCGCCGTGCGGGACCGACTGCCCAAGGCGAGCTTCGGACTGCTCGCCACGGTGATCGGCGACGACGGCTACCTCCCCGATTTCGTCACCGCTGCACCGCACTGGGACCTGACTCCGGAAGCCGAGCTCGAGGCGCTGCGGGTCGCGGACCTCGACGCGATGCGCGTGGACCTCGGGAAGATGATCGTGCGGTCTTCCGGCAGCAGGCAGACTGCGTTGCGGGATATGCGCGAGCATCCGGTGCGGGCACGCCGCCTGATCGCCGATGCGTGGTCGGAGGTGTGGGACGCCGTGCTGGCGCCCGTGTGGCCGCAACTCGACCGGCTGCTCAGGGCCGACATCGCCGTGCGGGCCCGCACCATCGCGAGCGACGGCATCGCGGGGATGGCGGGCGGGCTGCACCCCAACGTGAGCTGGGGCGAGAGCACGGTGCGCGTGCGGCTGCGCCGGCACAGCGAGCAGGTCGACTGCCGTGGCGGCGGGCTCGTCTTGGCGCCGTCGGTGATGTCGTCGTGGGGCTGCATGGTCATCACCGAGCCGCCGGCGCAGCCGACTCTCTTCTACCCTGCACGGGGTGTGACAGCGGGGTGGGCTCGCGACCACGCCGAGATCACCGGGTCGCTCGGCGCCCTGCTCGGCCCCGCCCGTGCCGGCATCCTGCTCGCCGCAGGCACAGCGCGCACCACCTCGCAGGTCGCCGCGGATGCCGGGCTCGCCGTGTCGACGGCCTCCCACCACCTCACGGTGCTGCGCGACGCCGGACTGATCGCGAGCGAACGCGATGGTGCGCGGATGCTGCACCTGCGCACCCCGCTCGGCGAGGCGATGGTCGGCGCCGTGCTCTGAGCACCACGCCGACCACGGGACGTCAGTGCGCGTAGTCGGTGTTGTTGACCCACTCGACGGCCCAGGCGCCCTGCGCGTAGACGAGCTTGTTGACCGCGCCGTTGTGCAGCTCGCCCTCGACGCTCGCGCCGAGCGATTCGAGCAGCGCGATGGTGGACATGCCGCTGGACACGGCGAGGATCGTCCCGCCGTAGCGTCGCGGCATCGTGCGATCGGATGCCGCGGCCGTGAGCGCATCGAGCATGCGGGCCGCCACCTGGGCGTGCGTCTCGGCGGGGAGTTCCGGCTTCGGGTTGCTCCGGACGAACGCGTCCATGATCTGGGCGAGGGTCGCGTCGAAGGGGTGCTGCGGGTCGGGCAGGTAGGGCAGCATCGCGGGGAGCGCCGCGGACTGTTTCTCGCCTTCCCATCCCCCGTAGGCGGCCTCGCGGAGCCCGAACACGCGGGTCGGGGAGAGTCGCGACCCTGCCGCCTCCAGGATGCCGGTGGCTGTCTGGAAATGCCGCACGGTGTCTGCGGAGTACGCGGCGTCGAAGCCGCCGATCTCGGCCGCGAGGTTGCGGCCCACCGCGGACGCGGTCTCGATCCCCTGCGCGGTGAGCGGGGAGTCCGACCAGCCCTGCACGCGGCCGGTGAGGTTCAACCAGGTCTGACCGTGGCGGACGAGGTAGACGGTGACCGCCTTGCCCGCACCGCCCTTGCCCGCACCGCCCTTCGGCGCGGCGACGGCTGGTGCGGCAGTTCCGGCGGCGGCTCCGGCGAGCGCTGTGCTGCCGAGGGCGAGCAGGGCGGTGCGACGGGTGATCTCGGGCACGGCATCTCCTTTGATGGCGGGGTCACTGAAAGCCGAACGGCGTTCTACATTCGAATACTAACGGCGTTCGGGATTCGAGCGGAAGTCCCGGCTCGAGATGCGCGGCGTCACTCCCCCGCGACGGGGATGATGGGGCGGTGCTCGTAGTAGGTCTGCAGCACGACAGTGGTGCGGGTGCTCACGTTGGCCGCGAGGCGGATGTCGCGCACGAGCTCCTCCAGCGCGCGCGGCGACGGGACACGCACGAACAGCATGTAGCTGGCGTCTCCCGCGATGGAGTGGCAGGCCTCGATCGCCTCGAGGTGCTCCAGCAGCTCCGGCGCGTTGTCAGGCTGGGCGGGGTCGAGAGGGGTGATCTCGATGAATGCCGAAAGCGGGGTGCCGACCTGCTCAGGGTCGAGGATCGCCCGATAGCCGGCGATGACGCCCCGCGTCTCCAGTCGCTTCAGCCGCGACTGGACGGCAGAGACCGAGAGTCCGACGGCATCCGACAGCTGAGCGAGGGTGACGCGACCGTCACGGGAGACCTCGGCAAGGATCGCGCGGTCGACAGAGTCATCCATACGTGAAATAATATCGGTAGATGCCGGCTATCGCCGGAATATTTCCTGCAATTCGCGATCGGAGGTCCCGATGTCCCTCACCACCACCCCCAGCAACGCTCTCATCGGCGAACCCGAGGTCGTCGAGGACGCGTCGACCGCCGAGCAGTCCGCCGCCTGGGCGCAGCTCAAGGACGCCGCCATCGCGATCCGCGAGCTGCAGGTCAAGGACGGCTCGATCCCGGACACCGCGCATCACGCCGCGGCCCGCGAGTACGTCGGCGCCATCACGTCCGGCATCCGCGCGCTGGCTCCGGCCTTCCCGCACGACGCCGAGTACCTCGCCGCGTCGATCGTCGACTTCGACCGCTGGGTCGCGGAGGGCTTCGGCGTGCCGGACTTCCTCGACTCGCTCGTGACGTTCCAGCCGCAGCAGCATCGCATCGACGGCATCCGCCACCTGGTGATCTTCCCGATGTACACGCAGAACGGCTCGAGCGACCGCCTCGTCGAGGCGCTCATCGTCGAGACGATCTGGCCGGAGTTCATCGCCGCCCTCGAGGCCGGCGACTACGGCAACAAGCTGTTCGTCTCGCTGCGCCTGGTGGACTTCACTCCGGGATACGACACGAACTCCGCGGTGCTGTTCCCCGAGACCGTCGCGATGCGCGAGATCCCCTCGTTCACGTGGGGGGCGATCTTCCAGGACCGTGAGGCCGCACGCTACCGCCGTGTCGTGCGCGCGGCATCCGAGATCACCAACCTCGACCTGCCCGAGCGCGCGGCGGCGATGCTCGACGACCAGGCGCTGACCGAGCGCGCGTTCGTGATGTGGGACATCATCCACGACCGCACGCACATGCGCGGCGACCTGCCGTTCGACCCGTTCATGATCAAGCAGCGGATGCCGTTCTTCCTCTACTCGCTCGAGGAGATGCGCTGCGACATGACCGCGTTCCGCGAGTCGGTTCGCATCCAGCGTGCGCTGACCGCTCGCGTGGAGGCCGGTGAGGAGCTGACCGCCGCTGAGCGGGAGATGCTCGAGCACGCGCCTCTCGTGCAGTACGCCGTGATCTTCGACCGCATCTTCCGCTTCGCGATCACCGGCACCCGCGTGCGCAACTACGACGCCGTCGGCGGACAGCTGCTGTTCGCGTGGCTGCACCAGCGCGGAGTGCTGCACTGGACGGACACCGCTCTCGCGTTCGACTGGGAGAACGTGCCCGACGCCGTCGTGGCGCTCGGCGACGCGATCGACGACCTGTACTGGCACTCGATCGACCGCCCGAAGGTCGCCCACTGGCTCGCGGCCTACGAACTGGTCCGCGGCACGCTCACCCCGCACCCCGCTTCGCAGTGGGCCCGCGGCCTGTCCGACGAGATCCTCGCCGGAGCGCCGAAGGGCTACACCGACGCGGTCATGGACGACGAGTTCCCGCTGTCGATGTTCTTCGAGACCCTCGACAAGAAGATGAAGCCCGTCATCGAATCGACCGTCGGCATCCGCGGCACCGACGACTGAGACGTCTCCGGAACCGGGGCCGGGAGCCGGGTTCCGGGCTCTCGTTCCCCGGTCTCCAGCTTCCGAAACCGGGCTCTCGTCCGCCGTGCCTCCGCCCGGTCTCTAGTGCCCCGTGCCCGGCTTTCAGACCCGGGCTCTCGTCCTCGAATCCGAATTTCGGATGACGTGCCGTTTCTCGGACGATCCGCGCAGGATCGTCCGAGAAACGCGTGCCGGTCCGAAAATCGGAAGTACGGCGACGGATACGGCACGAAAAACGAAATCGTCCGGGGAGATGGATGCCGCACGAAGAGACCGATGCGGGCAGGGAAACACCGAAGCAGTCAGGAAAGGACTCAGTGTGAAAGAGCGCACCATCGTGATCGCCGGCGCCACCAGCGAGGCCGGCCTGGCTGTCACCCGAGCGCTGGTCGCGTCAGGCGCGCGCGTCGTCGCGACCGGACGGGATGCCGGGCGTCTCCGCCCCCTCGCGGATGCCGGCGCAGACGTGGAGGTCTCGGACGCGACCTCGGTCGAGGAGATGACCCGCCTCGCCTCGCGTCTCGGCACGGTCGACGGCGTGATCCCCCTCGTCGGTGGATGGCGAGGCGGCGGCGGGCTCGCGGGGCAGTCGGATGCCGACTTCGACGCCCTGTTGCCCGCCCTGCAGGCGGTGCGCGCTACGAGCCGCGCCTTCGACGAGGCGCTGCGCGCCTCAGAGGCGGGACGCTTCGCCGTCGTGTCGTCGACGGCGGTCGCCCGGCCGCTCGCCGGCGGGGCGAACTACGCCGCGATGAAGGCGGCGAGCGAGGCGTGGACCCGCGCGGTCGCCCAGGGCTACGCCAAGGCCGCCCGAGACACCGCTGAGCCACTGCGCACGGCATCCGTCGTCTTCCGCACGAAAGGCGCCCTGGACCCTGCGGTTCTCGCTCCGGCCGTGCTCGCTCTGTGGACTGCAGACGCCGCCGACGTGAACGATCGCATCATCGACCTCTGACCCACCCGGGTGCAGCCTCGTCTGACCGTACGCACCCGCTCCTGTCCGACCCGGCCCGTCCCGGTGGCGTCCCAGTGGCGCCCCGGTGCTTTCGGGCGTCACTCAGAGGTCGCGCCGCATCACGACGCGCCGTGTTGTGGGACGGCTGACTTCGGCGAATCCCGCGCCAAGGAACGGGCCGACAGCGCCGACGTTCATCTCGTCCCAGGACACGGTCGAGCCGCCGGTGAGCATCGGGTACCCCTCGATCGCTCGTGCACCCCGGGCACGTGCGTGCTCGACGGCCGCGGCGATCATCGGCGACGTCAAACCTCTCCCCCGGTAGCCCGGCCGCACAATCAGGCAAGCGACCGCCCAGACCGACTCGTCGTCATGGCTCTCGTCCCGCCCTTTCCAGGGCACCGGCGATCCGCGCAACCGCCCGTAGACGCTCCGGCGATCGACGGCGCACCAGGCGACCGGCTCCTCGCCGAGATAGCCCACCAGACCGATGGTGTCGCGAGCCCGTGGATCTCCGCAGTTCACCTCGCTGCGGAGGAGGTCACGACGCTCCTCAACGGGCATGTGCCACCAGTCGCCGTCGCCGAGCCGCTGCCGTTCGCATTGACAGCGCCCCGCCGTGCCAGTGAGGATCGCCTGCAGGTCGTCCCACGCGGCCTCGTTGGCCGGCACGATCCGCAGCGGCTCTCCCTCGTCGGCGCGTTCTCCCCTGCTCATGGTCACCCCGCGTCGTGATCTCTCCGCGGACTGGTCCCCTCGCGGCCGGCTCTCCCGCCGCGCGCTGAGACCGGGTCGACGACCGGAGTCCCGTCGGCCGCGGCGTCGAGCCGCGCATGCTCGGGCGTCGGCGCCGCATCCCCTGCTGGGGCGCCAGGCTGCTCGGTGGCCGGCTCCTCGCCGTCGATCTGCTGCGCCGGAGCATTCGCATACAGGTCCGTGAGTCGTCGGTACGACCGCGTGAGAAACGCGAGACCGCCGACCACCACCATCACGAGACCGGCGAAGAGGCAGATCAGCGCGATACCGCGCGCCTCTCCTTCGCCGAGCAGCCAGCCCCACTGCGCATTCCCCGCAGGAGTCTTCATGTAGGGAATGATCAGGAACTCCGCGAGCGGCGCGATGAGGAACGCCGTGATCGGCGCCGCTGCGGCCTCCATCGCCGCCGCCACACCGAACACGCGGCCCTGACGCTCGTACGGCACGACCTTCTGGATCACGGTCTGCTCCGCCGCCTCTGCCGGCGGGACCAGCGCCATGTAGAGCCACATACCCACGACATACAACGGCCACCACTCGCGCAGCATGAACACGGCGCCGAGCAGCCCCATCGCGATCACGATGAGCAGCAGCGTGCGCATCGGCTTGGGACCCAGGCCGAACTTCGCGACCAGTCCTCCACCGATGAGGAATCCCGTCGAGGCGAACGCGAGCGCGAACCCCCAGGTCTGCGCGTCGAAGAGCGTCAGTCCGTACGGATCCATGAGCGCCATGTAGACGCCGCCGATGAGGTTGTTGAAGGTCGAGAACACGATCAGCGCGAACAACCCCGGAGCGAGCCGGATCGCACGCACACTGCCGCGGAAGTCGAGGGCGCCCGATGCACCGGCGTCGGGCTCCGGCGTGCCTTCCGGGATGCGGATGAACAGCAGATGCACGAACGTCAACGCCATCGCCGCGATGGCGATGGCGAGCGTCCACCCCATGCCGAGGAAGCCGATCGAGAGGCCGGAGAACACGCTCGTCACGAGGAAGGCGAGCCCCTGGACTGTGCCGACGAGGCCATTCGCCCTGTCACGCTTGTCCTCCTCGACGAGCAGCGTGACCGTGGTCGACAGCGCGATGTTGCGCAGCTGCTCGACCACTCCGCCGCACAGGATGATGAGCGCGAACGCCCAGAACCACGGACCGCCCAGATCGAGCAGCGCCGACTCGGGCTGCCAGACGTAGAGGACCCCGGCGAGGAGGAAGGCCGCCGCCGATATCACGCTGGAGATCAGCATGATCGTGTGCTTGCGATGGCGATCGACCATCGTGCCGAAGACCATCGCGAAGAACGCGATGAGGAGCATGTACGCGCCCCCGATGACGCCGGTGGCGAGCACCGACTGCGTCTCGATGTACACCCAGAACGTCAGCGCGAACCACAGGAAGCTCGTCGTCACGTTCGCGATGAGCGTGTTGACGAGAACGTTCGCGAACGCTGCCTTGGCTGTGCCCCGGTCCATTCTTCGAGGGTAGGGAGGGCCTCCGACATCCGGTAGGGGTTGTCGCTGAATAGACTTGATCGGTGAGCATCCAGCATGACCCCGCGATCCGGGGATTCGCCAGCGACAACTACTCCGGCATCCATCCGGAGGTCCTCGCCGCCATCGCCGAGGCCAACGGCGGCCACCAGGTGGCCTACGGAGAGGACGCCTACACGGCGCGCCTGCAGGAGGTGTTCCGCTCCCACTTCGGCGAGCAGGCGCAGGCGTTCCCGGTCTTCAACGGCACCGGCGCCAATGTGACCGGCCTGCAGTCGATGCTGCCGCGCTGGGGCGCGGTGATCTCGGCGTCGACCGCGCACATCAACGTCGACGAGGGTGGGGCGCCCGAGCGCATCGGCGGTTTCAAGCTGCTCACCGTGCCCGCGGAGGACGGCAAGCTGACTCCCGAGCTCGTCGACCGTGAGGCCTGGGGCTGGGGCGACGAGCACCGCGCCCAGCCGCTCGTCGTCTCGATCACCCAGTCGACCGAACTCGGCACGCTGTACACGCCAGACGAGATCAAGGCTCTCGCCGACCAGGCGCACGGCCACGGCATGACCCTGCACGTCGACGGCTCCCGCATCTCCAACGCCGCCGCTGCGCTCGATCTCCCGCTGCGCGCCTTCACCACCGACGTCGGCGTCGACGTGCTCAGCTTCGGCGGCACGAAGAACGGAGCGATGCTGGGCGAGGCGATCGTGGTCCTGAACCCTGAGGCGTCGTCCGGGCTGATCTACTCGCGCAAGTACAATATGCAGCTGTCGTCGAAGATGCGCTTCGTCTCGGCGCAGTTGATCGCCCTACTCGACGGCGACCTGTGGCTGCGCAACGCCCGGCACGCCAACGCCATGGCGCAGCGCCTGCGCGGCGAGATCGAGGCTGGTCTCGCCGACGGCTCGATCGCCGGAGTCGACTTCACCCAGCAGACCCAGGCGAACGGCGTGTTCGCGACCCTGCCCGACGGCGTGGCGGACCGCCTGCGCGAGTCGTTCCGCTTCTACGACTGGGACGCATCGCGAAACGAGGTGCGCTGGATGTGCGGCTTCGACACGCAGGAGTCCGACGTCGACGCGTTCGTCGCGGAGCTGTCGCGTCTCACCCGCGCCTGAGCCCGGTTCGCTGACCGACGCCCCTCCCCTCCGTCAGGAGAGGAGGGGCGTCGTCGCGTGCGATCACGGCGCCGCAGTCAGCGCAGCAGGCCGAGGCTCGCGAGCGCCTGCCGGATGAGCGTGCCGCGGCCGCCCTCCATCTCGGCGGCGACGGCGTCGGATCCCGCGGCCTCCGGCGAGAACCAGGTGACCTCGAGAGCGTCTTGGCGCGGCTCGCAGGTGCCGGTGACAGGCACCACGAACGCAAGCGACACGGCATGCTGGCGGTCGTCGTGATATGCGCTCACGCCAGGCAGCGGGAAGTACTCGGCGACCGTGAACGGCAGCGGCTGCGGCGGCAGCAGCGGGAACGCCATGGGGCCGAGGTCGTTCTCGACGTGCCGGAACAGCGCATCGCGGATCGTCTCGCCGAAGCGGACCCGCCCGGAGACGATCGTGCGCGTCATCTCGCCGAGCGGCGTCGATCGCAACAGGATGCCGATCTCGGTGACCTGTCCCGATCCGTCGGTGCGCACGGGGATCGCCTCGACGTAGAGCATGGGCAGACGGCGCCGCGCCTCTTCGAGCTCGAAGTCGGTCAGCCACCCGGGGTTGGCGCCCGGAACCCGCGCCGCTCCTCCGAAGGAGCCGAGATCGGAGTCGTCGGGTTCGGGATCGGGATCGGGTGTGCGGACCGCCATGTGTCCTTTCTACCAGCCGGACCGCACGGGGCACACGGCTCCGGCGCGGTTGCCCTGATCCCATTCCGGCGAGCGCTGGCAGGATGGAGGGGTGATCGAGATCGACGACGCGGCGACCAGATGGTCGTCCGACGACCGGGAGCGGATGCCGCTGCTCGTGCTCCTGCACGGATACGGAGCCGACGAGAACGACCTGTTCGGTCTGGTCCCCTGTCTTCCCGACGGGATCGTGACGGCATCCGTCGCCGCTCCGCTGTCCCCTCCGTGGCCGATGCCCGGCCGCTCCTGGTACCCGATCGAAGGTCTCGACGGCCGAGACCCCGCCGACGTCACCGCCGCCGCTCAGGCGCTCCTGCGCTGGCTCGACCGCACGGCGGCCGATGCACCATCCGTCGCTCTGCTGGGCTTCTCCCAGGGCGCGGCCGTCGCCCTGCAGGCCCTGCGCATCGCCCCCGACCGGATCGGAGCCGTCATCGCCCTCAGCGGCTACGTCGCCCCAGGCGCGATGCCGCTCGACGACCGGCTCGCCGAGACCCCGCCGCCGGTGTTCTGGGGGCGAGGAACCCACGACGACGTCATCCCCGCGCACCTCGTCGCACACACGGCGCAGTGGCTGCCAGGGCACGCCGATCTCTCCGGCCGGGTGTACGCCGGGCTCACCCACAGCATCTCCGAGCAGGAGCTCGACGACGTGCGTCGTTTCCTCGACCGCTGGCTCGGCGCCTGATCAACTCGACGGATCGGACCGCCGGTCAGCATCCGTCCCGTCACCGTTCCGCTGCTCGTCCGCCTCACTGTGCTGACCACCCGCGGCCTCGGAGGCGCGACGCTCCTCCTCGGCGCGCCTGGCGTCATCGCTGAGCCTGCGGCCGGCCGCGGTGAAGGCGACCATGACTCCGGCGCCGATGGCGACGCCGATGCCGATGCCCAGCCCCATGTTGTCGAAGGCCACGCCCATGGCGACGCCGACGCCCATGCCGATCGCAAGCCCGGCGCCGAGCCCGACGCGCTGCATCATCTCACCGGGTCGTGGTTCCTGTGCGGCCATGACTCCACGCTACGGGGCTGCCGGGGCTTTCCTCCACAACGACGAGACAACGCGGGTTGTCCACAGTTCCCGGCGATCGCCCGACTGTCCGGAACGCATATCGCTTGACGCTGGCACTGTGATTTCCCTGGGTCGAAACTGAAGGGGTGATGACCATGACCGAGCCGCAGATCTGGACGATGATGGGCGCGTTCACCGCGTTGATGTTCGGCGTGCTCACGGTCGTCTCGACGCTGTTCGTGCGCATCCTGCGCTCCGAGGTCGGCGGGCTCCGCAACGAGATGGTCGCTGAGTTCCGCGGGGTGCACGCGAAGATCGACGGCGAGATCAACGGACTGCGACGGGAGACGACGTCGGAGATCGGCGGTCTTCGAAACGAAATGCATGCGGCGATCGGCGGTCTTCGCGGCGAGCTGACGGCCGAGATCGCGGGGCTGAGAAACGAGATACAGGCCGAGTTCGGCGCCGTGCGCACCGAGATGCAGAACGGGTTCAGCGCCGAACGAGCCGCAACGCAGGCCGAGTTCCGCGCTGTACGCGCTGAGATGCAGGCAGGATTCGCACGCATAGACGGGCTCGACCGCGACGTGCAGGCGCTCGTGAAGCACACGTTCGGGCTCGACAGGGAGTAGCACGACACGCCCGGGTTGCACGACACAGTCCCGTCCGGGTATCGTCGTGGAGTCCTGTCCGCCGTGTCTGGAAGTCCTTTGATCTGATCCGTCGCCTCCGCGCTCACCTTCTCGCGCGCTGACCCGACGATCGCCGACTCCACGGCCGATGCCTCCCCACCTGGGTGTTCCCAGGCGTATCCGGGGAACCGGTGTCAGTGCACCCTCGCACTCGACAGGAGACCCCATGACCACCCCCACCCTTCACGCTTCGGTCGTCCTCGACCGCCTCACATTCACCTGGCCCGACGGCACCACCGCGCTGAGCGGAGTGTCCGGTTCGTTCGGCTCCGGCCGCACCGGCCTCGTCGGGCGCAACGGAGCCGGCAAATCCACGCTGCTCCGCCTCATGGCCGGCATCCTCGCCCCGACATCGGGCTCCGTCTCGACCACCGGCGACGTGGCGTACCTGCCGCAGCAGCTCACCCTCGACGTCGACCGCCGAGTGGCGGAGCTGCTCGGCGTCGCCGAAGCCCTCGATGCCGTCCGTGCGATCGGGGCGGGCGACGTCGACCCGGCGCATTTCGATGCGGTCGGCGACGACTGGGACATCGAGGGGCGCGCCGAGGCCTCTCTGGCCGAGGCCGGTCTGTCCCCCGAGTTCCTCGACCGGCGCGTCGGCGAGCTCTCCGGCGGCGAGGCCGTGCTCGTCGCGATCGCCGGCATCCGCCTGCGACGGGCGCCGATCACCCTGCTGGACGAGCCGACCAACAACCTCGACCGTGAGGCACGGGCGACGCTCGCCGCGATGATCCGATCCTGGAAGGGGGCGCTCGTGGTCGTCAGCCATGACGTCTCCCTTCTGGACCTCATGGACGACACGGCGGAACTGTACGGACAGACGCTGAGCGTGTTCGGCGGTCCCTACTCCGAGTGGCGTGCCTGGCTGGACGCCGAGCAGGATGCCGCCAAGCAGGCCGAGGTCGCCGCCAAACAGGTGCTCCGCAAGGAGAAGCGTCAGCGCATCGAGGCCGAGACGAAGCTCGCGACGCGCGCCAAGATGGCGAACAAGGCCGAGGCCGAGAAGCGCGTGCCGAAGATCGTCGCGCACGGTCGGAAGATGGCGGCCGAGGTATCGGCGGGCAGACTTCGCACCGAAGTCGGCGCGAAGGAGGATGCCGCGCGCGCCTCACTCGACGAGGCGGGTCGTCGCGTGCGATCGGATGCCTCGATGAAGATCGAGCTGCCCGATCCTCTCGTATCGCGCACGCGGCGGATCGCGGAGATCGGAGACGGCGCGCGTTCATGGATCGTGCAGGGCCCCGAGAGGGTCGCCCTCATCGGCCGCAACGGCGCCGGCAAGACGACGCTCCTGGAACGGCTCGTCGCGAGCGCCGCAGCGACGAGCATCGACCAGCAGACAGAAGCGCCGCCCGCCTGGGCCGAGAGCGGAGAGGAGTCGTCGGATGACGACCGCCGTCCCGTGCTGACGGCGGTTGCGCACACGGACCGGGTCGGGTACCTCCCGCAGCGCGTGGACGGGCTCGACGAGTCCCGGTCGGTGTTCGAGAACATCGCGGATGCCGCGCCGCAGGTGCCGGAGAAGGAACTGCGCAATCGGCTGGCGCGCTTCCTCATCCGCGGCGCGACCGTGGACCGTCCGGTCTCCTCTCTGTCGGGCGGAGAACGGTTCCGCGTCGCGCTGGCGACGCTGCTGCTGTCGGATCCCGCCCCGCACCTCGTCGTGCTCGACGAGCCGACGAACAACCTCGACCTCGACACCGTCGACCAGCTCGTCGACGCTTTGCGCGCCTACCGCGGCGCCGTGCTCATCGTGAGCCACGATGATGCGTTCCTCGACCGCCTCGACCTCGACGTCACACTAGAGATCGACGCTGAGGGCGCGCTGGCCGAGGCCTGAGTCGGGCGACGGGGGCTGTGTCCGTCGGACGCACCCCCGTTGCTCGTCACGCCCGCCGGCTGCGCATGGCTCTGGTGTGCCCGAGACCCGCATCTGCGGCGAGCCGCGTGTACTCCTCCGACTCGCGCGGAACCAGCGCGACCCGTCCGTCCTCGTCGCTGACGATGCCCCAGCCGTAGCGCTTGCCGAGCGGAGAGGACCGCAGGCACGCCTGCCCCTTGGAGAAGAACGCCTCGCGCGCGGCGGCGTCCGCCGGATCGATCCCCTTTCGCCGCGCGTGGGTCTCGAAGATCACGTCGTCCGATGTGCGGGAGAACGGCTGCTCGGCGATGAGCTCGTAGTGCAGCGCGGCGATCGTCGGCTTCTCAGACGCCGGTGGCTCGACGGCATACGAGGCGGGGCAGTCCTCTGCCACCTCGATCAGGGTCGATACGTAGTTCGTGGTGTGCTGCGCCATGGCTCCAGCATCCTCCCTGCCACCGACATCCGGAACACGGCCGATCACCCGAGACGCGAGAGCCACGGATGTCCGGGAATCGTTCGTTCGAGGGCGTCCGCGAGCCATGCCCTGCGCCGCGCGTCCAGATGCGGCAGCGTGGCGCCGAGATCGTCTTCGTCCTTCGGACGCCGTCCCTTCGCCTTGTAGAGCAGTTGGATCTCGGGTTGCAGATAGCGGATGCCATCCTGCTCCCACAGAGCCTCGGTCATCGGCATCCGCAGCTCCGGATCGCGCCGGTACCGCCACTCGTCCGCCGTGCCCGGCCCCAGCAGGATGTCGTACTCCCAGGGATCGGCGGCGCTGCGGCGCACCCAGAGCTGACCGCATCCGTCCGGCAATTCCTCCGGCGCGTCGGAGGACACGGGCTTGAGGACTCCCGAGAACGCCGCCCACAGGTCGTACCGCTCGCCGACGTGAGCCCGGAACAGCGGCAGCTCATGGCGGAGGATCCCCGGATCGATGTCCTCGTGTGCACGGACGACACCGGTGAACGCCTGCAACGCCCACCCGCCGGCGATCCACCAGGTTCCCGGATAGCTGGCGAAGAAGTCGCGGACATCCTCGGGCGCACGCGGCGCCCAGGTGCCGTAGAGGCGATGGAACTCGGCGGCTGGCACGGTCCTACGCTACCGGCCGCCCCGATGTCGGTGGCAGGCTCCATGATGGAGGGATGAGCGACGTGCTCGAACGCTTCACCCCCGCCACCCAGGACTGGTTCCGCGGGGCCTTCACCGCGCCCACCCCGGCCCAGGCGGGAGCGTGGGAGGCGATCTCCGCGGGCAAGCACGCGCTCGTCGTCGCGCCGACCGGATCGGGCAAGACGCTGTCGGCCTTCCTCTGGGCCATCGACAGCGTGTTCAGAGCGGGACCGATCGAGAAGGATGCCGGCCGCACCCGCATCCTCTACATCTCCCCGCTGAAGGCGCTCGGAGTCGACGTCGAGCGCAACCTCCGCTCCCCTCTCATCGGTATCGGGCAGTCGGCGCGTCGCCTCGACCTGCCGGCGCCGGCGGTCACCGTCGGCGTGCGCTCCGGCGACACCACGTCAAGCGACCGCCGCAAGCTCGTCGCAGATCCGCCAGACATCCTCATCACGACCCCCGAGTCGCTGTACCTCATGCTCACCAGTCGCGCGGGCGAGACCCTGCGCGACGTGCACACCGTGATCATCGACGAGGTGCACGCGGTCGCGGCGACCAAACGCGGAGCGCATCTCGCGGTGAGCCTGGAGCGCCTCGATGCCCTGCGCGCGACGCACGGCGCCGCGGCGCCCGCACAGCGGATCGGCCTCTCCGCCACCGTGCGTCCGATCGACGAGGTCGCACGGTTCCTCGGCGGGGCTGCGCCCGTGGAGATCGTCGCCCCTCCCGCGTCGAAGACGTTCGAGCTCGGCGTCGTCGTGCCGATGGACGACATGACCAACCCGCCCCCGCCACCCGGGGTCACCGCTCCCGTCGATGGCGAGCCGGCCGAGTACTCCGAGGTCACGGGATCGGTGTGGCCGCACGTCGAAGAGGCGATCGTCGATCGCATCCTCGAGAACAACTCCACGATCGTCTTCGCGAACTCCCGTCGCCTCGCCGAGCGGCTCACCGGCCGTCTGAACGAGATCTACTCGGAGCGCATCGGAGTCCCCCTGCCCGAGGCCACCGTGCCCGCAGCGATGATGGCGCAGGCCGGGGCGACGGCCGGCGCCGACCCCGTGCTCGCCAAGGCGCACCACGGCTCGGTGTCGAAGGAGCAACGGGCACTGGTCGAGGAGGAGCTGAAGTCCGGCGTGCTGCGATGCGTCGTCGCGACGAGCAGCCTCGAACTCGGCATCGACATGGGCGCCGTAGACCTCGTGATCCAGGTCGAGGCCCCGCCGTCGGCGGCTTCCGGCCTGCAGCGGGTCGGACGCGCGGGGCATCAGGTCGGCGAGATCAGCCGCGCCGCGCTCTTCCCCAAGCACCGCGGCGACGTGCTGCACACGGCGATCGTCACCGAGCGGATGCTGGCGGGCAAGATCGAGGCGATCCAGGTGCCGCGGAACCCGCTCGACATCCTCGCCCAACAGACGGTCGCGGCCAGTGCGCTCGGTGAGATCAGCGTCGAGGACTGGTTCGAGACGGTGCGGCGCTCCGCCCCATTCCAATCGCTGCCGCGCTCCGCCTACGAGGCCACCCTCGACCTGCTGGCGGGGCGCTTCCCCTCCGACGAGTTCGCCGAACTCCGGCCCCGCCTGGTCTGGGACCGCGACGCCGGCACTCTCACCGGCCGACCGGGCGCACAGCGCATCGCCGTGACGAGCGGCGGAACCATCCCCGACCGCGGACTGTTCGGGGTGTTCGTCGCCGGCGAGACCACCGGCGCACGGGTGGGCGAGCTCGACGAGGAGATGGTCTACGAGTCCCGCGTCGGCGACGTGTTCACCCTCGGCACCACGAGCTGGCGCATCGCAGAGATCACCCACGACCGGGTCAACGTCATCCCCGCCTACGGGCAGCCGGGCAAGGTGCCGTTCTGGCACGGCGACGGCCTCGGACGCCCCTTCGAGCTCGGCGAGGCGCTGGGCAGGTTCTCCAGGGAGGTGTCCTCGGCCGCACCGGAGAAGGCCGCGCAGCGGTTGATCGACGCCGGCCTCGACGAGCAGGCCAGGGCGAACCTCATGGCTCATCTCACCGAGCAGCGCGAAGCGACGGGCACGCTCCCCACCGATCGCACCCTCACCGTCGAGCGCGGTCATGACGAGGTGGGCGACTGGCGGGTCATCCTGCATTCCCCGTACGGCATGAAGGTGCACGCCCCGTGGGCGCTCGCCATCAACGCCCGCGTGCGCGAACGGCTCGGCGTCGAGGGATCGGCGGTCGCGAGCGACGACGGGATCATCGTGCGCATCCCCGATGCCGAGGCCGAGCCGCCGGGAGCCGAACTGTTCGTGTTCGACCCCGACGAGCTGGAGCAGATCGTCACTCAGGAGGTCGGAGGGTCGGCGCTGTTCGCCTCCCGGTTCCGTGAGTGCGCCGCCCGCGCGCTGCTGATGCCGCGGATGAACCCCAACAAGCGCACGCCGCTGTGGCAGCAGCGTCAGCGTTCCGCACAACTGCTCGAGGTCGCGAGACGGCATCCGACGTTCCCGGTAATCCTGGAGACGCTGCGCGAGGTGCTGCAGGACGTCTACGACCTGCCGTCGCTGCGGCGCCTGGCGACCGAGATCGCCGACCGGCGCATCCGCCTCGTCGAGACGCAGCCCGCGCAGCCTTCGCCGTACGCGCGCGACCTGCTCTTCGGCTACGTCGGCGCGTTCATGTACGAGGGCGACTCCCCGCTCGCCGAACGACGCGCGGCCGCGCTCTCCGTCGACCCCGCGCTGCTGGGCGAGCTGCTCGGCACCGTCGAGCTGCGCGAGCTGCTCGACCCCGACGTCATCGCGCAGTTCGAGCGCGAGGCCCAGCGGCTCGACCCCGAACGACATGCGCGCGGGCTCGAGGGTGTCGCCGATCTGCTCCGGATGCTGGGACCCATGGACGCCGAAGAGGTCGCCGCGCGATTGGAGGAGCCCGCAGACGCGCAGGCGCACCTCGACGCGCTCGTCGCCGCGAGGCGCGCGATCCCGGTGACCATCGCCGGCGCACACCGCATCGCCGCGATCGAGGATGCGGGCCGGCTGCGCGACGCCCTCGGCGCGGCCTTGCCCACCGGCATCCCCGTCGCCTTCCTCGAGCCGCTGGCCGATCCCCTCGGCGACCTGCTCGCACGGCACGCACGCACACACGGTCCCTTCACCACGGATGCCGTCGCCACGCGTTTCGGCATCGGCGCGGCGGTCGCCAGGCACACGCTGCAGCGGCTGGAGCACGCGGGACGGCTCGCGAGCGGGTACTTCCTGCCGACAGCGGCCGGCTCGGCCGACGACCTGGAGTGGTGCGACGCCGAGGTGCTGCGGCGGCTGCGCATGCGCTCGCTGGCGGCGATCCGCGGCAGCGTGGAGCCGGTGTCGCCCGAGGCCTACGCGCGGTTCCTCCCCGACTGGCAGCACCTCGCCCGCCCGCTCGACGGGCTCGACGGCGTGCTCACCGTGATCGAGCAGTTCGCCGGTGTGCCCGTGCCCGCGAGCGCGTGGGAATCGCTCGTGCTGCCTTCGCGAGTGCGCGACTACACACCCGCGATGCTCGATGAGCTCACGGCGTCGGGCGAGGTGATCTGGTCGGGCCACGGCACGCTGCCAGGGCGCGACGGCTGGGTGTCGCTGCATCCCGCCGACCTCGCTCCGTTCACCCTGCCCGAGCCCGACGATGAGATCGCGACGGACTCCCTGGAGGCGAAGCTCCTCTCGGCGCTGCAGGCGGGAGGCGCCTACTTCGCCGCGCAGTTGAAGGAGATGACGCAGGCCGAGAACGAGCAGTCGGTGCTGGAGTCGCTGTGGGCGCTGACCTGGGCCGGCC
>JAGIAK010000120.1 GCA_017744855.1 Microbacterium sp.
CAGGGACAGCACGGCGGACATGGGGACGCCGTTCGAGGTCGACCCGGGGCACGAGGGCGGGCTGGTCCAGATCGGCTACGAATGCGGCGACAACGCGATCACGGCGAGCCTCATGTACTCGAACCTCACGACGGGCGACACCGGCTCCTACGGCCTCAGCCTCGACGCGACGCAGGAGGGCATCTGGCGCGAGGACCCCGAGGCGAACATGGGCGACCCCGGCGACTTCATCCAGGTCCACATCGAGTGCTACGGCGGGACCGTGTCGGCGCCGGTGTTTCTCGCGGCCTCGACGCCCGAGGCGTTCGCCATCTTCGACGCGGGCGCGAGCGGGGCGATCCCGGACTCGGTCGTCGGGGCCGCGAACGCGATCTCCGGGACGTGCGGCACGGCGATCACGGACAGCGTCGAGGTGTTCGCGTTCGCGGACGGCGGCGACGGCTCGGACCTGATCTTCGACGTGACCGGGATCGCGGTCGGCGGTGACGGCTCCTTCTCGTCGGCGCTGCCGGCGGTGGCCGCCGCGGGGTTCTACGACTTCGTGTTCGCCTGCTGGGACTCGGCCTACTCCGTTGAGGACCCGTCCGTCTGGCGCTCCGGCTCGTTCACCGTGTCGGCGGTCGGCTCGCCGGTGCAGGAGAGCCTGCCGAGCGAGACCGAGCTGCCGGTCACGGGCGCCGACTCGGGCCTGCTCGCGGGTCTCGCGGTCGGCCTGCTCGCGGCCGGCGGGCTCGCGCTCGCCGCGGGCGTGCGCCTGGCCCGGCGTCGCGGGTAGAGGTTCTCCACAGCACGCATCCTGGGTGCGTTCTCCACAATTCGACGGAACGCACGAGCGCGTCCCGTCCGGATGCGCCACGATGCGGGCATGACGACCACGACGCCTCCCGTCCCCGGGCCGCACGCCCGCATCCCCGACCGCGAGACCGCCGTCGCCTTCGTGCACGCGCTGCTGCGCGGCGCCGCCCGGCGGCAGCTCTGGCTCTTCCCGCTCGACGCCGACGACCGGACGACGGACCTCGTCATCCCCATGACGATCCCGCGACACCCCGACCGCGAGGCCGGCTGGGGCCTCGCGAGGCTCCTCCTCGACCTGGGCCGCGAGCACCAGGTGGCGTCCTGGGTCGTCGTGCTCGAGCGGCCGGGGACGCACTCGCTCGCCCGGGCGGATCTCGCCTGGTTCGAGGCCGTCGCCGTCGCGGTGCGGCTCTCCGAGGTCGAGCTCCGGGCGCTCGTCCACGTCACCACGCGGACGACGCAGGGCGTCACCCCGCGCTGGCGGGACGAGCCGCGCCTCGACGCGGCATGACGCGAGGCGGCGAGGCGCAGCGGGCCGCTGCCGGAGTCGGGCGCGCGGGGTGCGTTCCGCCCGCGCCGCCTAGGATTGACGGGCTATGGACCTGCCCTTCTCGACCGCGACCGGAGCCGACGTCAAGGTGCGGTTCTGCCCGAGCCCCACCGGGACGCCGCATGTCGGCATGGTCCGCACGGCGCTCTTCAACTGGGCGTACGCTCGGCACACGGGCGGGAGGATGGTGTTCCGCGTCGAGGACACCGATGCGGCGCGCGACTCCGAGGAGAGCTACCAGCAGCTCCTCGACGCCCTGAACTGGCTCGGCATCGACTGGGACGAGGGAGTCGAGCGGGGCGGGCCGAACGGTCCGTACCGCCAGTCGCAGCGCGGCGCGATCTACCGAGAGGTCATCGACCGGCTCGTCGCCTCCGGGCACCTCTACGAGTCGTACGTCACGGCGGAGGAGATGGAGGCGCGCAACGTCGCCGCCGGCCGCGACCCCCGCCAGGGCTACGACAACCACGAGCGCGACCTCACCGAGGAGCAGCGGGCGGCGTTCCGCGCAGAGGGACGCCAGCCGTCGCTGCGCCTGCGCGTCCCGGACGGCGCGTTCACCATCCAGGACCTGATCCGCGGCGAGATCACGTTCCCGGAGGGCTCGTTCACCGACTTCGTCGTCGTGCGCCCGAACGGCGCGCCGCTGTACACCTTCGTGAACCCCGTCGACGACGCGCTCATGGGCGTCACGCATGTGTTCCGCGGCGAGGACATCCTGTCGAGCACCCCGCGGCAGATCGCGCTGTACCTGGCGCTCATCGACGCCGGCGTGACGACGTTCATCCCGCAGTACGCGCACATGCCGCTTGTCTACGGCGACGGGGCGAAGAAGCTGTCGAAGCGCGACCCGGAGAGCAGCCTCTTCGCCCACCGCGACCGCGGCTTCATCCCCGAGGGCCTGCTCAACTACCTCGCCCTCCTCGGCTGGTCGATTGCCCCGGACCGCGATGTGTTCACCGTGCAGGAGATGATCGAGGCCTTCGACATCCGCGACGTGAACCCGAATCCCGCGCGCTTCGACCAGGCGAAGGCCGACTCGATCAACGGCGACCACATCCGGCTGCTCCCGGTCGAGGACTTCGCCGAGCGGCTGCGCCCCTACCTCACGCGCGACGTCGACACCCCGGAAGAGCTCGAGCTGCTGCGCCGGGCCGCGCCGCTCGTGCAGGAGCGCATGACCGTGCTGTCCGAGGCGCGCGAGCTGCTCGGCTTCCTCTTCACGGCGGACGCGGACCTCGTGGTCGAGGAGAACGCCCTCCCCGCGGAGAAGGACGTCGACGACTACCGTCGCGTCCTCGACGCGGCCCTCGTCTCGCTGCCCGGCGTCGCCGCGTGGGAGACCGCCGCCATCGAGGAGGCGCTGCGCTTCGCCCTCATCGAGGGCCTCGGTCTGAAGCCGCGCACCGCCTTCGGACCGCTGCGCGCCGCCGTCTCGGGCCGCCGCGTCTCGCCCCCGCTCTTCGAGTCGATGGAGCTCCTCGGCCGGGAGTCGACGCTCGCGCGGATCAAGGCGCTAGGGGACCGGCTGGCGGTGTAGCCCGCTCCCGGCGGCTCGACCACCAGGCGGCGCCCGCGAGCGCGAAGTCGGCGATCACGCCGGCGAGCCGGGAGGTGACGGCGAGTGCGACAGCGTCGGGGAGCCCGACGACGGGGGACAGAAACGCGATGAAGACCGCCTCGCGCACGCCGAAACCGGCCGGCGCGACGATCACGACGACCCCGGCCGCATAGCCGATGAGGGCGGCGGCGGTGACTGCCGCCGTCTCCGCCCAGGTCAGGCCGCCTCGGGTGGCGAGTAGCAGCGGCGCCGTTACCCAGCAAGCCCACGAAAGGATCATGGTCCCGAGGATGGCGGCCGATCCTCGCCAGGAGAGATCGAAGCGCGCCGCTCGCCCCATGACGAGCCGCGCCGCGAGTCCGAGGAACCACGGCGTGAGTGCGAGGAGGCAGACTGCGGCGACGAGCGCGACGACCCACCAGGGAATGCCCCACGGGTTCCCGCCGGCTAGGAGGACGATGCTGCCGAGCAGCAGTGATATCGCGAGGTACACGCCGATGTAGAGCAGCCCGACGGCGACGGATGCGCGGATCCGGAGGCCGTAGGGACGCAGCAGGCGCGCTTGGGCGGCCACGGTCCAGACGGAGCCCGGAAGGTACTTCCCGAGCTGGCCGATGAGCAGCACCTCGCTCGCGGTCCGGGTCGGGACCGGCGCCCGCGCCGACCGCAGCAGGCGCGTCCACATCGGCACGCTGAGCAGTACGCCGGCCGCCATCAGGAGCACCGCGCCGGCCGAAGCCCACCATGGCGTCGCCACGATCGCCGCCCCGATCGCGTCCCAGTCGTCCCGGAAGCTCCAGATCGCGAATCCGATGACCGCGGCGACGAAGGCGATGCGCAGCGCGGCTCCGGCGAGACGTCGACCCCGATTCGACTGCGGCTCGCTCACCCTGCAAGACTAGAAGCATGCCCGGATCTGAACGCGCGCGATGAGGCACGCTTACGTCGCCTTCATGCGCGGGGCCCGTACGGTGTGCCGGGGCCTCGGGCTGCTCGGTTTCGCGGAGCGCCGGATGGCGACGTCCCGCGGCGCCCGCTGGTTCCGCTCGTTGTTCGCGATCTACGACCTCGAGGATCTCGCGCGACTCGACTTGCCGTGGTGGACGTTCGACGCGATCGACCGCGTAGGCGCGTTCCTCGGCGAGCGCCCGGGTGCCCGCGTATTCGAATGGGGCTCCGGGTCGTCCACGGTGTGGTTGTCGCGCCGCGCGGGATCGGTGCATTCGATCGAGCACGACGCCGAATGGGCCGAGCATCTGCGGGTGTTCCTCGCGACACCGGAGATCTCGGCGCAGAACGTGCGTCTCGAAACCGTCGAGCCGGTGCAGACGAGCGGCACTCCGGTCGTGGGGTCCCGGAAATCCGGATTCGCGGGACTCGATTTCACCGCCTACGTCGATGCGATCGACGCTGTGGACGGGGTGTTCGATGTGATCGTCGTCGACGGCCGGGCGCGCGAGGCGTGCTTCGTGCGTGCGCTCGATCGTCTCGCGCCCGGCGGCATCATCGTGTTCGACAATGTGCAGCGCGCCCGCTACCGTGAGGCGGTCGCCGCGGCGGGCGATCGTGTCGACGCCGTCTGGACTCGCGGACTCACAGCCTGCCTGCCCTATTCGGACCAGACCGCGCTCATTAGTCGCGCGGGTTGATTCGCGGGTGCGCGGCGAACAATCCCGACTGGCATCAGCGGCCGCGTCGTGGCGAGGCAGTTGCCTGGCGGTTCGCGACGACCAGCTCCGCGAGCGCTCCGAAGATCGTCACCTGTAGACCTGCCAGGAAGATGAGGACCCCGAGGGTCAGCAGCGGGCGCTCGCCGATCTGGTGTCCGAGCAGCCAGTCGATCAGGAGGTAGACAAGGATGCCGACGCCGATGACCATGCCGAGGACGCCGAGCCCGGTGAACAGGTGGGACGGTCGATTCGAGTACCGCATGAGGAAGCGGATCGTCATGAGGTCGACGAAGCCGCGCCAGAATCTCGATGCGCCGTACTTCGTCTTCCCGTGCAGCCGGGGGTGATGCACGACCTGGACCTCGCCGGTGACGAAGCCGCGCCAGTGGGCGATCGGCGTGATATACCGGTGGAGTTCGCCGTAGAGGTAGGGGAGGAGATCCGCTGCGACATCCGTGCGCATCACTTTGAACCCCGAGTTGAAGTCGGTTCCAGGCGTGCCGGAGAGCCAGCGAGTCACGGCGTTGTAGGTGCGCGATGTGGTCCGCTTCACGAACCGATCACGACGGCCCGCGCTCCGAGCACCCGTGACGAGGTCGGCTCCTGCGTCGAGTCGCTCAAGAAGGCGCGGCAGTTCGACGGGGTCGTCCTGTCCGTCCGCATCCATCATGACGACGACGTCTGCGCCGCCGTCGAGCGCGGCTGCGAACCCGTCGCGCAGCGCGACCGCCTTGCCTTCGTTCGCCCTGTGGCGGATCGAACGCACCAGGTCGCCGTGCTCCGCGGCGAGGTCGGCGAGCACCTTCTGTGTGCCGTCGCGGGAGCCGTCGTCGACGACGACGACTGCAGAGCCCTCGTCGTAGCGGCGCAGCTGACGCAGCATTGCCGGCACGACCTCGACGAGATTCTCGGCTTCGTTCAAGGCGGGTACGACGATCCAGATTCTTGGCACTCAAGCATTATCTGGTAGGCGATGCGTCGTTCAGGACTCGCGTCACCTCGTGAGCGGAGACAGCGGAGACAGATACGCCTCGCCGAGCGGCGATGGCAGCTTCGCGTCCGGACTGCGGTAGTCCTTGGGCGACAGGATGTAGCCCTGGTGCCCCGGCGTGGCCAGCAGCTGGCTCAAGTACTCATTCGTCCAGGGCCACAGATACTGAGGGCTGCCGGCGGACGGCTGCAGGACGGCCGGGATCTCGGTGGCGCCGCTTGCGGGAATGTGCGCCTGGAACACGCTGAGCCAGCGACCGAAGCCGTCGCTGTGCAGGTAGAAGGGCACCGCCTGCGCGATGACCAGCGCGACACCGGCGAGTGCGGGCCAGATCCGAAGTCCCGCAGCGCTCCCGCGGAATGTCCAGAGCCATGTCGCGACGACCCACGCGGCGAGCCACAGGGCGCACACGGTCCGAGCGGAATAGGACATCCAGGGCTGGAACCAGATGGCCGGCCAGAAGAGGATCAGCGCCGACGTGGCCAGGCTCAGCACCCCGGCGACCCAGGCGGCCTTGCGCCATACGATGCCGATGAACAGGGCGAATCCGCCGGCCACGCCGGACAGGAGCAACTGTGGGTTCTGCGCGATCGTCTGGATGACGGCCGTCGCGCCTTCGAGGTTGCGGGGATCGCGAGGGGCGATGACCGAGATGGCGGACACCGCGGCGCCGAGCAGGTAGAGCGCTGCGGCGAAAGGCAGCACCCAATCGCTCATACGCCCACGATCGGGGAAGCCGAGCCGCCGATGGCCGAAACGCCGGGTCAGCGCCGCGAGCGCGAGCAATGGCCCGAGGAACAGCATCGATTCGTAGGACATCACCAGCACCGCTGCCGTCAGAAGCGTGCCGATCGCCCATGTCTTCGACTCCCGGACCACCAGGATCAGGACGAGGGAGAGCACAACGAGCGCGAAATGCAGGTTGCGCTCGCCGTTGCTCATCCAGCCCGTGTTTAGTGCCACGACCGCGAATGCGACGGCGACCGGCCAGAAAAGACCGCGCGGACGCGCGATGATGAGGGCGGCGAGCCAGACGCCGATGGTGAGTCCGATCGAACCGATCGCGAAGAGCAGCATCAACGTGCGAATGTCCGTGACGCCGAGTTTCACCGCCGCGACCGGGAGCGACTGATAGATCAGGTCGAGAAATAGCCGAACGGGCTCGACCAGCACGAAGGTCCTGGTCTGGATGATCTCGTAGAGGTAATACGCCCCATCGCCGTAGACAACCCGTGCCGAGAGCACGCCCTGCACACCGATTCCCGCAACGATAAAGACCACGGCGAGGCTCAGCGCCCGGTTCAGGCGCACCGTGATCGGGCGCTGCTCGGATCGTTCGGCTCCAGCCGCCTCGCGGGTCAATCGTCCTCCGGTCTCATCTGACGCGAAACGGCTAGCCCCGAGTTGCATCGACCGAGTCTAATGCGCCGCCTGCATGCGGACATCGGCCTGCCCGTCGCAGCCGCCGACGCCATCGGGCGATCGGATATCCTGCCGGAGGCTTCGGAACCGTCTGCGGACCCGACCCGAGGCCGGAGGGGATTGGCCTGATATGGACAATTTGATCCAGACGCCGCAGAGCGAGCGGTCATTCGATCGAGTGCTGGTGACGGGCGCGTCCGGGGTCGCCGGGACCGCGCTCGTCGAGGTGCTCCGTACCGCCGGGTACGACGTGTCCGGCATCTCGAGCGCGCAAGGCGATCTCCGAGACCTGTCGACGGCGCTCGCGGTCTTCGAGCAGGTGCAGCCCGAGGCGGTCATCCACCTCGCCGGTCGTGTCCACGGCATCGCGGGGAACACCGGTGCGCAGGGGGACATGTTCCTCGACAACCTGCAGATCAACATGAATGTCGTTGAGGCGGCTCGTCGCACCGGCGCTCGCAAGATCGTCGCGATGGGCACCGTCGCCGCCTATCCGGGCGATGTGGCGCTCCCCATGCGTGAATCGGACATCTGGTCCGGTCGTCCCCACGGGGCCGAATACGGATACGCGCAGGCGAAGCGGGCGATGCTCGCTCAGCTTGAGGCATACCAGGAGCAGTACGGCCTGGACTTCGCCATGGCGCTGAGCACGAACCTCTTCGGACCGAACGATCGCTTCGACGAGGCGCGCGGCCACGTCCTGCCGTCGTTGATATCGAAATTCCACCGAGCGGTTACGACGGGCGAGTCCGTGGTCGTCTGGGGCACGGGCGCCCCGACGCGAGACTTCCTTTACAGCTTCGACGCCGCGCGTGGCCTCCAAGTCCTGCTCGAGCGGGGTTCGGGCGTCTATAACCTCGCGTCCGGCATGATCGTCTCGATCAAGAACGTCGCGGATCAGCTGGCAGAGGTCAGCGGCTACAGCGGCGAGATCCTCTGGGACCACGGGAAGCCGAACGGCCAGATGCGCCGTGACTATGACATGTCTCGCATCTCCGAGCTCGGCTGGGGGCCAGCCGTCGGGTTCCGGGAGGCGCTCGAGTCGACCTATGCGTGGTATGCGGGTCACGTCCAATCGGCGCGTCGGTAACATATTCCGATGACGTTCCTCTCGTATGCCCAGAACCGGGAGGATGTGCTTCTGCATCGCGTGTTCCGAGGCATCGAGAACGGGCGGTACATCGACATCGGCGCCGGTCATCCACGGCTGGACTCGGTCACCAAGAGCCTGTACGAACTCGGCTGGTCGGGGATCAATATCGAGCCGATTCCCGAGTTCGCTGCACAGCTG
>JAGIAK010000121.1 GCA_017744855.1 Microbacterium sp.
GGGTCGCCGCGGTCGTCGGCGTGGCAGTACAGACCGGCCTCGTACAGGGCGGGGGAGAGGAAGCCGCGCAGCAGACGCTCGGACTCGTCGTCGTCGAAGGTCTCGCGGGTGACCTTGTCCTTCACGAGCTCGATGCCGAAGAAGTAACCGTCTCCGCGCACGTCGCCGACGATCGGCAGGTCGCCCAGCTTCTCCAGCTCGGCGCGGAACAGCGGCGAGTTCTCGCGGACGTGCGCGTTGAGCCCCTCCTCGTCGAAGATGGCGAGGTTCTCCAGGGCGACGGCGGCCGAGACCGGGTGCCCGCCGAAGGTGTACCCGTGGTAGAAGGTGGTGTCGCCCTTCGAGAACGGCTCGTACACACGGTCGCTGACGATGGTCGCGCCGATCGGCGAGTAGCCGCTGGTCATGCCCTTCGCGCACGTGATCATGTCGGGCACATAACCCAGGCCCTCGCAGGCGAAGGTGTAGCCGAGGCGGCCGAAGGCGCAGATGACCTCGTCCGAGACCAGCAGCACGTCGTACTTGTCGCAGATCTCACGCACCCTGGCGAAGTAGCCGGGAGGGGGAGGGAAGCACCCGCCGGAGTTCTGCACGGGCTCGAGGAAGACCGCGGCGACGGTGTCGGGTCCCTCGAACAGGATCATCTCCTCGATGCGGTCGGCCGCCCAGCGTCCGAACAGCTCGATGTCGTCGGTCGGCGCCCCCATCTCGGCGGCCCGATAGAAGTTCGTGTTCGGCACGCGGAAGCCGCCGGGGGTGATCGGCTCGAACATCGCCTTCATGCCGGGGATGCCGGTGATCGCCAGCGCGCCCTGCGGCGTGCCGTGGTAGGCCACGGCGCGGGAGATCACCTTGTGCTTGGTGGGCTTGCCCATCAGCTTCCAGTACTGCTTGGCGAGCTTGAACGCCGTCTCGACGGCCTCGCCGCCACCGGTGGAGAAGAAGACGCGGTTGAGGTCGCCGGGCGCCTCGCCGGCGAGCCGGTCGGCGAGCTCGATCGCGGCGGGGTGGGCGTACGACCACAGCGGGAAGAAGGACAGCTCCGACGCCTGCTTCGCCGCGGCCTCGGCGAGTCGGCGCCGACCGTGACCCGCGTTCACGACGAAGAGCCCCGCGAGGCCGTCGATGTACTCCTTGCCCTTCGCGTCCCAGATGCGGTGGCCATCGCCCTTGACGATGATCGGCACTCCGGACTTCTCCATCGTCGACTGACGCGTGAAGTGCATCCAGAGATGGTCCTTGGCCATCGCCTGGAGCTCGGACTCGGTCGGTGTGGTGCTCATCTGGTCCCCCAGTTGTAGAGCTGCTTCTGCAGCTTGGCGTAGATGAAGGTCTCGGTCGACAACACGCCGTCGATCGGACGGATGCTGTCGTTGATCAGCGCGAGCAGGTCCTCGTCGTCCTCGCAGACGACCTCCGCGAGGATGTCGAAGGAGCCGACGGTGATCACGACGTAGTCGATGGCGTCGATCGCGGCGATCGCCTCGGCGACGACCCTGGTGTCCCCGGTGACCCGCACGCCGATCATCGCCTGACGGCTGAAGCCCAGCTGCATCGGATCGGTCACGGCGACGATCTGCATGACGCCGGACTCGGTGAGCCGCTGCACGCGCTGACGCACGGCGGCCTCGCTGAGGCCGACCTCGCGACCGATGTCGGAGTAGGAGCGACGGCCGTCGTCCTGCAGCAGCTCGATGATCGTCTTGGAGACGTCGTCGAGCGCCAACTGCTTCTTCTTCGAAACCATGCTGCGATCCTCGCACCCTGATTCCGATTCGGCAACCGATTTCGCAGGATCAATGGGGTCAATACTGCGAAATCACCCGTCAAGACTCCAGAGGACCCAGCCAGGCCGTCGCCGCCGTGGCATGCGCCGACTCGGGATCTGAGGGGTGGAAGGCGCCGGCGAGCACGTCGCGGTACAGGCGCGAGAGCTCGTTCGCAGAGAAGTAGGAGCCGCCGCCGGCCGTGAGCATGGCCTGGTCGACCACGTGCTTGGCCATCGTGATCGCGCGGTGCTTGACCCCGGAGAGCAGGGTGAACCAGCGCGGTCCGTTGTCGGCCAGCTCGTCGACGTCACGCGCGAGGGCCGCGATCTGCGGCGGCAGCGCGTCGTAGGCGAGCGCCATGTCGGCGATGCGCCAGCGGATGTCGGGGTCCTGGCTGTACGTCGCTCCGCTCTTCTTGGAGCGCCGCTTCTGCACGGTCTGCACGGAGAGGTCGAGCGCGCGGCGGGCGATGCCCGTGTAGACCGAGGCGAGCAGGATCTCGAAGACCGAGAAGATGCCGAACACGATCGGGTCGGGGTTGGGTCCGGGGTCGATGCGGCGGACCACGTGCGCGGCGTCGGCGACGGCGCCGTTCAGCCGCGTCGTCCTGGACTGCGTCGCCCGCATGCCGAGGGTGTCCCAGTCGTCCCCGGTGACGACCGCATCGGTGCGTTCCACGAACGCGAACACGAGCTTCGGTGCGTCCTCGCTCGTGGTGTCGAGGCCGTGCAGTCCGAGCCTGTCCCAGACCGGTGCGAGGGAGGTGAAGATCTTGGTGCCGGTAAAGGCGTAGCCGCCGTCTCCGGTGGGGATGGCGTCGGTGTCGCTGCCGAACAGCACGAGGTCGTTGCCGCCCTCGCTGATCCCGAAGGCGAAGACCTCTCCGCGCACGGCGCCGTCCTGCACGAACTCCAGCCCGGGGACTCCGCGATCGGAGAAGACCTTCGCGACGCCGGTCCAGACGAGGTGCATGTTGATCGCCAGGGCAGTGGCCGGCGCGGCCGTCGCGAGGCGCTGCTGCAGGATCGCGGCCTCCGCGAGCCCGAGCCCCGCGCCGCCGCGCTCAGCGGGCACGAGGATCGACAGGTAGCCGGCCGCGCGCAGCTCGTCGAGATCCTGCTGAGGGAAGGTGTTCTCCCTGTCGTGGATCGGCGCGCGTTCGCGGATCCGCTCGAGGAGCTCGTCGGGAAGGTGTGCGGCGGGATCGAAGGTGCTCACTTCAGGGCCTCCAGCAGATGGCGCACGGATTCCTCCGGCTTGTCGCGGTGCAGGGAATGTCCCGCCCCGGCGACGACGGACATGGTCAGGCGGGGGTTCGACGCGAGGATCGCCGCGGCGGAGCCGCCGGTGAAGAGACTGAAGACCGCCGGATCCGCGCCGATCACGTGGGTCGGCACCGTCAGGCGCGCCACGTCGGCCCGCACGTCCCACGGACGGTTCTGTGCGCTGGTCTGCTCGACGGCCCAGCGGCTCGCGCGGTGCACGGCATCCACCTTCAGTTCCACGTCCTGCGGGTGCCAGTGCGGATGTTCCTCGCGGATGGCCTCGATGCGGTTGTCGGCGAACGCCCGCTCCTGGCTGCGACGGATGACGCCGGCATCGCGCCCGTCGAGCACGATGGCGGGGTCGATGAGCACGAGCCTGCGTGTCCACTCCGGGGCGGATGCCGCGGCCACCGCGCTGGACGCGCCGCCGAGCGAGTGCCCGATCACCGCATCCCACGCGCGGCCGCCGTCGGGCCGCGTCGCGGCGAGGTCGGCGCCGTACGCCGCGATCGTGTAGTCGAGGGAGCGCGGTGCGTCTCCGTGGCCGCGCAGATCGACGGCCGTGGCGTGCCATCCCGCGTCGGCGAGGGCGTCTCCGAGCCGCCACATGAGAGCGGCCGAGGAGCCGAGGCCGTGCACGAGCAACGCGTGCCGGTGTGCGGCCGGGTCGCCCCAGGCCAGTCGGGGGAGCAGGAGCGGAGCGGGCATGCGCCCAGCCTACGTTCTGCTCACGACGGGGTGACGGCCAACGGCTCGGTGTCGGGCCTCGGACTGGCGTCGCGTCCGCGCAGGTCGGGGAACGCCCGCACGAACACGATCGAGACGACGAGGCCGACGGCCGCGAAGAGGGTGGCGGCGAGATAGGCGCCGCGAGGGTCGCTCACGTCGACGAGGAACCCGGCGACGGCCGACCCCGCGGCGGCGCCGATCAGCTGTCCGGTGCCGGCCCAGCCGAAGGCCTCGGCGGTCTCGCTGAACTTCACGCTCGCCGAGGTGATCGCGAAGAGTACGGCGAGGGCCGGCGCGATGCCGATGCCGGCGACGATCAGGGTGCCGCCGAGCCAGAAGGCGTTCAGCGAGAACAGGGTCAGCGCGAGGCCGACGGTGACGATGACGAGCCGGCGCGCCATCGCCCACGGTCCGATCGGGATGTGGCCGAACGCGAGTCCACCGGCGAGGCTGCCCACCGAGAACACGGCGAGCACGAGACCGGCCGCGAGGCTGCCGTGCTCGAACGTCGCGACGACGCCGACCTCGACGGCGGCACACGCGCCGATGAGGAGGAAGCCGATGACGGTCGCCAGCAGCACAGGCGGCTTGAGCACGACGGTGCCCAGCGGGTTGCGGCTGCGCGGGATGCGCACGCGTCCGACCTCGGGGGAGAGGATGAACCACGCGCCGCCGGCGACGAGGATCAGCGCCACGAGCAGCAACCCCTGCACCGTGCCGACCTGCGTGGAGACGAGGGTGATCAGCACCGGGGCGAGGATCCAGATGATCTCCTGCAGCGAGGCGTCGAGGGAGAAGAGCGGAGTGAGCTGCGAGGAGTTCACGAGCTTGGGATAGATGGTGCGCACAGCGGCCTGAACGGGCGGAGTGGAGAGTCCTGCGACCATGCCCAGCGCCATGTACCCCGGCAGCGAGAGGGGGAGCAGGGCGAGTCCGAGGACGGCGACCACGCAGATGCTGAGCGTCAGGGTGAGCACGCGACGCATGCCCCACACGCCCATCCACCGGCTGGTGAGGGGGCCGGCCACGGCCTGTCCGACGCTGGTCGCGGCGAGCACGAGGCCGGCGGCGCCGTACGATCCGGTCTGCTGCTCGACGTGCAGCAGGACAGCCAGCGACATCATCCCGTTGGGGAACCGTGCCGTCAGCTGTGCCGCGATCATGCGCGCCACTCCCGGCGTGCGAAGAAGATCCCGATATCCCGCCACCAGACAACGGTACAGGCCGCCGGGGACACGGCGGAACAGCGCGGCGATGCGCGCTCGCGCACGGCCCTTGACCGCGAGCGAACGGCTGCGGCGGCGCCCTTGCCGCCCGCCGCCGCTCGCGGGAGCGTTGGCCAGGACCCGCGACACCGCCGTCGCCGGACGACAGAGGAGGACGCCATGCCCGGACGCCACGACGGCTGCTTCAACGCGCTGCCCGATCTGCAGGTCGTGTTCGACTACGAGGGCGACGGTTCGGGGATCCCCGACCCGGCGAACGTGCAGCACGCCTACGAGCTCATCGGCACGCTGGAGCAGCCCCAAGCCCGTATCCACTCCACCTACGTCTGGATCACCGAGGTCGCGGAGGAGACCCCGTGGGTGGCCGAGCACGTGCACGACTACGACGAGGTGCTGATCTGGACGGGCAGCGACCCCTCCGACCCGCGCGATCTCGGCGCGACGCTGCGGATGGTGGTCGACGGCGAGGAGCACATCGTCACCCGCTCCGGCTCCGTCTACATCCCGGCCGGCACGCCGCACTGCCCGCTGGACTTCATCGAGGTCCGGCGGCCCTTCACCTTCAGCGCGCTGTCGCTGGCGCCCGAGTACGCCGCCCGACGCTGAGCGGCGCCGTTACGACGCCATGACCGACACTGCACGCACGCTGCTCGCGCGTCGGGGAGACAGCACGGGAAAGACGCGATGACGGACACCGCAGGTACGCTGCTCGCCCGTCGTGGCGGCGTCGTCGCCGAAGGGGTGGCCTCCTTCGCGGAGTACGCCCCCGGCGAGTCCGAGGCGCTCTGGGGATCGCTGCGTCGGCACACCCTCGAGCTGGTGTGCGCAGACGGAGCGGACCACGCCAGACGCGAGGCCGTCGGAGAGGTGCTCGACCGCTGGCTGGAGCTCGCCGCCGAGACGGAGGAGCCGGGGGATGAGGAGTCCTCGTGCACACTGACGCTGCCGAGCGCCGACTCCGCGCTCGTGCGCACGGTGCTCTCCCGCGGATTCGCCCCGGTGACGATCGATGCCGTGCGCCGTCTCGCCGCCACGCCGCCGACGGAGGAGGAGACGCTCGGCGACGGTGTGGTGCTGCGTCGTGCGACGGCATCCGACCTCGATGCGCTCGCCGCGTTCGATGCGCGCCTGCTCGCCCATGAAGCGGACTTCGGCGCCGTGACGTGGCGGGAGGGTGCAGAGGACGTGCTGCGCTCGTCGATGCGCGGGCGGCTGAGCGACTGGCCGCACTGGACCTGGCTGATCGAGCAGGACGGCCGCTCTGTGGGATACGTGCACGCCTTTCCCGACCATCCCGACGCGGTGGACTCGCCGTCGCCCGCGTACCTCGACGCGATGTACCTCGCCTCGGACGTGCGTGGCGTGGGTCTCGGCAGGCGCGTGGTCGACGCCGTGCACGGGGCGCTCGCGCGACAGGGTGCGACGGCCGTGCGACTCGACTACTCGGTGGCCAACTCGCAGTCGGGACCGTTCTGGTCGCGGGTCGGATACCGGCCCCTCACGACCACCTGGCAGCGGCGTCCTGCGGTGCGCTGAGCACGCCCGATCGCGACACGCCGCGACACGCCGAAGGACGCTTTCCACAGAAAATCGAATGTCCGAGGCCCCGCGTAGCGTGCCCCCTGTGGATGGATCTCGAACCGGGGTCCGAGAGCCGCGGGATTCCGCGTTTCGACGACCCGTTCGACCCGGCTCCGGCTGTGGAAGAAACGGTGGAGAACCTGTGTTGTAACAGTGGAGAGCGGTGGAAAACTACACGGATGTAACTACTAGCCCTTGTGGTCACACCCAATGTCCGCACCCATATGTAGTATTGAACTCCCGGCGGCGGTCAGCCGGGCCAACTTGAGATCTGAGGGGAATCACGATGTCGATCACCGTCTACACGAAGCCTTCCTGCGTTCAGTGCAACGCCACCTATCGTGCGCTGGATGCCAAGGGCATCGAGTACGAGATCCACGACCTGTCGGAGGACCCGACGGCCCTGGAGCAGGTCAAGGCGCTCGGCTACATGCAGGCTCCCGTCGTCGTCACCGACGAGGACCACTGGTCGGGCTTCCGTCCCGACAAGATCGACGAGCTCGCGTCGCGACTCGCCTGAGGCCCCGGTCATGAGCGCCGTCGCCACTGCTGCGCCGCTCCTGGTCTACTTCTCGAGCGTGTCAGGCAACACCGCACGCTTCATCGAGAAGCTCGGGCTCCCGGCCCGACGCATCCCCTTGTACGCGCACGACGAGGCTCTCTCCATCGATGAGCCCTTCGTGCTCGTCACCCCCACCTACGGCGGGGGAGAGGGCCGCGGTGTCGAAAGAGGCGCCGTGCCCAAGCAGGTGATCCGGTTCCTCAACGACGAGGACAACCGGCGCCACCTGCGCGGAGTCATCTCCGCAGGCAACACCAACTTCGGCGAGGCGTTCTGCCTCGCCGGAGACATCATCAGCCGCAAGTGCCACGTGCCTCACTTGTATCGGCTAGAGATCTTCGGCACACAGGACGATGTCGATCGCGTGACCGACGGATTGGAACGACGGTGGAAGCTTCTGTGACTGAGACGGTGGAGTTCAAGATGAACCCCGCATACGAGGGGCTCGATTATCACGCGCTCAACGCGATGTTGAACCTCTACGACGCGAACGGCAAGATCCAGTTCGACGCCGACAAGCGTGCGGCGCGGGAGTACTTCCTGCAGCACGTCAACCAGAACACGGTGTTCTTCCACTCCCTCAAGGAGCGCCTCGACTACCTGGTCGAGAAGGAGTACTACGAGCCCACGGTCATCGAGAAGTACTCGTTCGACTTCATCAAGGAGCTCAACGACTTCGCGTACGGCAAGAAGTTCCGCTTCGAGACCTTCCTCGGTGCGTTCAAGTACTACACGAGCTACACGCTGAAGACCTTCGACGGCAAGCGCTACCTCGAGCGCTTCGAGGACCGCGTCGTGATGACCGCCCTCGCGCTGGCCGACGGCGACGAGAAGCTCGCCACCTCGCTGGTCGACGAGATCATCTCCGGCCGCTTCCAGCCGGCCACCCCGACCTTCCTCAACGCCGGCAAGGCGCAGCGCGGTGAGCTCGTCTCGTGCTTCCTGCTCCGCATCGAAGACAACATGGAGT
>JAGIAK010000122.1 GCA_017744855.1 Microbacterium sp.
GAGACAGCATCAAGGCCGGCGCTGCCACCGAGGTGGAGCTCAAGGAGCGCAAGCACCGCATCGAGGACGCCGTTCGCAACGCGAAGGCGGCCGTCGAGGAGGGCATCGTCCCCGGTGGTGGCGTCGCGCTGATCCAGTCCGGCTCCAAGGCTCTCGACGCGCTGACCCTCGTCGGCGACGAGGCGACCGGTGCGAACATCGTGCGCGTCGCGATCGAGGCTCCGCTCAAGCAGATCGCGCTGAACGCCGGTCTCGAGCCGGGTGTCGTCGCGAACAAGGTCTCCGAGCTCCCCGCGGGCCAGGGCCTCAACGCCGCCACGGGTGAGTACGTCGACCTGTTCGCCGCAGGCATCATCGACCCGGCCAAGGTGACCCGTTCCGCTCTGCAGAACGCGGCCTCCATCGCCGGTCTGTTCCTCACCACCGAGGCCGTCGTCGCCGACAAGCCCGAGAAGGCTGCGGCTCCGATGGGTGACCCGTCGGGCGGCATGGACTTCTGATCCCTCCGGATCAGGATCTCCGCATCCGATAGACAGAAGCGCCCCGACCGAAAGGCCGGGGCGCTTCTGCGTGCGCGGGACGCGTCGATCGCGTCCCCGATCAGCGGAACAGGCTCGCCGAGTACTGATCGGCGTCGGAGTACTGCGTCGCCGCCGACCCCAGTGCCGTGCTGATCGATTCGAGCACCTGTTCCATGTGCAGTTGCGCTCCGTGCCACTGCTCTGCGCAGACCTGGAACGCCTGCGATGCGCTCCCTGTCCACGATCCCTGCAGCTGACCGAGCTGGCTCATCAGCGTGCTGGAGTCGGCGCGTACGCGTTCCACGGTCGCGCGGGCTGCTCCCTGGGCGGACTGGACGGCGTCGGTGTCGACGGTGAAGACGGACATGGTGGTCTCCTCTCGTTGGGATTCCGACCATAGGGAGGAGCGGACGCCGTCGCGGGCGCCGATCGCCGTAGAGCCCGGCCGCTGTGGATAACCCGTCGGAATGGTTCCCTGTGCAGGAAGGAGCGTCGCGGGCGATCAGAGGTCGAGTCGGTCGAGCGGCTGCGTGTCTTCGAGAAGGTGCGCTGGCGTCGCGCGCGACGGCGCGAGCGGGAGGGTGACGGTGAAGGTCGCGCCGCCGCCCGGCGTCTCCGACACGGCGACGCTGCCGTGCAGCGCCTTCACGATCGACGCGACGATCGCGAGACCGAGTCCTGAACCGCCCGTCTCCCTGGCGCGGGAGGTGTCGGCCCGCCAGAAGCGTTCGAAGATCTGCTCGCGGATCTGCGGGGGGATGCCCTCGCCGTGATCCACGACGGAGATGTTGCCCGTCCCCTTCACGCGGTCGGCGTCCACGATGATCTCGATGGGGCTGTCCTCCGGCGAGAACCGGCGCGCGTTGCCCAGCAGGTTCGTGACGACCTGACGGACCTTGTTCTCTTCGCCCAGCACGATCGGGGGCGTGCGCACAGGGATGTCGGTCGCCTCGGTGAAGTCGATCGCCGGCACCTCGGGGGCCGCGGCTCGCGGGCGGCGCCGCAGGCGCGCCAGGGTGGCGCGGGAGATGCCGCGCGGCGCGGGAGGCTGGGCGACCGGCGTGGACTCCGTGTGCGGGGCGATGTCGATCAGCGGCGCATCGACGGTGCGGTCGACCACGGTCACGGTGCGGCTCGGTGCTGCGGCGCGCAGGTCGAGGGCGGCATCGCGCGCGATGGGACGCAGGTCGAGGGCCTCGATCTCCGGCTCGCGCTCCTCGTCCAGGCGCGCGAGTGCGAGGAGATCCTCGACGAGCACGCCCATCCGGATCGCCTCCTTCTCGATGCGCTCCATGGCCCTCGCGGTGTCCTCGTCGCCCTTGATCGCTCCCATCCGGTACAGCTCCGCGTACCCGCGCACGCTCACGAGCGGCGTGCGCAGCTCGTGGCTCGCGTCGCCGATGAAGCGACGCATGTGCTGCACCGTGCGGTCGCGCTGGGCGAGCGACTGGTCGGTGCGGTCGAGCATGGCGTTGATCGCGGCGTTCAGGCGACCTACCTCGGTGGTCGGCTCGAGATCGGTCAGCCGCTGGCTGAAGTTGCCCGCGGCGATCGACATGGCCGTCGACTCGACCTGGCTGAGCCGGCGGAAGGTGAGCGTGACGAGTCCGCGGATGAGCAGGGCGGCGATCACGATGGTCACGAGCGCGACCGTGATGTAGATGCCGAAGAACTGGCTGATGATGTGGTCGGCCGCCGACAGCGGCATCGCGACGAGTTGGACGCGCAGCGCGCCGCCGCTGCTGCTCTGCGAGCTCGCCACCGCCGCGTGGAACGTGGCGCCCTTGGTGCCGTTCAGCGTGAGCACGGTGTCGGCGTTGGCCTGGGCCTGGGCCAGCGTGTAGGTCTTCGGGAACTCGGGGGTGATCGACCCGCCTCCCGCCGTCGCCTGCAGAGTTCCGTCGGCGTCGTAGATCGCGAAGAAGAAGTCCCGAGGGATGTCCCTGGGGTGGTACTCGGGGGCCCCGCTCGAGGTGTCGACCTCGAAGTAGCGGCCGGTGAGGTCGGTGGACACGAGCGCGGGCAGCTGCGCGTCGATGTTGGCCACGAGCGCCGACCTCAGGATCGGCACCGTGCCGATCCCCGCCACGAGCAATCCCAGGGCGAGCACCGCCACGGTGACGCCGGTGACCTTGGCGCGCAGGCTGATCGCCCGCCACCAGCGGGTGACCGCGTCAGGCTTGTGCGCCATGCGGTCCTCCCCGGTGCGGCGTCGACGGTACGGGCGTGCGGACTACTTGCCGACCTTGAGCATGTAGCCGAAGCCGCGCTTCGTCTGGATGAGCGACTCCTCGGTGTGGGGATCGATCTTGCGGCGCAGGTAGGAGATGTAGCTCTCCACGATGCCGGCGTCGCCGTTGAAGTCGTACTCCCAGACGTGGTCGAGGATCTGGGCCTTCGACAGTACGCGGTTGGGATTGAGCATGAGGTAGCGCAGCAGCTTGAACTCGGTGGGGCTGAGCTCGATGGACTCCTTGCCGACGTGCACGTCGTGAGTGTCCTGGTCCATCGAGAGATCGCCGGCGCGGATGATCGACTCCTCGTCGGCCTGCATGGTGCGCCGCAGGATGGCCTGCGCGCGGGCGACGATCTCGTCGAGGCTGAACGGCTTGGTGACGTAGTCGTCGCCGCCGGCGTTGAGCCCCTCGATCTTGTCCTCCGTGCCGTCCTTCGCGGTGAGGAAGAGGATCGGCGCGGTGAACCCGGCGCCGCGCAGTCGCTTCGTGACGCTGAAGCCGTTCATGTCGGGGAGCATCACGTCGAGGATGATGAGGTCCGGCTCCTCCTCGAGCACCGCGGAGATCGTGGCGGCGCCGTTGGCCACGGTCTTCACCTGGAACCCGGCGAAGCTGAGACCCGTGGAGAGCAGGTCGCGGATGTTCGGTTCGTCGTCGACGACCAGGATGCGCGCAGCAGTCATGACCCCATTATGGTGACTCGGGCCATGCTCTGCCTGATTGTCCGCCGGAGCGGCGTGCTCAGCCCTCCAGCGCGGCGTCGACCGCACGGGCGACGATGGCATCGATCGGAGCATCCGGATCCACGGTGATCCGATGCAGCAGCAGCCCGTCTCCCGCGGCCATCACGAGCGCGGAGTGTGCAGCGGCCGGCTCGCCCCCCAGTGTTCGCAGGATGCCGCGCAGCCAGGACTCCATGGCTGTGCGCTGTGCGCGAAGGGGGAGCGCCGTATCCTCGTCGGCCTCGAGGAACAGGGCGTACCGTGCCCTGGTCCGTGCGGCGAGGGGACCGGATTGCAGGGCGATCATGCGCGACAGCGCCTCGACGAGCTCATCCCTGCTGCGGATGTCGGAGGTGCCCGCATCGCCGAGCTCCCGCCTCGCGATCCACTCGATCACGCCGGACACGAGGGCCGCACGCGTGCGGAAGTGGTTCGACGTCGAGCCGGAGGGCAGCCCGGCTGCGGCGTCCACCCGTCCGTGCGTGAGCGCCCGGATACCCTCGGTGCCGACCAGGGCCACGGCGGCGTCGAGGGCGCGTGCGCGGGTGCTGCTCATGCGACGAGCGTATGACACTATGTTTCTAGTGGCAAAATACTAGAAACGTAGTAACGTGAAGTTCACGGGTCGCGCGACCCGCTCGCACAGCGATGTGGAGGACTCGTCATGGACGCATCGACATCCCGCGACCACGGCGTGGGGCAGCACTGGTCGCCCGCGCTCCCCGACGCGCCGGGCTTCGTGCACACGATGCTCGAGACGCCAGAGCTGCGCACACACGTCGCGAGCATCGGCGACGGCGCCCCGGTGATCCTCCTGCACGGCTTTCCACAGCACTGGTGGGAATGGCGGATCATCGCTCCGATGATCGCGGCGTCGGGTCGCCGGGCGATCTGCCCCGATCTGCGCGGTTCGGGGTGGACGGAGGCGGATGACGCGCGGTTCGGGCCCGAGTCCCAGCTCGACGACGTCGTGGCCGTGCTCGACGCGCTCGGCGTGGAGAGGGCGCACTTCCTCTGCCACGACATGGGTGCGATCTCGGGGATGCAGCTCGCCTACCGTCATCCGGAGCGCGTGCGCTCGATCGTGCAGCTCGCCGTGCCGCCGGGGTTCATGGAGTTCACACCCGCGGTGATGCCGGCGTTCGCCCACATGCCGGCACTGCTGATGCATCGTCCGGGCCGATCGCTGCGGTATCTCTTCAGTCCGCGCTACTGCGCCCGACCGATGTCAGAGGAGACGGTCGAAGCCTACCTGCGTCCGCAGCAGCGACCCGAGGTGCAGCGGGCGGTGAGGGCGCTGTACCGCGGCATGGTCATCCCCGTCTCTTTCCGCCTCATGGGAGGGACGTACAGGCGTCAGACGCTGCATCCGCCCATGCTCGTGGTCTTCGGAAGGGAGGACGGCCCGTTCTCCGAACCGACCGCGCGTCGGATCAGCCGGCACCACGGGCGGCACGCCGACCGCTTCGAGCTCTCCTTCGTCGAGGGCGCGGCGCACTTCCTCCCCGACGACGCACCCGAGGAGTGCGCGCGGCTCGCCATCGACTGGTTCGACCGCGCCGACCGTGCCGGGTGATCAGGCGGCGATCGCGTCGGCGTCCATGATCGTGTAGCTGTACCCCTGCTCGGCGAGGAACCGCTGGCGGTTCTGCGCGTAGTCCTGGTCGATCGTGTCGCGCGCGACGAGCGTGTAGAAGCTCGCCGTGTGTCCGGACTGTTTGGGGCGCAGCAGGCGTCCGAGGCGCTGCGCCTCCTCCTGACGCGAGCCGAAGGATCCGGAGACCTGGATCGCGACGGATGCCTCGGGCAGGTCGATGGAGAAGTTCGCGACCTTCGACACCACGAGCAGCGAGATGTCTCCCTCGCGGAACGCGCGGTACAGCTCCTCGCGCTCGTCGACCGGCGTGGCGCCGGTGATCTGCGGGGCGTTCAGCGACTCGGAGAGCGAGTCGAGCTGGTCGAGGTACTGACCGATCACGAGGATGCGCTCGCCGTCGTGCTTGGCGATGAGCTCGCGCACGGCCTCGATCTTGGCCGGCGCGGACGCCGCGAGACGGTAGCGCTCGTCATCGGTCGCCGCCGCGTACTCGAGCCGGTCGCTCGGCGGGAGGTCGACGCGCACCTCGTAGCAAGCGGCGGGAGAGATGAATCCCTGCGCCTCGATCTGCTTCCACGGCGCATCGAAGCGCTTGGGGCCGATCAGGCTGAACACGTCTCCCTCGCGGCCGTCCTCGCGCACGAGGGTGGCGGTGAGTCCGATGCGGCGGCGGGCCTGCAGGTCGGCGGTGAGCTTGAACACCGGAGCGGGGAGCAGATGGACCTCGTCGTAGACGATGAGGCCCCAGTCGAGCGCATCGAGCAGGGCCAGGTGCGCGTACTCGCCCTTCCGCTTGGCGGTGAGGATCTGGTACGTCGCGATCGTGACCGGCTTGACCTCCTTGGACTGGCCGGAGTACTCGCCGATCTCCTCGGGAGTGAGCGAGGTGCGCTTGAGGAGCTCGTCGCGCCATTGGCGGGCGGAGACGGTGTTGGTGACGAGGATCAGCGTGGTGGTCTTCGTGGCGGCCATCGCCCCCGCACCCACGATCGTCTTGCCTGCGCCGCAGGGGAGCACGACGACGCCGGACCCGTCCTTCGCGAAGGCGTCGACGGCATCCTGCTGGTAGGGCCTGATCGCCCAGCCGTCCTCGGCGAGCTCGATCTCGTGCGGGGTGCCCGGCGTGTACCCGGCGAGATCCTCGGCGGGCCAGCCGATCTTCAGCAGCTCCTGCTTGATCTGGCCGCGCGCCCACGCGTCCACGACGTAGGTCTCGGGTGACGGGTGCGCGAGCAGCAGCGGCTGGATGCGCTTGTTGTTCGCGACCTGGGTGAGCACGGCGGGATCGGCGGAGCGCAGGATGAGCGTTCCCTCGTCGTCGCGCTCGATGACGAGGCGGCCGTACCTGTTCACGGTCTCACGGAGGTCGACGGCGACAGACGGCGGCACGGGGAACCGCGACCAGCGGTCGAGCGTGTCGAGCATGTCCTCGGCGGTGTGCCCGGCAGCGCGCGCGTTCCACAGCCCCAGACGGGTGATCCGATAGGTGTGGATGTGCTCTGGCGCGCGCTCCAGTTCGGCGAAGATCGCGAGCTCGTGCCTGGCGCTCTCGGCGTCGGCATGGGCGACCTCGAGCAGCACGGTGCGGTCGCTCTGGACGATCAGGGGGCCATCAGACATAGCAGATCAGTTTACTGCGCCCACGGGCTCAGGGGGCCACCACGGAGGCCGAGCGGATGCTGGACACGGGGAGCGTGCGCTCCACATCGGCCGCACGGTCTCGTCCGCGGAGGCGTCCGCCGCCCAGCCCCGTGGCCTCGAGGACCAGGTCTCGCGTGGAGCCGTCCGGCATCCCTACCGTCACTCGCAGCAGCGCCTTCGCGCGCACGGCCGCCTCCAGCTCGCGGTCGAGCCAGGCGGCGTCCGCATCCGGTCCCTGGTGGGAGCGGAGCGTGGTGATGAGCGTGGCGAAGTCCGCGACGACGGGCGGGGCGGATTCGACGAGCGGATGGCGCTCCCCGGCGACCACGGCGCCGTGCTCGTCGACCAGGGTGGCCGGGTAGCGGGCGTCGGTGAGCGCCCAGTACACGGTCTCGCGGCCGATGCGGGTGGTGAGCGACTCGACGTGCTTCGTCAGCGCGAGGGGGCGCAGGTTCTGATCGACGGCCATCGCCTCGACGAGCGTGAGGTCGGAGCTCTCGATCCGCGTGCGACCCGTCTCCTCGTCGATCGAGACCCGGACGAGCCCGTGGCGCTGTGCGGTCTGTGCGATCAGGTAGCGCAGGGGCTGCGGGATGCCGGTGAGCGACAGCCCGTCGAGGAACTCGATGAGGGACTGCTCGGTCTCGCCGAGCACGAGGGCTCTCGCGACGGATTCGGCGGTGAACCGGTAGGACGACGCCTGAGAGGCAGACTCGCGGTCGGCCATGGTGCGCAACCGCACGTCGAGCGCGGGGGCGAGCGGCCCGGGGGCGATCGCGCTCAGATCGTTCTGCAGGAAGATGCGGTCGACCTCGGCGGGGAGCATCGCGGCCAGCGCCGTGGCGTCGAACGATCCACCCGAGCGCAGGGGAGCGGCCCAGTCCGGCTCGGAGCCGTCGTCTGCGACGAGCCCGAGCAGTCGGGCGCGTTCGCGGAGCGTGGCGGCGCGGTCGGGCCACGCGGGGTCCCAGGGGTGGGCGTCGGTCCATGCCTGTGGGGGGACCCAGCCGCCGGCCGACGTGCGCACGCCGCGGGGCAGCGTGCGGCGGAACCCCGCCGCCAGCGCCTCCCAGCGCTCCGACGCCGACGCTCGAAGCCAGTCTTCCGCCGCAGCGGTGGTGTGCAGCCTGCGGTCGGACTCGGCGACGAGACCGGCGTCGGACGCGAGGGCGACCAGAGCGTCGACGGTCTCCACGGGGATGCCGGCCTCGGCGAGCTGCTTCTTCTCCCCGGCGCTGACGTTGCCGCCGGTGAGCAGCGTGAACGGCCTGCTGCGCGCGAGCATCACGAGGTCGGCGGCGGCGCCGACGGTGGTGAAGGCGCGCTCCGCGGCGTGTGCGGCGGCGCGTTCATCGGCGCGGGGC
>JAGIAK010000123.1 GCA_017744855.1 Microbacterium sp.
GCGCGAGACGCAGCGGGAGGGTGATGTTCTCCTCCACGGTCAGCGCGGGGAGCAGGTTGTACGCCTGGAACACGAAGCCGACGTGGTCGCGGCGGAACGTCGACAGCTGCGAGGAGCGCATGCCCGAGACGACGGTGCCGCCCAGCCGCACCGTGCCCGTCGTCGGCACGTCGAGCCCGGCGGCGCAGTGCAGCAGCGTGCTCTTGCCTGAGCCGGACGGCCCCATGATCGCGGTGAAAGTGCCGCGGCCGAGAGCGAGGTCGATGCCCCGCAGCGCTGTCACCTTGCCGCTGCCGGATCCGTAGGTCTTGGTCACGTTCTCGAGGCGCAGGGCCTCGGCCGGATGCTGAGGCGCAGCCGGCGTCTGGAGGGAGAGGGAAGTCATGTCTTCGACGCTACGGACGGCAGGCCCACGCCCCCATCCAGCCCGCTCCCTGATCGATGGTGGGGCTGGCTATACCGTGCCCCGCCCGGCCGTCGGGCAGACTGTGGGAGTGAAGGGTGGACGGATGCGGCGGTGGCTGCGCGACTGGCGGTTCGTCGCCGTCGAGGCGGCGGCATCCGGCGTCTCCATCCTCCTGTTCTGCGTCGGACTGCTCCTGCTGCCGCTGATGATGCTGTCCGGTGGCGTCCTGCTGCTCCCCGAGGCGGTGCGGGTGCTGCGCTGGTGGTCCGACCTCGCGCGACGTCGCGTCGGCGCCCACCGCGGCACGGTCATCACCGGGCCGGACGCGCGGCTCCCCGCCCGCGCCCCCATCGACGAGCGCGTGCGGTTCGCCTTCTCGCGCTGGACCGCCCGCGACGTGCTGTGGCTGCTCGTCGACGGCTTCCCCGCGTTCCTCGTCGCCATCCTCATCGCCTCGCTGCCGCTCGCGGCGCTGAACGCGCTCGCGGTGCCGTTCTACTGGTACCTCCTGCCCGCCGACGACCCGGTGGGCTCGCCCTACCCCGTGACGTCGTGGGAGCTCGCCTGGACGACGCCGCTGGTGGGGCTCGGCTACGCGCTGCTGTCGCTGGTGCTCATACCCGCCGTCGCTCGGCTGTTGGCGCTCGTCGAGGGGTGGCTGCTCGCCGCGCCCTCCCGCTGGCGCCTCGCCGATCGTGTCGACGCGCTCACGCTGAGCCGGGCGGCGGCTCTCGACGCGCACGCCGCCGAGCTCCGGCGGATCGAGCGCGACCTGCACGACGGCGCGCAGCAGCGCCTGGTCAACGTGGTGATGATGCTCGGCATCGCTGAGCGGGCGCTGGAGAGCGGCGCCGACGGCGCGGTCGAACAGTTGCGGCGCGCGCAGGACGCGGCGACCGACGCCCTCGCGGGACTCCGCCGCACCGTGCACGACATCTACCCGCCGATCCTCGACGAGCTCGGACTGGAGGGGGCGCTGGCCTCGCTCACCGGCCGCAGCGCGGTGCCGTGCACGCTGGACGCCGCGGGGCTCGGCCGGGTGCCCGCCGCCGTGGAGTCGGCGAGCTACTTCGTCGTCGCCGAGGCGCTGACGAACGTGAACAAGCACAGTGCGGCGACCGCGGCGACGGTGACGGTCGGCCGCGACGGCGACCGGCTCACGATCGCCGTCGTCGACGATGGCGACGGCGGGGCCGTCGAGCGGCCGGGCGGCGGCTTCGCCGGCATCCGCCGCCGTGTCGAGGCGTTCGAGGGCACGATGGAGCTGACCAGCCCGCAGGGCGGGCCGACGACCATGAGAGTGGAGATGCTGTGCGGATCGTGATCGCGGAAGACGACACCCTGCTCAGGGAGGGCCTCGCGCTGCTGCTGCGCAGCGAGGGGTTCGATGTCGTCGCGGCCGTGCCGGACGCGGAGGGATTCCTGGCCCACCTCGAGGAGGCGGATGCCGCGGTGCTCGACGTGCGGATGCCGCCGACCTTCACGAGCGAGGGGCTGAAGGCCGCGGCCGAGGCCCGCGCCCGCAGACCCGGATTCCCCGTGCTCGTGCTGTCGGCGTACGTGGAGGACCGCTACGCAGGAGAGCTCCTCGGCGCGGGGGCCGACGGACTCGGCTACCTGCTCAAGGAGCGCGTGGGCAAGGTCGCCGCGTTCGTCGATGCGCTCAACCGCGTGGCCGCCGGCGGCACCGTCATCGACCCGGAGGTGGTGTCGCAGCTGTTGAGCCGGCGTCGTGCAGACGATCCGGTGCAGACCCTGACGCCGCGCGAGCGCGAGGTGCTGGGCCTCATGGCCGAGGGCCTCGACAACACGACGATCGCCGCACGCCTGGTCGTGACCGAGACCGCCGTGAGCAAGCACATCGGCAACATCTTCGCCAAGCTCGGCCTCGCCGCCAGCGACAGCGGCCACCGCCGCGTGCTCGCCGTGCTCGCGTACCTGCGCAGCTGACGGCATCCCCCACCCGCTCCACACTCCGCTCCGCCACTCCGAAGAAATTCGGTATTCGGTGTTGCTAAGTACCGGTACTCAGTGTTACTTTGTACCGGTACTCAACATCACCAAGTAGCGGAAGGAGGAGCGATGGGCAAGCAGATGACCGAGATGCTGAAGGGCACACTCGAAGGCATCGTCCTCGCGCTCCTGGCCGAGCAGCCGGCGTACGGATACGAGATCACCGCACGGCTGCGCGACCACGGATTCACCGACATCGCCGAGGGCACCATCTACGCCCTGCTCGTGCGCATCGAGCAGAAGAGCCTCGTCGACGTCGAGAAGGTGCCGAGCGAGAAGGGGCCGCCCCGCAAGGTGTACTCCCTGAACGCGCAGGGCGCCGCCGAACTCGCCGAGTTCTGGAAGACCTGGGATTTCCTCGCCAGGCACATCGAACAGCTGAACACGAACAACACGAACCAGAAGGAGAACTGACATGGCCGCGAAGTGGATCGAAGCGCTCACCGGATCGCTCGAGCAGAAGAAGCAGTACCGCGAGGCGAAGGCCCGCATCGAGGCGCTGCCCGAGCCCTACCGCTCGGTCGCGCAGGCGCAGAACCGCTACAACATGTACTACGGCGGCGTCACCGACGGCGACGCCCTCGTGCAGATGTTCCTCGACCTCGCCGATTTCTGGGAGCGCGCCGCCATCGACGGCACCCCGATCAGCGACATCGTGGGCGACGACGCGGTGGAGTTCGCCGAGACCTACGCCCAGGCGTACGGCGGCACGCGATGGATCGACAAGGAGCGCGCCAAGCTCATCAAGGCCGTCGACGACGCGAAGAAGAAGGAGGGTCGATCATGAGCACGGCGATCAGCGTCAGGGGCATCGAGAAGTCCTACAAGGACCTGCGCGTGCTGCGCGGCGTCGACTTCGAGGTGGAGAAGGGATCCATCTTCGCCCTGCTCGGCTCGAACGGTGCCGGCAAGACCACGATGGTCCGCATCCTCTCCACGCTGCTGAAGGCGGATGCCGGCACCGCGACCGTGCAGGGTCACGATGTCGCGACGGACCCGCTGAAGGTGCGCGAGGCGATCAGCCTCACCGGGCAGTTCGCCGCCGTCGACGAGATCCTCACCGGACGCGAGAACCTCGTGCTCGTCGCGAAGCTGCGCCACCTGGCGAACCCCGGCGAGGTCGCCGACCGGCTGCTCGCGACGTTCCGCCTGACGGATGCCGGCGGCCGCAAGGTCGGCACGTATTCCGGCGGCATGCGACGCAGGCTCGACATCGCCATGAGCCTCGTCGGCGACCCCGAGGTCATCTACCTCGACGAGCCGACCACCGGCCTCGACCCCGAGGCCCGCATCGAGGTGTGGGACGTCGTGAAGAAGCTCGCGGGCTCCGGCACCACGGTGCTGCTCACCACGCAGTACCTCGACGAGGCCGAGCAGCTCGCCGACCGCATCGCGATCCTGCACGAGGGCCGCATCATCGCGAACGGCACCCTCGCCGAGCTCAAGGCGCTGCTCCCTGCGGCGAAGGTCGAGTACGTCGAGAAGCAGCCCACCCTGGAGGAGATCTTCCTCACCCTCATCGGCCCGTCGGCCGCACAGAAGGAGGACGCAGCATGAGCACCCACTTCGCCGCAGACACGGCGACCCTCACCGGCCGGTCCCTGCGGCACATCTTCCGCAGCGCCGACACCATCATCACCACGGCGGTCACCCCGATCGCGCTGATGCTGCTGTTCGTGTACGTCTTCGGCGGCGCCCTCAAGCAGAGCACCGGCTCCGAGAACTACGTGAACTACCTGCTGCCCGGCATCCTGCTGATCGCCATCGCCTCCGGCATCGCCTACACGGCGTTCCGGCTGTTCACCGACATGCAGTCGGGCATCTTCGAGCGGTTCCACTCCATGCCGATCGCCCGGTCGAGCGTGCTGTGGGCCCACGTGCTCACCTCGCTCGTCGCGAACGCGATCACCCTGGCGATCATCTTCGCCGTCGGGTTCCTCATGGGGTTCCGCACCGGGGCGAGCGTGCTCGCGTGGCTCGGCGTGATCGGCATCCTGCTGCTGTTCACCCTGGCCCTCACCTGGCTGGCGATCATCGCCGGACTCAGCGCGAAGACCACCGACGGGGCGAGCGCATTCTCCTACCCGCTCATCTTCCTGCCGTTCATCAGCTCGGCCTTCGTGCCCACCGACACGATGCCGGGGCCGGTGCGCTGGTTCGCCGAGAACCAGCCGGTGACCTCGATCGTGAACACGATCCAGGCGCTGTTCGCCGAGAAGCCCGTGGGCACCGACATCTGGGTGGCACTGGCGTGGTGCGTCGGCATCCTCGTGGTCGGCTACGTGTTCGCGATCATCGCCTACCGCAAGAAGATCAGTTGACCTCACCGAGTGAGACGGAACGCTCCGTCCGGGGACTCCCCCGGCCGGGGCGTTTCGCCGCGCTCGCGGTCACCGCAGCCCGAACGGCCCGAGGATCACGCGCCGCTCCGAGCGCACCCAGCGCACGCCATCGGCGCGGAACTCCGCGCGGGTCGAGAACCGGTACCGGTAGGACACCGCCCGCACCCAACGTGGCCGCTCGCCCGAGAAGGGGTCGAGCCGCAGCAGCGCCAGGGTGGGGGCGTCCGCCTCGAGCAGGCGCACGAGGAACGCCGTGAACCAGTCGTCCAGCGACCGGCCCAGCGGCAGGAACCACATCAGCCAGTCGAGCCGCAGGTGGTACGGGGCGAACTGCCGCGGCGTCCGGCGCACGTCGCCCGGCTTGCCTCTGAACTCGTACTCGCGCCACTCGTCGCCCTCCTCGTCGACCGAGCCCTCGACGACGATCTCGACGCGCTCCTTCGTGACCGTGCCGAAGGCGCCGTAGGCGTTCGCGATCTGCCAGCGGTTGAAGCTCGCATTCATGAGCTGACGTCGGGCGAAGAGGTTGCGCAGCGCGGGCCAGCTCAGCACGAGGTAGAGGATGCCGACAGCGCTCGTCATCGCGAACCAGTACAGCGGAAGGCCGGGCCACTCGGCGCCGCGCGTCGACGGTGCGCCGACGCCGGGGACCGAGATGGCGGAGAACGCGATGACGATGGTCGCCCCGTTCAGCCAGGCGAAGTTGCCCGTGAGCACGAGCCAGGTCTGCGTCGCGATCACGATGGCCGCTGCGATCGTCCCCACGATCTGCGGAGCCGGACCCGGCACCCACAGCGACAGGAGCGGCGCGAACAGGAAGAACGGCACGATCAGCTGGGCGAAATGGTTGCCGAGCACCTCTCCCCTGTGGAACCACCGCGGCAGCAGGTGCGCCTGTCGGCTGAGCGGTCCGGGCATCGGCTGCGTCTCGTGGTGGTACATGAGCGCGGTGAGGTCGCGCCACTCCCGCCCTCCGCGGATCTTGATCATGCCGGCGCCGAACTCCAGCCGGAACAGCAGCCACCAGAACAGCACGATCACGACCGTGGGCGGAGGCTGGTCGTGCGAGCCGAGGAACGCGGCGAGGAGGCCCACCTCGACGAGCAGCATCTCCCACCCGAAGCCGTAGAACGTCTGCCCGATGCTGACGATCGACAGGTACCCGGACCAGAGCGCCAGAAAGCAGAGCATCGGCACCCACGGCGGCCCGAGCTGGGGCAGGCCGACGACGACGGATGCCGAGACGGCGATGCCGCACCAGCACAGTGCGACCAGCCGCCGGTCGGTGTAGCGGATGCGGCGGAACAGCGTCGGGTTCAGCATCCGCTTCCGCGACTCGCGAGCCGCCACCCACTCGAGCAGCGCGGGCGCAGGCAGCAGTCCGTGCTCGCCGAGCAGCGGGCGGAACTGGTTCAGCGTCGACACGAACGCCACGAGGTACAGCGCCGCGACGCCCCGCTGCAGAACCTCGCGGGCGAACCCGAAGTCGACCGCCGCGAACCCGTCCACGCGCTCAGGGTACGCCGGGGGTCCCACGCCGGGGAGGGGGTTGCGGGGTGGAGAACCGGTTCGAAGGAGATCGCACGATCCGCAGGAGCGGATGCCGTGATGTCTCCTGCGGATCGTGAGAACTCCTGCGCCGTCTACGCCGAAGCGTGGCTCCCGGGGATCGCCGCGATGAGCTCGCGCGTGTAATCGTCCTGCGGATGCTCCAGCACCTGCGCGGCGTCTCCGCTCTCGACCACGCGCCCCTTCTGCATCACCACGATGCGGTCGGAGATCTGCCGCACCACGCCCAGGTCGTGCGAGATGAAGAGATAGCTCAGCCCGAACTCCGCCTGCAGGTCGACGAGCAGCTGCAGGATCTGCTCCTGTACAGAGACGTCGAGCGCCGACACCGGCTCGTCGAGGATCATCAGCTCAGGGCCGATCGCGAGCGCCCTGGCGATCGCGACGCGCTGCCGCTGCCCGCCCGACAGCTCCATCGGCCGCCGCGTGGCGAGATCGGGCGACAGCCGCACCCGTTCGAGCAGCTCGCGCACGAGCGTCCGCTGCGACGCACGATCGCCGATGCCGAACGACCGCAGCGGCTCCGCGACGATGCGCTCCACGGTCATCCGCGGGTCGAGCGAGCCGAAGGGGTTCTGATACACGACCTGCATCCGGCGGCGGAGCTGCCGCAGCGCCTCGCCCGACGTGCGCGTGATGTCGGCGCCGTCGAGCAGGATCGTGCCGGCGTCCGGCTGCACCAGACGGGCGGCGATCCGCGCGCTGGTGGTCTTGCCCGAGCCGGACTCGCCGACGATCGACAGGGTCTGACCGCGCGGCACCGCGAAGGAGACGTCCTCGGCCGCCCGGAAGGACCCGCCGCGCACGCCGTAGGTCTTCTGCAGCCCCGTGACCTCGAGGATCGTGTCGCCCGTGGCCCGCTGCCCGGAGGCGCGCTCCCGGAACCCGGAGAACAGGGCGCTCTCCTCGCCGTCGCGTGCCTGCGGGGCCAGCCGCCCCTCGCGCAGTCCCGGGGCCGCGGCGACGAGCCGCTGCGTGTACTCGTGCGTCGGGGCGCGCAGCACGTCGGCGGTCGCGCCGCGCTCCACGATCTCGCCCTGGTACATCACGATGATCTCGTCGGCGCGGTCGGCCGCGACGGCGAGGTCGTGCGTGATCAGCAGCACCGCGGTGCCGTGCTCCTCGACGAGCTGGTCGAGCTGGTCGAGCACGTGTCGCTGCACCGTGACGTCGAGCGCGCTGGTGGGCTCGTCGGCGATCACGAACTTCGGGCCGCACGCCCACGCGATGCCGATCAGCGCACGCTGGCGGAGCCCTCCCGACAGCTCGTGCGGGTACTGGGTGGCGCGCAGCGCCGGATCGGGGATGCCGACCTCGTCGAGGATCTCGACGGCGCGGGCGGCCGCCGCTGCTCTCGGCATCCGCTTGTGGATGCGCAGGGTCTCCGCGATCTGCTCGCCCACCCGCATGAGGGGGTTGAGCGAGGAGCCGGGGTCCTGCGGCACGAAGCCGATCTGCGCGCCGCGGATCTTGCGCAGTGCGCGCTCCGGCAGACGCACGAGGTCGGTGCCGGCGAAGCGGATCGCCCCTCCGGTGATGCGGCCGTTCTCGGGCAGTCGGCGGATGAGCGCCTGCGAC
>JAGIAK010000124.1:0-7368 GCA_017744855.1 Microbacterium sp.
GAGCAGTTCCTCGTGAAGTTCCGGGTGCGCGAGCCACAACGCCAGCACCGCTGCCGCGGTGTCCGCAGAGAGAAGGTCGTCGAGCAGATCGCTCGACTCCCGCGTCATCCCCGGCGCATCCTGCCCGTCCACCAGGGCCCGCACGGCGGCGTCGTAGGCCTCATCCCACTTCCCGAAGTGGAACTCGTACCGGCGCCACAGCTCGTCCAGGTCTTCCTCGGCCCGTTTCCGCAGCGCGATCGCGTCCGCTGCCGCATCCTCCGCCTCGTGCAACGCCGCGGTGTCATCGCCGCGCGACGCGGCCAACGCGCCCCGTCCTGCCCGGTCAGCCGCCTCGTCCAGGCCGACCCAGTGCGCGTGCGCGGTCTCGATCTCCTCGATCAGCGCGTTCGCCCTCGACGCGTGCTCGTCATGCGCCCGCGCATACGCCGACAAGACCTGCGACAACCGCTGCGCCAGTGCGACCTTCTGCCCTGCCCACACCATCGCCTCGACGGCGTCCGCCCGCACCGCCGTGATCGCCTTCCCCATTCCCGGAAGGCCGGTCGCACGGGCCGACGCTCCCCGCAGCAGCCCCAGATGCGCACCCGCCCGATCGAACCGGTCCACCCACCGCGACATCTCCCCGACATCACCCGTGATCCGCTCCAACGGAAATCCCCGCCCCGGCGACACCAGGCTCACGGGGTGCCCGTGCCCGACAGCTCGTCGTCGAGCGATGAGAAGGCCGACGAGATGTTCGAGACCGCGGCCGCCAGATCGGATGCGGTCGCTCCACCGTCGGCGGACGCCGTGTGCAGCTCGTCCATGCCGCGGTCCATCCCCGTCTTCAGCTGGTAGCGCCCGATCGGCGCGGCGACACCCGGGTCGTCACCGGAGAGGTCCGCCGTGTCGACGACGAGAGCGGACTCCGCCGTCATGAAGTCGGCAGCCGATTCCTGCAGGTCGTCGTAGAACAGCGCCACGTCGCTCACGGTGAGTGCCCCCCAGCATCCGTCGGATCGTCGGAGGTCGCAGGCGAAGACGCTCTGACCTCATATGTGGGCACAAGCCTAAGCGGGCACCGCGGTTGCGGCGGCGTGATGCGCGAACTGAGTACCGGAATGCAGGTGTGCTCCGCCTCGTCGGTCACAAGTTCGTCAAGAAGTAGTTTGTTCTTGCTTAGTCAATCTTGACTATGTTACTTTCAACGAGCCACTCAACGACGAACGGCCGAGAAGGGACTCTCATGGCAACTTCCTCTGCGGTAACCCGAATCCGCATCGCCGCCACCCTGACGTGCGTTCTCGCCGCCACGCTGACGCTCGGAGCATGCTCCGCGCAGACCGCTGGTGGCGATACCGCCAACCCGAATGCAGCGGTCGACGCCGACAGCTGCAAGCGGAACCAGGATGCGGGCACCATCACGTACATCTCCGGCTACGGCTACTCCGCCAGCGCCGGCCAGCTCGACGTCTTCCTCGCGAAGGAGCTCGGCTACTTCGACGACCTCTGCCTCGACGTCGAGATCAACGCCTCCGGCGCGAACGGACAGCAGCTCGTCGCCTCCGGTCAGGCGCAGTTCACCGCGCTGGGCTCGGCATCCGATGTGATGCTCGCCGCCGCGAACAGCAAGAACCTCACCGCGGTCGCCACCTACGGCACGACCTCGCCGTTCTCCATCTTCGGCAACGAGAAGCTGAAGAGCCTCAAGGACCTCGAGGGCGGATCACTGGGCTACTTCATCAACCTCACGCCGATCGCCTCGGCCATGCTCGACAACGCGGGCGTCGACGTCTCCAAGGTCGAGATGGTCAAGATGACCAACTACGACCCCACCGTCGTCGTGCGCGAGCAGGTCGACGCCATCGTCGGCTACGCCTCCAACCAGCCGCAGTCGCTCAAGGCGCAGGACCTGCCGTTCAGCGAGTTCCTGCCCGCCGACGAGGGCGTGGAGGGCACGTACAACGTGATGGAGGTGAACTCGCGCTTCCTCAAGGAGCACCGCGAGGTCGCCGCCGACTTCATGCGCGCGAGCCTCAAGGCCCTGCAGTACTGCCTCGACGAGTCCGACGCCTGCATCGACAAGCTCGCAAAGCTCGCCGAGGACAACAACCAGGGCGCCGCCTTCCCGCGCGACCAGCTCGCCCGCACCTGGGCCGTGGAGTCCGAGTGGGTGCGCACCAGCACGGGCGGACACCCCGGCGTGCAGACCGAGGCCATGTGGAAGCCCGAGTACGAGCTCGTGCAGAAGTACGGCGACGTGAAGAGCCTCCCGAAGATCGCCGACATGATGGACGTCGACCTCGTCGCTGACCTCTACGACGGCGACACCCTGATCTGGCCGGCGAAGTGATGTCGGTCTCGCAGGGGGCGGGCGTCGAGGTCCGCAACGTCACCAAGTCCTTCGGCGTCGACGGCGCACGGGTCACCGTGCTCGACGACGTGAGCCTCACGATCGGCATGGGCGAGTTCGTCTCGGTCATCGGACCGAGCGGATGCGGCAAGTCGACGCTGCTCAAGGTCGTCGCCGGCCTCATCGACGCCGACTCCGGCAGCGTCACCATCGACGGGGAGAGCGTCAGCGCGGCATCCCGTGACAAGAAGATCGGCCTCGTGCCGCAGTCCCCGGCTCTGCTGCCGTGGAAGACCGTGCGCGAGAACGTCGAGCTGCCGGTGCGCGTCAACCGCGGCGCGAACTCCGGGCGCACCCTCCGCGACGCGGGGGAGCTGCTGTCGACCTTCGGCCTCGGGCACGCCCTCAAGAAGTACCCGGGGCAGCTGTCCGGCGGCATGCAGCAGCGCGCGGCCATCGCCAGGGCGTTCGTGTTCGACCCGGCCATCATGCTGATGGACGAGCCGTTCTCGGCGCTCGACGAGATGAACCGCGACCTGCAGCGCATCGCGTTGCTGGACTTCTGGCAGTCGAACCGCAAGGCCGTCATGTTCGTCACCCACTCGGTGCCCGAGGCGATCATGCTCTCCGATCGCATCGTGGTCATGGCCGCCCACCCCGGTCGCATCGCCGAGGTGATCGACGTGAACCTGCCGCGTCCCCGCACGGAGGACGTGTACGCGACGGACGAGTTCCGTGACCTGGAAGGCGTCGTGCGCAGTGCGCTGCGCGCGCAGACGGAGAAGGCGCATGTCTGAGATGACGATCCGCGACACCACGGCGACCCTCGCCACCGCCCGACTCGCCGGCTCCCCGCGCCGCGGCATCCCGTCGTGGCTGCGCTGGGGGTCCTGGCTGCCGACCCTGATCACGTTCGCCGTGGCTGCGGCGCTGTGGCAGGTCGTGGCCTGGACGAACCCGTACGTGCTGCCGGCCCTCGGCGACATCGGCGCGACGCTCGTCGAGGATGCCGGCATGTACTGGTCGAACTTCCTCGTCACCCTGCTCGAAGTGGTCGTCGGCGCCTCCGCCGGCATCCTCGCCGGATTCCTGCTGGCCGTGGTGATGGCGGAGTTCCAGATCATCGAGCGGGCCGTGATGCCGCTCGTGATCATCGTGATGGTGACGCCGATCGTCGCCATCGCCCCGGCACTCGTCGTGGCGTTCGGCTTCGGCATGGTGCCGAAGTTCATCGTCACAGGGCTCGTCGTCTTCTTCCCGATGCTGGTGAACTCGTTGGCAGGACTCCGTGACGTGGACCAGCGCGCGCTCGACGTCTTCAAGACGCTGCACGCCAGCCGCTGGGAGATCTTCCGCGAGCTGCGCTTCCCCGGCAGCATGCCTTACGTGTTCGCCGGGCTCCGCATCGCGCTCCCTCTCGCCGTGGTCGGTGCGGCCGTCGCCGAGTTCGTGGCGGCCGGTCAGCAGGCGGGGCTCGGCTCGCTCGTCACCACCTCCGCGGCGCAGGCCAACCTGCCCGTCACCTGGGCCAGCATCGCCCTGCTCTGCCTGCTCGGCGTGCTCCTGATCGTGCTCCTCGCGGTCGTGCGCAAGCGCGTGCTGTGGTGGAGCGCAGGCGAGGTCACCGCGAAGGGCTGACGCGGACGACACCGGATCCGGGGGCGGACGTGCGCCCCCGGTTCCCCCGGCATGCCCGGAAACCACTTCACGACCGGAAAACCACCCACAAGGAAGGCACGCCCATGACCGTCAAGCAGCTGCGCCTCGGCCTCTTCGAGAACGCCCAGGCCAACGACTCCGGCACCGCGACCTGGCGCCACCCCGACAACAAGCGCTACCTGTTCGACAAGCTCGACTACTGGCGCGACACCGCGCGCATGGTCGAGGACGCGGGCTTCGACTTCCTGTTCCTCGCCGACGCGTGGGGCTGGGCCGACGTGGCGGGTCAGCGCCCCGACATCTGCTCCGTCGAGGGGCTCGACCTGCCGCGTCTCGACCCCGCCATCATCCTCGGTGCGCTCATCCCCGAGACCACGCGTCTGGGCCTGGTCGCCACCGGCTCCACGCTGCTCGAGCCCCCGTACGCGTTCGCGCGCCGCATGGCGACCCTCGACATCCTCTCCGGCGGACGCATCGGCTGGAACGTCGTCACCACCGGCACCGCCGACACCGCCGTGCAGGGCTTCGGCGTGCCGATGGTCGGTCACGACGAGCGCTACCTCATGGCCGACGACTTCATGCAGGTCGTCTACAAGCTGTGGGAGCAGGCGTGGGACGAGGGCGCCCTGGAGCGCGACAAGTCCGGCCGCTTCGCCGACCCGGCCAAGGTGCACCGCATCTCGCACGACGGCCCCTACTTCCGCTCGCACGGCTACGGCAACACCTCGCGCTCGCCGCAGGGCACGCCGGTGCTGTTCCAGGCCGGCGCCTCCCCGGCCGGCCGCGAGTTCGGCGGCAAGCACGGCGAGGCGATCTTCGTCGGCAGCGGCTCGGTCGAGCAGCTCCGCGGGCACTCCACTGCGATTCGCGAGGAGGCCGTGAAGAACGGCCGCGCCGCGAACGAGGTGAAGATCATGTCGGCGTTCGCCGCCGTCGTGGGCAGCACGGAGGAGGAGGCCCGCCGCAAGTACGCCGAGGTCGCCGACGCGCAGAACCCCGAGGTCACCGTGGCGTCCTACGCCTGGTTCACCGGCCTCGACCTGTCGGCGTACGCACCCGAGACGCCGATGTCCGCACTGAGCACCGAGCTGTCGCAGACCCAGGTCGCGCGCTTCGCCGACAAGACCGTCGGCGACGTGCTGGGCGACTGGCACGCGCACGGCGTGGGCGCGCGCCCGCTCGTCGGCACCCCGGAGCAGGTGGCCGACCGCATGATCGAGCTCGCCGACGGCGCAGACCTCGACGGGTTCCTGTTCGCTCCGGTGATCCCGCCGGCGTCGACCGTGGACTTCATCGAGCACGTGCTGCCGATCCTCAAGGAGCGCGGCGCGATCGCGGAGCCGTCCGACGAGCCGCAGTCGCTGCGCGAGCGCCTGATGGGCACCCCGACCCCGGCCCTGGCCGACTCGCACACCGGTTCGTCGTACCGCCGGTCGCTGTCGCGTGTCTGAACGCCTCTCCGGCGTCGCCGTCGTGGGGAGCGCGAACCTCGACCTCGTGGTCGAGGTGGCGCGCCCCCCGCGCGTCGGCGAGACGCTGCTCGGCAGGGCGGCCGGCCGATTCCCCGGCGGCAAGGGCCTCAACCAGGCCGTCGCGTCTGCGCGCAGCGGCGCTCCGACGCGGTTCTGCGGCGTGGTCGGCGCTGATGAGGCGGGCGATCTGCTGCAGCGGACGCTGACGGATGCCGGTGTCGACGGTCTCGTGCGCAGGACGGATGCCGCGCCCACCGGCGTCGCCCACGTCTTCGCCCTCGAGGGCGGCGACAACAGCATCGTGGTCGCCGCCGGAGCGAACGCCGAGCTCGCGGCGGAGGATGCCGCGGCCGACGTCGCGGGAGCCGCCGTGGTGCTCGCGCAGCTGGAGGTGCCGGCCGCGAGCGTGGCCGCCGCGCTGCGAGCCGCTCGCGTCGCGGGCGCGCTCACCCTGCTGAACGCCGCGCCCGCCGCGGCGCGGGCGCTCGACCTGCTCGGAGACGTCGACGTGCTCATCGTCAACGAGACCGAGTGCGAAGAGCTCGGCGGCGTCGACGCGCTGCACGCGGCCGGCGCCGCCATCGTGGTGCTCACGCGCGGCGCCGATGGCGTCGAGCTGCACCGCCGCGGAGCCGAGGTCGCGCACGTGCCGGCCTTCTCCATCGTCCCCGTCGACACGACGGGAGCGGGCGATGCCTTCTGCGGCGCGCTAGCGGCGACGCTGGCCGCTGGCGCCCCCATCGAGGACGCGCTCGTCACCGCGTCCGCCGCCGGCGCGATCGTCGCGCAGCACCAGGGGGCGAACACCCCGGCCCTCACTCCCGAGGCGCTGCGAACCATGGTCGCGACGCGCTGACGAGCACTGGTCGCGACGCGCTGAAGCGCCCTACTCCGTCGGGGAGGGGGCCCCAGACTCCTCCTCGACGGGAACCTCGCCGGCGAACACGTACTCGCCCTGCCGCAGCCGCTCGATGAGGTCGAGCAGCCACTGCTTCTCGGCGGTGAGCCGCGCGGTGGAGAGGTCGAAGATCTCCCGCACGTACTTCGGGGTGGTCTCGGAGCGCAGCGTGTCCTGCACGTTGAAGCCGTTCGCCGTGATGATGGCGTCGCTCTTGCTGAGGCGGTGCTCGAGGCCCGCGATGACCTCTTGGCGGCTGAGCACGAACATGAACGAGGCGATCGTCATGATGGCCTGCGTGTCGAACGGCGCGACGTTCCACAGGTTCTCGCGCAGCATCCGCTGCAGCTCCACCTCCCCGGCCGGCGTGATGCGGTAGGTGGTGCGGGCGGGGCGCTTGCCCTCGGTCTCGGTTCCGCTCTCGGCTACGTAGCCGTCGACCTCGAGCGCGCGCAGCGCGTTGTAGATCGACCCCGGCTGGATGTGCGCCCACTCGTCGACATGCCAGGTCATGAGCTCACGGCGGAGGAAGTAGCCGTGCACGGGCTGGAACTGCTTCACGGCGCCGAGGACGACGAGGCGGGTGGTCGACATGTCCCTCATGCTAACGGCTCGGCATGCCGATTCCGGGTTGTTTGCATGGTCAAAACTCCGTATGATTCAAACTAGTCAAAGTTGACTAATGAAAGGAACCCGAAATGACGACTGCGGTCCCCGAAGTCCTGCCCCGCGACCTCGCCCTCCGTCGGGCCTTCTCCATCTACCCGACCGGCGTGGTCGCGCTCGCGGCCGAGGTCGACGGGCAGCCCGTGGGTATGGCTGTCAACTCCTTCACCTCGATCTCCCTGGAGCCCGCGCTCGTCGCGATCAGCGCGGCCCGCACCTCCAAGACCTGGCCGGTGCTGCGCGCCGTGCCAGAGCTCGGCATGAGCGTGCTCGCCGCGCACCACGAACCGCTCAGTCGACTGCTCTCCTCACGCGAGGGGGACCGCTTCGGACAGCAC